>NZ_JBEZUP010000008.1:0-281700 GCF_040636485.1 Streptomyces sp. NPDC038707
CCGTAATCGGGATGACACATCACGAGAGCGGTGCGAGAGGAGGAAGAGTCCTCTCGCACACAGCGTCCTCGCTGTGTTTTTTCAAAGGAACCTCGCCACCGGATTGATCCGGTAGACGGGGTATCAACATATCTGGCGTTGACTTTTGGCACGCTGTTGAGTTCTCAAGGAACGGTCGCTTCCTTTGTACTCACCCTCTCGGGCTTTCCTCCGGGCGCTTCCCTTCGGTGTTTCAAACTCTACCAGGGTTTTTCCGTCTCTCTGACCACCCTCCTGCGAGCACGCAGAAGAAGATCCAGAGATCAGGATCTGATGAGTTTGGTTGCCGCCTGGGGCTGGGCACTGTTTCGTACCTCTCTGCCCTGAGCAGGGTTACGACTGTACATGGGGCCCGGAAGGCCGTGCAAATCGCCTTGGTTGGTGGTCTAGACCACTAGCTGGTAGCTTCTATCCGGAACCGTCAGTTCATTTGACATACGCTGCTGCTCAGCCCGCGAGCAGCTCCACTCCTTGGGAGGCTTCCCATGACCACCGTGACGTCCCCTCTCGCTGGACGGGCCATCGGACTGGCCGCAGTGCCGGACCCGGTCTTCTCCGGGGCCATGGTCGGCCCGGGTACCGCGATCGATCCCGTGCGCGAGGCCTCCGAGGCGGTGGCACCCGTGGGCGGCGTCATCGTCTCCCTGCACCCGCACGCGTTCGTCGTCGTCGACGAGAGCGGCCACGGGGTGCTCACCCACCTCGGCATCGACACGGTCCAGCTCAACGGCGAGGGCTTCGAGCTGCTCGTGAACAAGGGGGACACCGTCGCCCGCGGCCAGGCCGTCGTCCGCTGGAACCCGGCCGCCGTCGAAGCCGCCGGAAAGTCCCCGGTGTGCCCGGTCGTCGCGCTGGAGGCCACTGCCGAGGCCCTCTCCGAGCTGCGTGACAGCGGCGACGTGAAGACCGGCGACAGCCTCTTCTCCTGGAACTGACGGCCCTGCCGTCGCAGGGCGGCGCACTGGACAACCACCGCGGCGGCGGGACCCGCCGCACTACCGGAGACGGGTGAGATGGAGACAACGCTGCGAGGCGTCGGCGTGAGCCACGGTGTGGCGATCGGCGAGGTTCGGCACATGGGTACGGCGGTCCTGGAGCCGCCGGCCAAGCAGATCCCCGCCGAGGACGCCGAGCGGGAGCAGGGGCGCGCCCGGCAGGCCGTGGACGCCGTGGCCGCCGACCTGACGGCGCGCGGCAATCTGGCGGGGGGCGAGGCCCAGGCCGTGCTGGAAGCGCAGGCCATGATGGCCCAGGACCCCGAGCTGATGGCGGACGTGGACCGGCGGATCGCCGTCGGCAGCACCGCGGAGCGCGCGGTGTACGACGCGTTCGCGGCGTACCGGGAGCTGCTGGCCGGTGCCGGTGAGTACCTCGCGGGGCGGGTGGCCGACCTGGACGACGTGCGGAACCGTATCGTCGCGCGCCTGCTGGGCGTGCCGATGCCGGGTGTCCCGGACAGCGACCAGCCGTATGTACTGGTGGCGCGTGACCTGGCTCCGGCCGACACGGCGCTGCTGGACCCGTCGCTGGTGCTCGGTTTCGTGACCGAGGAGGGTGGTCCGACCAGCCACAGCGCGATTCTGGCGCGGGCGCTGGGGGTGCCGGCCGTCGTGGCGCTGCCGGGTGCCGGTGAACTGGCCGAGGGCACCGTGGTCGCCGTGGACGGCAGCACGGGCGATGTCTTCGTCAACCCGAGCGAGGAGAAGAAGGCGCGGCTTTCCGCCGCGGCTGCCGAGCGCAAGGCGGCGCTGGCCGCCTCGACGGGTCCCGGTGTGACCGCGGACGGGCACAAGGTTCCGCTGCTGGCCAACGTGGGCGGGCCGGCGGATGTGCCGGCGGCGGTCGAGGCGGGCGCCGAGGGCGTCGGTCTGTTCCGGACCGAGTTCCTCTTCCTCGACGACAGCAAGAAGGCTCCTTCCGAGGAGAAGCAGGTGGAGGCCTACCGGCAGGTGCTGGAGGCGTTCCCCGAGGGTCGTGTGGTCGTGCGGGTGCTGGACGCCGGGGCGGACAAGCCGCTGGAGTTCCTGACGCCGGCGGACGAGCCGAACCCGGCGCTGGGCGTGCGGGGCCTGCGGACGCTGCTCGACCACCCGGAGGTGCTGCGCACCCAGCTGACGGCACTGGCGAAGGCCGCCGAGGGGCTGCCCGTGCACCTCGAGGTGATGGCGCCGATGGTGGCGGACCGCAAGGACGCCAAGGCGTTCGCGGACGCCTGCCGGGAGGCGGGCCTCCAGGCGAAGTTCGGCGCGATGGTCGAGATCCCGTCGGCCGCGCTGCGGGCGCGCTCGATCCTGCGGGAGGTCGAGTTCCTGTCGCTGGGGACCAACGACCTCGCGCAGTACACGTTCGCGGCGGACCGGCAGGTGGGTGCGGTGTCGCGGCTCCAGGACCCGTGGCAGCCGGCGCTGCTCGACCTGGTGGCGCTGTCGGCCGAGGCGGCGAAGGCGGAGGGCAAGAGCTGCGGGGTGTGCGGCGAGGCCGCGTCCGATCCGCTGCTGGCCTGTGTGCTGACCGGTCTGGGTGTCACCTCCCTGTCCATGGGGTCGGCGTCGATTCCGTATGTCCGCGCCACGCTGGCGAAGTACACGCTGGCGCAGTGCGAGCGGGCCGCGGCGGCGGCGCGTGCGGCGGACAGTGCCGAGGAAGCGCGCGCCGCTGCTCAGGCGGTGCTGTCCGGCGAGTAGCCGTACCGGTGCCGTCGGGTGCCGGGATCAGGGGCGTCCTGCCTTCGGGCGGGGCGCCCCTCGGTGTGTTCCGGTGGGGGCGGACAGGTCAGTGGCGGTGGCCGGCTGCCGTGCCGTCGTCGCCGAGGTCGGGGGGTGCGCCGTAGTCGACGCCGGACTCGGGGGCGATGAGGTCGCCGGATTCGACGTCGGTGCAGTAGGCGTCGAAGACCTCCGCTGCCGTCAGGGGTTCGAGGGCGCCGCCGCGCAGGCGCCAGCCGTAGACGCGGTCGGCGGTGCCCGCGGCGCTGGTGCGGATGACGAGTCCGCCGGGGCTGCGGGTGGCGAGTCCGAGGGCGAGGACGCTGGTGAATTCCAGGGCCTCGGCCTCGTCCAGGCGGGTGGCGCCGGTGCCGTCCTGGTCGCCGTGCAGGACGGAGACGAGGGTGTCCGGTGGGCCGGAGACGGTGCAGACGAGGTGCCTGTCACCGGGTGGTGCGGTGTCCAGGATGCGGACCACGAGTTCGGAGGCGCGGGTGAAGGCGGCCCTGCCGATGTCCTCTCCGCAGGTCGGGCAGGGGCCCAGGCGGGTGAGGAGGGTGGTGGCGTACTCCCAGGTGGCCTGGCGGACGGCCTCGTCCACGAGTTGGGGCAGGAGGTCGGCGAGCGGGCGGCCGTCGTAGGGGACGGTGGGGCCGGTGGCCGCGAGGTGTGCGGTGAACCGGGTGCGGCTGGCCGCGGTGTCCGGGTCGAGGCCGGTGTCCGCGCAGTACGCGGCGTAGTCCTCGGGGTCGAACAGGGCGAGTGCGGTGTGGCTGCCCTGGGCGGCGCGGGTCTTCAGGACCCTCTCGAGCTGGCGGAGGTAGGTCGTGTGGTCGTCGAAGGTGAAGCTGCGGTAGCGCCGCATGGCGCGGAAGTCGTGGTCGTCGGTGAGGACGCCGATGGTGCCGGCGATCTCGCGGCGCAGGACGCGTCGCAGGGTCTGGTGGTCGGTGTGCGCCATGATTCCCCCAATGCGCGGTCGATCAGTGCTCACTCACCGTAACCGGCGGCACTGACAACGGCCGTCCGCCGGCGGTCGTGAAGCGGGCTGAGGGGGATCTCTTTCCAGGTCATGGCCGGTGGCCGCGGAGCCGGGTCCCGGACGCCGCGGTCTGCTGGGGCGGGTCCGGGACCTGTGCGGAGGGTGGTCTTCCGGTGGGTCAGGCGCGTCGGCGGGCCAGTTCCTCGTAGAAGCCGAGCAGGGCGAGGTCGTCGATGGAGCCGGGGTTGACCGCCTTGTCCAGGGGGGTGCCCTGGAGGAGGCGTTTGACGGGGACCTCGATGCGCTTGCCGGTGAGGGTGTGCGGGATGCCGGGAACCTCGATGATCTCGTCGGGGACGTGCCGGGGCGATAGCTGTTCGCGGATGGCCTGCCGGACGCGGTCGCGGAGCGCCTCGTCCAGGACGGCGCCCGGTGCGAGGTGCACGAACAGGGGCATCCAGTAGCCGCCGTCGGGCTGTTCGACGCCGATGACGAGCGATTCCCTGATCTCGGGCAGGCGTTCCACGACCTCGTAGATGTCGGCGGAGCCCATGCGGACGCCCTGCCGGTTGAGGGTGGAGTCGGAGCGGCCGTGGATGATCACGGAGCCCCGGGAGGTGAGGGTGATCCAGTCGCCGTGGCGCCAGACGCCGGGGTAGGTGTCGAAGTAGCTGTCGTGGTAGCGGCTGCCGTCGGGGTCGTTCCAGAAGTGGATCGGCATGGACGGCATGGGCTGGGTGACGACCAGTTCGCCGACCTCGTCGACGAGGGGTTTGCCGCTGGGGTCCCAGGAGCGCAGGTCGGTGCCGAGGCCGGGGGCCTGGAGTTCGCCGGTGTGGACGGGCAGGGTGGGTACGGCGCCGGCGAAGCAGGAGCAGACGTCCGTGCCGCCGCTGACGGAGGCGATCCACAGGCCGGCCCCGCTCTCGGCGAACTCGTCGTGCAGCCAGCGGAAGCCGTCGGGCGGCAGTGGGGAGCCGGTGGTGGCGACGCACTCGACCGTGGACAGGTCGTAGTCGCGGGCGGGGTGGACGCCGGCCTTGCGGCAGGCCATGACGTAGGCGGCGGAGGTGCCGTAGAGGGTGGCCCGGGTGCGTTCGGCGACCCGCCACTGGGCGCCGGTGTCCGGGTAGCCGGGGCTGCCGTCGTACAGGACGATCGTGGTGCCCGTGAGGAGGCCGGAGACGAGGAAGTTCCACATCATCCAGCCGGTCGAGGTGTACCAGAAGAAGCGGTCTTCGGGGCCGAGGTCGCAGTGCAGGCCGAGCTGTTTGAGGTGTTCGACCAGGATGCCGCCCTGTGACTGGACGATGGCCTTGGGCAGGCCGGTCGTGCCGGAGGAGTACAGCACCCACAGCGGGTGGTCGAAGGGGACCTGTTCGTAGACCGGCTCGGTGTCCCCCGCCGTCAGCGCCGACCAGGCGAGGGCGCCTTCGGGGGTGTCGGTGCCGAGCAGCGGGATGTGGACGACGGCGCGCAGGGTGGGCAGCTCGCGGCGGAGTTCGGCGACGATCTCGCGGCGGTCGTGCTCCTTGCCGCCGTAGCGGTAGCCGTCGACCGCGAACAGGACGACGGGTTCGACCTGCTGGAAGCGGTCGAGGACGCTGCGGGCGCCGAAGTCGGGGGCGCAGGAGGTCCAGACGGCGCCGACGGCGGCCGTGGCGAGGAGGGCGACGACGGCTTGCGGGATGTTGGGGAGGTAGCCGCTGACGCGGTCGCCGGGGCGTACGCCGAGCGCGCGGAGTTCGGCGGCGAGGGAGCCCACCTGGCGGCGCAGCTCGGACCAGGTCACCGGGCGGGGTTCGTGGGTCTCGTCCACGCACAGCAGGGCCGGTTCGGCGGCGCGGTCGGCGGCGGCGCGCAGGGCGTGTTCGGCGTAGTTGAGGGTGGCGCCGGGGAACCAGCGGGCGCCGGGCATGGCGCGGTCGCCGAGCACGCGCGTGTACGGGGTGGAGAAGCGTACGTCGAACCATTCGGTGACGGCTTTCCAGAAGGTGCCGAGCTGGTCGACGGACCACTGGTGCAGGGCCGGGTAGCCGCCCTCGGCGGGGGCGCCGTGGTGCTCGGCGGCCCAGGCCTGGAACCGGGTGATGCGGGCCTGGGCGATCCGCTCGGGATCGGGCTGCCAGAGCGGCTGGGGGTTCGCGGTCGACATGGGAGGCTCCCGGGCTGTGCGCGTCGTGTGCGTCGGTCCGCGCACGGGCTGGGGTGTGCGCGTGACGCGGCTGACACGGACGATGCCATGTGATCGACTTCCGCACCAGGGTGTGCCCCACATAGTCGGCGTCGTGAAGATGTGGCCAGGGCACGGGTGAACGGCAGTTGAACGGCACGCGCGCGTGGGGCGCTCGATGGCAGGGTGAGCAGCATGGACGGTCGTGACCTGGTGCGTTCGGTGAGTGTGGTCGGTTCGGGGAGGGCGGCTCGGGGGTTGCGCACCGTGCGGGCCGCGTGGCGCAGGAGGCGTGCCGACGCGGCGGGGCTGGCGCCGCGGGGCCCGGAGCGGGCCCGGGTGCCGGGGCAGGTGCGGGAGGTGGAGCCGGGTGCGGGCGGCGGTCTGATCCGGTTCGGCCGTTCCGAGCTGCGGATCGTCGTGGCGGCGAACGGAGCGGTGTTCTGGGGGTGGGACGGGGCGGCGGCGCTGCCGTCGTACGCGCTGGCGGGCAGTGGTCCGGAGCCGGACCCGCGGGCGGTGCTGGAGCCGGACAAGGACGGCGGCTGGCGGGTGGTGGCCGAGCGGGTGACGGTGGTCGTGTCGCGGTACGGCGCGGTCCAGGTGTGCACGCCGGGCGGGGTGGTGCTGCGGCGGGAGCTGCCGCCGCGCTGGTGGGAGCCGGTCGGCGGGGGTGCGGCGCGGTGGATGCAGCGGTCGGAGGTGGCGGCGGACGCCCGGTTCTTCGGGCTGGGCGGGCGGGCGTCCGGTCCGCGGCTGCGGGACGGCAGGTACCGGCTGTGGAACACCGATCCCGGACGGGCGTTCGGGCCCGCTGACGACCCGCTGTACCTGACCATGCCGGTGCAGCTGGTGGTGGCGGACGCGGGTACGCACCTGGTGTTCCACGACACCACCTGGGACGGTTCGGTGGTCCTGCGGGAGGGCACGGAGGGTGCCGGGTCCGGGCACGACCGGGCGGGGCGCTGCGAGGTGCACATGGACGGTGGCCCGCTGCGCTGCTGGGTGGTGGTGGGCACGCCCGCGCGCGTGCTGTACACGTGGGCCTCGCTGACCGGGGCGCCCGCGCTGCCGCCCGCGTGGGCCCTGGGGCACCAGCACGCGGGGTGGGGTTCCGGCGGTGAGCAGGAGGTGCGCCGGATCGTCGCCGGCTACCAGGAGCGGGGGCTGCCGCTGGACGCCGTGCACCTCGGCACCGACCACGGTGACGGCCATCGGGCGTTCACCGTCGACGAGGAGCGTTTTCCCAAGCTGCCGGTGCTGGCGGAGGAGTTGCGCCGGGACGGGATCCGGCTGGTGTCGGTGGTGGATCCGGCGGTGCGGGCGCGACCGGGGGACGCCGTGTACGACGGCGGCGGCGCCGTGGACGCGTTCGTGCGGGACGCCCGGGGCCGGACGGTGGAGGGCTTGGGGTGGGCCGGGGAGTCGGTCTTCCCGGACTTCACGCACCCGCGCGTGCGCGCGTGGTGGGGCGGGCTCTACGGAGAGCGGCTGGAGCAGGGCTTCGCGGGGTTCTGGCACGACATGAACGAGCCGACGTCGTTCGGTGCCTTCGGGGAGCCGACGCTGCCGCGGTCGGCCCGGCATGCCCTGGAGGGGCGTGGCGGTGACCACCAAGAGGCGCACAACGTGTACGCGCTGTGCATGGCCCGGGCGGCCTACGAGGGGCTGCGCGCGCTGGTGCCCGAGGAGCGGCCCTTCCTGGTCTCCCGTTCGGGCTGGGCGGGGTCGCAGCGGTACGGGGGCACCTGGTCGGGGGCGGTGGCGACGGGCTGGCCGGGGCTGCGGGCGTCGCTGTCGCTGGTGCTGGGGCTGGGGCTGTGCGGGGTGCCGTACTCGGGTCCGGACGTGGGCGGTTTCGACGGGAGTTTGTCGCCGGAGCTGTATCTGCGCTGGTTCCAGCTGGGCGCGTATCTGCCGTTGTTCCGCACCCACGCGGGGGTGCGGGCGGGGCGCGGGGAGCCGTGGGAGTTCGGTGCGCGGGTGCTGGAGCACGCGCGCGGGGCGCTGCTCGAACGGCGGCGGCTGCTGCCGTACTTCGTGACGCTGGCGCATCTGGCCCGGCGGACCGGGGCGCCCTATGTGCGGCCGCTGTGGTGGGGGGCGCCGGAGGACCGGGCGCTGCGCGACTGCGAGGACGCGTTCATGCTGGGCGACGCCCTTCTGGTGGCGCCGGTGCTGGAGCCCGGTACCGAGCGGCGGGCGGTGCGGCTGCCGCGGGGCCGCTGGTACGACACGGCGACGGAGGAGGTCTACGAGGGGCCGGCGCGGGTCGTCGTGGACGCGCCGCTGTCCCGGGTGCCGGTCTTCGCGCGCGCGGGGGCGGTGCTGCCGGTGCGGGGTGCCGACGGCGGGCTGGAGCTGGAGGTGTGGGCGCCCGCGCACGGGCGGACCGGGGGCGGTCTGGTGGTGCCGGACGCGGGCGACGGGTGGGAGGAGCCGGAGATCGAGCGCTATGCCGTCCGCCGGCAGGGCGGGCGGGTGGTGGTCACCCGGGAGCGGGAGGACGGCGCGGCCGAGCCGCTCCGTCCGGTGCGGGTGCGCGGGCTGGGCTGAACCGCCCGGTTCACACGTAGCGGCCCTCGAACCAGGCTTTGACGGCCACGGTGTGCAGCGGGAAGGCGAGTTCCTCGGGCCTGCGCAGCAGGTGCCAGCCCTCGGTCTCGTCGGTGGGGCCGGAGGGCGGCAGTCCGTCGGCGGGGCGTTCGGGGAGCAGACCGAACAGCAGCAGGTGCCCGTCGGGTGCGCTCATGGCGTCCACGAGCCGTACGTCGCGGGCCGCCGCGTCGATGCCGGTCTCTTCCGCGAGTTCGCGGACGACGGCCTGTTTCCAGTCCTCGCGGTCGTCGACGTAGCCGCCGGGCAGGGCCGTGCCTCCGCGCGCGGGGGCGACGGTGCGGGTGATGACGACCAGGGCCGTGCCCTTGGTGTCGTACACGGGCTGGAGCGCGATCGCGACCGGGAGCGGGTTGCGGTAGGCGACGGTCCCGCAGGACGGGCAGGTGCGCGGCCAGCCCGAGATGCCCTCTCCGAAGGGCGCTCCGCAGCTCGAACAGTGGGAGTCCGGCACGGAGTTGGCAGATGGTTGTTGAGTTTCGGACACGCGCGGACTGTATCCGATCACTGGAGGCACATGTTCCGGCAGTGAGCCGTCAGGAACGGGCGCATCGGGAGGAGGCGGCCGGAATCACCCCCGTCGGTCCCGACCGCCCCTCCTGTAACACGACGCCGTGCGGGGGCCTTCGGTTCACCGCCATGGCCCGCCCGTTTCCGGCTGCCCCGTGACAGGTCTCCCCGTCCCGGGCGGGTCACGGCAGCGACGTCCGCCGCACCCCCGGTCCCGGCACGCTGTGTGATCGCCCCGGAATCCTGCGTGAACGTCTCATGAACTGCGCGTGGGCGTGCGCGGGCGGCGCCATCATGCTCCCGTGCACTCCTGGACGGACACTCTCCGCTTCGCCTTCCAGCCGGTGGTCAACCTGAGGACGGGCGCGGTCACCGCACTGGAGACACTCGCCCGCCCGGAAACCGGCGACATCCTGGCCGAGGCCCGCCGGGATCCCGAACTGGACGGCAGGCTGGCCGTGCTGGCGTTCCGCGCGGCGGCGCGCAAGGAGACGCTGCTGCCACTGCATCTGAACGTGTTCGCGGCCACGCTCGCCGACCTCGGCGGCCTCACCCCGCTGCACGACGCCGTGCGCGGCGCCGGGCGCATGCCCTGGGAGGTGACGCTCGACATCGTGCCGCCCTACACGCACGTGCCGCACCGGGCCCTGCTGGAGGCGGTGGCCGCGCTGCGCGAGCAGGGCTTCCGGATCAGCGCGGACGGCATCGGGGACGGCGACGTGCCGCTCAGGCTGCTCACCGACCTCTCCCCCGGCCTGGTCAAGCTCGACGCCTCCCTGCTGGCGCGGCCGGCCGCGGTCCGGGCGATGCGGACGCTGTGCGAGGAACTGGGCGCCCTGCTCGTGGTGGAGGGCGTGGAGACCGAGCACCAGTGCGCGGCGGCCGTGGCGGCCGGTGCGCAACTGGCCCAGGGCGAGCTGTTCGCGCCGCCGGCCCGGATTCCCACGGTGGACGTCTACGTTCCGTCCCTCACGCCCGGCGCCGTGACAGTGCCCCGTTCCGGGCCGTCGGTGCGGGAGTTCGTACGGCCCGCCGCCGTGCTGCCGCTGTCGGCCTCGGCGGAGCGGGTGCGGGCCCTGCTGACCGGCTTCCCGGAAGTCTCCGGGGTGCTGCTGGTGGACCCGTACGGGCGGCCCGTGCGGTCGGTGCACCGCTCGCGCTTCCTGCTCGCGATGTCCACCCGCTACGGGCATGCCCTGTATGCCGGCCGGCCGGCGTTCAAACTGGGCGACACGCCCCGCACGGTCGGGGTGGACGCCACCGCCTGGGAGGTGCTGGACGTGGTGGCGGTCGGCGGCCGGGACCGGACCTCGGACGATGTGGCGGTGGTGGACGCGCGGGGCCGGTGCGTGGGGGTCGTACGGCTGGCGGACCTGGTGCGGGCACTGGCCGAGAGCCGGGTGGAGGAGGCGGCCGGGCTCAATCCGCTGACCCGGCTGCCCGGTTCGGACGCGCTCATGGGCGACGTGGACCGGCGGATCTCCGAGGGGCGGGCGTTCACCCTCAGCTGGCTGGACATCGACCACTTCAAGCAGGTCAACGACGGGGCCGGGTTCGCGGCGGGCGACGAGCTGATCCGCGCGGTCGGCGGCGCGCTCCAGCGGGCGGCGGGGCAGGCGCGGGTGGGGCACATCGGCGGGGACGACTTCCTGGTGCTGGCCGACGAGGAGGCGCTCGAACGGCTGGTGCCGGGCGTCCTGGACGCGTCCTGGGCGGCGGGCGGGCGGCCGGTCACGCTGTCCCTGGCCACCGTCGTCTGCGCTCCGGGCAGCGTCGGCGACCACCACCAGGCCGCCGCCCGGCTCGCCCCGCTGAAGAAGGCGGCCAAGGCGCTGCGCGGCGGGAGCTGGGTGCTCGGCCGGGCCGGGCTCCCCGGCCACGAGGTCCGGCGCGGCGGCCCCGGACCGGCCCCCGCGGAGGCCGGACTGTCGGCGGCCGAGCCGCAGCGGTGAGCGGCCCGCCCCGGTACGGCCGTGCGGCGCGCCCGGGACCGCGCGGCGGCGGACGGGCCGGTGCACCGTCGCCGTCCCCGTCCCCGTCCCCGTCGCCGTCGCCGTCGCCGTCGCCGTCGCCGTCCACAGCCTTGACGCCCCTGCGGGGCCGGTGAACACTTTCCCGGTGTCAGCAGCCGACATCGCCGTACATTTTCGGTGTTGTCCGGCACCACGGCACAAGTCCGCCCTGTCGCACGGCCCGTACCCCGGTCGGCGGGGGTACGGGCCGTGTCCGCGGCCGGTGGCGCGGGGACGCCGTCGCCCGGGCGGTCAGCCGATGACGGCCCGGCGGCGTCCGGCCGTGTACGCCATCGCGTGCCGGACGAGACCGATGAGCACCTGCTTGACCGACTCGCGGTCCCGGGCGTCGCACAGCAGGAGGGGCACGTTGTCGTCCAGGTCCAGCGCCTGGCGGACGGATTCGGCGGGGTAACGGGAGGCGCCCTCGAAGCAGTTGACGCCGACGAGGAAGGGTATGGAACGCCGCTCGAAGTAGTCGACGGCGGCGAAGCAGTCCTCCAGGCGACGGGTGTCGGCGAGGACGACGGCACCGAGCGCACCCTCGGACAGCTCGTCCCACATGAACCAGAACCGTTCCTGCCCGGGCGTGCCGAAGAGGTAGAGCACCAGGTCCTCGCGCAGGGTGATCCGGCCGAAGTCCATGGCCACCGTGGTGGTGTGCTTGCCCTCCACACCGCTGATGTCGTCGACCGGCCGCCCGGCCTCGGTGAGCAGTTCCTCGGTGCGCAGCGGTCTGATCTCACTGACCGCGCCGACGAGGGTCGTCTTGCCCACGCCGAAGCCGCCGGCCACCAGGATCTTGAGCGTGACGGGCTCGACCGGGGGCTTGCCGCGCTCAGAACGCCCGAAGATCATCGATCTCTTCTCCTGCTTGCTGGGGGTCGGGCGACGGTCGGCCGCAGCCGCCGTCACCAGGGGTTCGATGACGAGTACGTCTCCGTGGCCGGCATCGGCCGGGGCCGGGGCCCGCCGGTCGAAGCCGTCCGCACGGGCGCCGCGCTCCGCTGTCCGCGGAGCTGCCGCCCGGGTCGGCCGGGAACTGCCGGCCAGTCACGTCATCCCCCGCTCTCGCGCCGGTCACAGCGCCCGGAGGCCGTTGATCACGTCGCGCAGAATACTCTCGTCCGGCAGCTCCGCCGGCGGCACCGGACGGGTCACATGGACGAGACCGGTGTGCACCAGATCGCCGATGAGCACCCGGACCACGCCGATGGGCAGGTCGAGTTCCGCGGCCAGTTCGGCGACCGACTGGGGCGCGTCCCGGCAGAGCCCGACGATGTCCACGTGCTCCGGGGACAGCGTCGGGTCCGCTTCCGGGTCGCCGGCGTCGGGCTCGGTGACGACCACGGCGATCAGGTCGAGGCGGTGCTGGCCCTCACTCGTGGTGCGGCCGCGCGTCATGGCGTACGGCCGGACGACGGGCCCGGCCTCGTCGTCGAACCAGTGGTTTCTTCCCTGGTCGTCTCCGCTCATGCCATCCCACTACCCGCCTGCGGGCAGATCGGTGCGCGGAGCGGTCCCCAGATGCACACCGACCCGCTTGACCAGCAGCGTCATCTCGTAGGCGACCTGACCGACGTCGGAGTCGGCGTCCGAGAGGACGGCGAGGCAGCTGCCGTCACCGGCGGCGGTGACGAAGAGGAAGGCGCCGTCCAGTTCGACGATGGTCTGCCGGACGCCGCCCGCGTCGAAGTGACGGCCGACCCCCTTGGCGAGGCTGTGGAAGCCGGACGCGACGGCGGCCAGGTGCTCGCTGTCCTCCCTGGTCAGGTCCTTGGACACCCCCGTGGGCAGTCCGTCGCCGGACAGGATGAGGGCCTTGCGGATGCTGGCGACCCGGTCGACCAGGTCGTCCAGGAGCCAGTTCAGCTCCCCCTTGTTCGTCGCCGTGCGGCCGGTGGCCTTCGGTGCGGTCATCGACCGTCTCCCTTGGTCGTTCCTTGTGCTGTGCCGTTGTGGGCCCCGTCGCCCGCGGCGTTCTCCTCCCGGCCGCGCTGCCAGCCGCGCTGGAGCGAGGCCATCCGGCTGCGGACCTCGTCGGCGTCGCGGTCGGCGGGCTGTGCCGTGCGGGCGGCGCGCCGTTCGGTGTCCTGCTTGAGCTGCGGCGCCAGGCTGGCCTGACGCACGCGCCGGGGCAGCGGCGCGGCGCCCGGCTCCGGGGACGCGTCGCCGGCGGGCACGGGGCCGCCGCCGGGGGGCGGGACCGGGCCGGCGGGGCCGCCGGTGGCGGGCGTGCCGGGCCGGGCGCGCCGGGGCAGTGCCGGGGCTCCGGGCGTCTCGTCGCCGCCCGCCCCGGGCGCGGCCGGGTCCCCCGCCGGGTCGGTGAGGGAGCGCCGGGAGGCCGTACCGCGACGGCGCGAGGGCAGCGGGGCCAGTGTGCCCGGGCCGGAGTCCTGCGGGCCGGCGGTGGGCTGCGGGGCCGGTTCGCCGCGGCGGGGCCGCTGGTCGGTGACGGGCTTGCCGTGCGAGCTGACCAGCTTGGGCGTCTGCCGCCGGGGCAGCGGTACGGCCCCCAGGTCGCCGGTGTCGCGGTGCCCCGGCCGGCCGGTGTGCTGCTCGTCGCCGTCCGGGCGGGCCCGGCGGGGCCGGAACAGGCCCCCGCGTTCGCTGTCCTCGTCCGGGAGGGCGCCGGGGAAGTCGTCCAGCGCGTCGAGGTCGACGGGCGCCTCCAGCTCGACCGGGCCGTCCAGCACGGAGGTCGGCGGCCCGGGCAGCCGCAGCGGTTCCGGGGACCGGCCGCCGCGGCCGGGCGTCCGCTCGGTGCCGCCTGCCGGGCGGTCCCGGTCGAGCCGGAAGCCGACGCCGTTGGTGTCCGGGTCGTCCTCGGTGAGCAGCGCGTCGGGGATGAACACCACGGCGGTGGTCCCGCCGTACGGCGACGGCTGGAGGGAGACCCGGACGTTCTGGCGCTGGGCGAGCCGGCTGACGACGAACAGGCCCAGCCGGTCGGTGTCGGAGAGTTCGAACTCGGGTGTCTCCGCGAGGCGCAGATTGGCGTCGAGGAGTGCCTCCGCCGTCATGCCGAGCCCCCGGTCGTGGATCTCCAGGGTGAAGCCGTTGGCGACCCGCTCGCCGACGACCTGGACGGCCGTGTGCGGCGGCGAGAACACCGTGGCGTTCTCCAGGAGTTCGGCCACCAGATGGGTGAGGTCGGCGACGGCGGGCCCGGTGACGGCGACCCGTGGCAGGCGCCGGACCTCGATGCGCTCGTAGTCCTCGACCTCGGCGACGGCGGCGCGCACGACGTCCATCAGCTGCACGGGCCGGCGCCACTGCCGCGAGGGCGCGGCACCGGAGAGGATCACCAGGCCCTCGGCGTGCCGACGCATACGGGTGGTGAGGTGGTCCAGCCGGAACAGGTCGGCGAGTTCGTCGGTGTCCTCGGTGCGGCGCTCCATGCTGTCGAGCAGGGTGAGCTGTTTGTGCAGCAGCACCTGGCTGCGGCGGGCGAGGTTGACGAAGACCTCGGAGACGCCGGCGCGCAGTTCGGCCTGTTTGACGGCGGCCTCCACGGCGGCCCGCTGGAGGGTGTTGAGGGCCTGCCCGACCTCGCCGATCTCGTTCTTGTCGTACTCCAGGCGCGGCACCTCGGTCTCGACGTCGACCTGTTCACCGGCGGACAGCCGGCGCATCACGCTGGGCAGCCGGACACCGGACGCCTCGTGGGCCTCGAGGCGCAGCTGGCGCAGGTCGCGGATGAGGGCGCGGCCGACCCGGATGGACAGGACGACGGAGACGAGGAGGGCGATCAGGCCGAGGAGGCCCACGACGGCCGCCTTCGCGATGACGCCGACGGCCACGGGGCGCATGCGGTCCTGGTACCGGGCGCTCGCCTGGTCGTCCAGGGAGCCGAGTTCGTCCAGGACGGTGGCCGCGGCGGAGTCCCAGGTCCTGGCGGTGACGCCCCGGGGGGTGCCGGAGTCCATGGCGACGACGGTGTGTTCGGCTCCGCGCAGGGGTGCCGTGGTGGCGTTCTTCCAGAAGCGTTCGTACCGTGCGCGTTCGGCGGCGGGCAGCAGCGGGAGGCTGATGTCGTACAGGAGGGTGCGCTGGGCGACGAGGCCGGAGATCTGGCGGGTCTCGTCCCGGGTGAGCCGGCCGACGACGAGGGACGAGCCGAGCAGGGCGTCCTCGCGGGCGAGCAGTTCACGGGCGCGGGTGATGTTGACCAGGGCGCGGGCCTGCTTCTCGACCTCGACGTCGTCGATGCCGACGAGGGAGGCGAGCAGCGCGTAGCAGGGGTCGACCAGGCGGTTGTACAGGCCGAACGCCTGGGCCCGGGTGACGGAGCGTTCCTCGACGCTGTGGCGCAGGGAGTCGAGGCCGTCCAGGGAGTCCAGGACGGCGGCCAGGTGTTCGCGGTCGTCGGCCTCCAGGTCGGACCTGGTGTCCCGGTCCGCGGCGTTCCGGCGGAGCGTGGTGATCGCCCGGTCGGTGGCGGTGCGGGTGCGCTGCAGCGCGGACAGGGCCGCGGAGGCCCGCGGGTCGGCGAGGTAGACGAGGGCCTGGCGGCGTTCCTGCTGGAGGACGCGGACGGTGTCCTCGGCGGGATAGCCGACGTCCTCGATGACGTCGGACACGCGGAACAATTGGGCCACTTCCCGGCCGGCGAACACCGTGGCGAACGCCCAGACGCCGGTCAGGGACACCAGCGGCACGAGAAGCAGCGCCACGATCTTCCGGCGGATCGACTTCCCGCGAAAGCGCATGGCCTCCCCCAGCTCGACCCCCGCCGGCCGGGGGTGTTCATGTCCGTCAGCAAACGGCGCGAGCCTACTACCGCCCCAGAGGTAACTCGAAGGCATGTCCGGCGGGTGAACTTCCGCACCCCCGGCGAGACATGGCGAGTTGTCCGGGCATGAGGGGAGATTGCCACCGCGATCCGGCGCGTTGCGTCCGGTCGACGGCGGCAAGTTAGGCGGACGGTTGGCCGGTTTTTTTCGCCGCGCGGGAATCTTCGGGCGGTCTCGTTCGTCCTTCTCCATGGGAATTGGGGGCGGAATCGGCCACAGCGGCCGCGTCTTGCGCTCCGGCGGCGTAAAGCAGCGCAAGCCGGGCAGCCACTGGGGAGTCGGGGTCTTGCGGCTCCGGGGGCGAGCGGTCTGCCGGCGGTGGGGAGTGACACGGTGACGGGCACGGCGGAATGGCGCGAGGCGCCCGAGGAGAGCGAGGCGGGACGCCGGCGGTCGCAGGGGGGCCGCACGGCACCGCATGGCGGTGAGGGGCCCGGCGGTGGACTGCGGTACGGCTCCCGGCCGTTGTGGGTCGAGGAGCCCGCGCGCCGGCACCCGGTGCCCGATCCGGTGCGTGCGGCGGCGGTGCGGGCCGTCCTCGTCATCGCGGTGACGCTGATCCAGGCGATGGTGGCGTTCCTGTGCACGCTGGCCGGCTCCTGGCTGGCGTTCCCGATGGTGATGAGCAGCGTGGCCGGCACGGTGGTGGCCACGTGGGCCGCGGTCGACGTATGGGTGACCCGCCAGGTGTGGAACCAGCGGCACGGCGTGATCTCGGAGCCGAGCAGCACGGCCCGGGCCCTCCGCCGGGAGCGGCGGGCACGTCGCCGCCAGGAGCGTGCGGCCCTGCGGGAACAGGAACGGATACGGCGCAGGGGTGGGGCGGGACAGCTGTCGCACCCCTGACCGGGCGCTTCGATAGCATCGGGTTTCGTATGGCGCACGACGACGCGCTGTGCGCGACGAACGCCGCCCAGGTCATTGAGAGCCCAGCCATGCCCCGCACCCAGCAGCAGCCCGACGGCGGCGAGCAGACTCGCCCGGAGCCGGGGAGGCAGGGCGGCCGCGGGACGGCCGGTGCGGTGCAGTCGGTGGACCGCGCCGTGAGCGTGCTGGAGATCCTCGCCCGGCACGGCGAGGCGGGCGTCACCGAGATCGCCGGAGAGCTCGACGTCCACAAGTCCACGGCGTTCCGGCTGCTCGGTGTCCTGGAGAACCGGGGCCTGGTGGCCCAGGCCAAGGACCGCGGGAAGTACTGCCTGGGGGCCGGCGTGCTGCGCCTGGCCGGGGCGGCGGCGGTGCGTCTCGATATTTCCCAGGAGGGCGTCCCGGTGTGCCGGGAGGTCGCCGACGAGCTGGGTGAGACGGTCAACATCGCCGTCCGGGACGACGACGCGGCGGTCAACATCATGCAGGCCCGCGGCACCGCGGCCGTCACCGCGCAGAACTGGCTGGGGCGGCGCACCCCGCTGCACGCCACCTCCAGCGGCAAGGTGCTGCTCGCGCACCTGTCGCCGACCCTGCGCGAGGGACTGCTGGCGCGGCCGTTGACCCGGTTCACGGACCGTACGGTCACCGGTGCGGCGGTGTTGCGTGCCGAGCTGGAGGCCGTGGCCCGGCAGGGGTACGCCGTCACGGTCGAGGAACTGGAACCCGGGCTCGCGGCCGTCGCGGCACCGGTGCGCGCGCACGACGGCGAGGTGATCGCGGCGATCAGCGTCTCGGGTCCGGTGTACCGGCTCGACGCGGACCGGTTGTCGCAGGTGGCCAGGCGTACGGCCGCGGCGGGCGCCGAGCTGTCCCGGCGGATGGGGTACGGCTTCTGACGGCCCCGGCGTCGGCGCCGAACGGCGCGGCCCCGCCCGGCCCGGCACGTTCCGTGCCGCCACCCGTGCCGCCACCCCGTCCGTGCTGTTCCGCATCGCACGGCGCGTCGCGTGATGCGGAACAGCGGGGCGACGCGAGCGGTGCCGTCAGGGAGCGGCCGGCGCCGGCTTCTTGAACATCCGGGTCGCCGTGATCTCGCTGTGCACCGCCTCCCCGGCGCTGGGCGGCTGGGGCAGGCCGGGCCGGAGGTGTTCCTCCACGCTGATGTACTTCAGGCCCGCGCGCAGGTCGGCGTCGTTGCGCAGCCGGATGACCAGCGGGAACTCGGCGAGGGCGGTGGTGTCGAACAGGCCGGTGGTGTACAGCAGCTGGACGCCCAGCGCGTCGGACACGGCCCGCTGGAGCTCCAGCAGGTAGGTGGCGTTGGCGCGGCCGATCGGGTTGTCCAGGAACAGGGTGCCCGCGTGCCGGTGCTTGTCGCGGCCCCGGTCGTTCGAGCGGAGCGCGGCCATCGTGCAGTACAGGGCGATGGCGGCGGTGAGCAGCTGACCGCCGGAGAACACGTCGCCCATCTGGCCGACGGGGACGCGTTCGGCGCGCAGTACGGCGTCGGGCTTGAGGATCTCGACGGCCACGCCCTTGGGCTGGAGGGCCGCCGCGACGCCCCGCAGCAGCAGGGACATGCCGTCGCGGCGCAGGTCGGAGTTCTTCTTCACGGCCGCGCGGGTGGCCTCGTCGATGACCTCGCCGAGCCGCTCGGTGAGCGTGGCCTGGTCGGGTTCCTCGAAGCGGATGCGCAGGAACTCCTGCCCGGACCACTCGCCGAGGCCCTCGGGCAGCCGGGAGAGCCGCTGGGCCGAGCGCAGGGTGGCGAGGGCCGACTCCACGAGACCGCGCAGCCGGTCCACGATGGAGTCGCGGTTGCGTTCCAGCTGGGCCAGCTCGTCGGTCAGCACGCGCAGCCGGGGCGCGAACGCGTCCGCCCACTTCTGGGCGTGCTCGGGCAGCGCGGAGGCGGGCAGTTCCCGGATCTGCTGCCGGGCGGGGGTGCGGACCTGCTCGTAGCGGGTGGAGTTGGCGTGCCGGACGAGGACGTCGCTCGCCTCGCGCACGGCCGCCTCGGCGGCGGACAGGTCGGCGGCACAGCCCCGCAGCGAGCGGCGGGCCTCGGCGGCGGAGTGCCGGGCCTCCTCAAGGGTGCCGGGGTACGGCTCGGGCTCCTCCTGCTCCTCCTCGGGCGCCTGCTCGCGCAGCAGGTCGCGGAGCATGGCGGCGATCTCGTCGAAGCCGCCGGCCGCGTCCTCGGCGGCGCGGTGGGCCGCCAGCAGCTCCGCGTGCGCCTCCCTGGCCTCGGCCAGCGCCCCGGTCCGGGCGGCGAGTTCGGCCGTGGCGGTGCGCAGCAGGGCCTGGGCGTGCTCGGCGTCGCGCGGGATCAGTTCCCCGGGCAGCTCGGTGTGCGCCTCGCCGTCCTCGGGGGCGAGGCGCTCGGCCTCGCCGCGCAGCCGGCCGAGCTGCTCGCTCGCGGTCGACATACGGGTCTCCAGGAGCTGCACCAGCTCCTCCGCGCGCGCGGCGGCGGCCTGCCGGGACGGCCCGTCGGAGCCGTCGGGCGACTGGAGCAGCTGCTCGGCGCGGGTGCGGACCTTGTTGCTGAGCCGGTCCAGTTCGGCGCGGGCGGCGCTCTCGTCGCTCTCCGCGCGGGCCTGTTCGGCGCGCAGGTCGGCGCCGACGCCGACCTTCTCGTACACCTGGGAGGCGGCCCGGTATGCCTCGCGGAGGGCGGGCAGGGACGCCTTCGGGGCGTCCGTGTCCGCGGCGGGTACGTCGTCGGGGGCGCCGGCGATCTCGGCGCGCTCGGCGCGCAGGGCGCGCGCGGTGCGGCGGGCGTCGTCGGCGGCGCGCTGCGCGGCCCGGCGGTCCTCGTCGGCGGCGCGGGCGCGCTCCAGGCAGGCCTGGGCGCGGGCCTCGGACTCGGCCGCCTCGTCGGCGAGTTCGCGCAGTTTCGCCTGCCAGCCGGCGCGCTCGCGCAGCCGGTGGGCGAGACCGGCGAGGGCGTCGGCGGCGCGCCGGGCCTTCTGCGCGGCCTCCTGCCGCTCGTCGCGGACCCGCACGGCCTCGGCCGCGGTCTCCTCCGCCTCCGCGCGGACGGTGCGGGCCTCGGTGAGTTCGGCCTCGGTCTCCTCGGCGAACGCGCGGGCCTCCTCGGCGGCCCCGGCCAGCTCGGTGAGGCGTCCGGCGGGGCAGCCGGTGCGCCAGGAGGCGAGCCGGGCGGCCAGTTCGCGGTCCTTGCCGAGGCGGGCGGCGAGGACGCGGATCTCCTCGTCGCGTGCGGTGGCCCGGGCGCGCAGGGCCTGCCGTTCCTCGTCGGCGGCGTGTTCGTCGTGCATGGCCGGGTTCGGCGGCACCAGGAACACGTCACCGGGGGTGGTGTCGGCGGGGGGCGGCGGGGCGAGCAGGGCGGCCGCGGTGCCGACGGCCACGGCGGAGCGGGGCAGCAGGGCGGCGTCGCCGAGGACCTCGCGGGCGCGCGCGTGCGTGTCCGGGTCGGTGATGATCACACCGTCGACCAGTTCGGGGCGGGCGGCGAGCACGCGCGCGTGGTCGGCCGGGTCGACGGCCTGGGCGAGGTAGCGCCAGCCGGGGAGCGCCGGGATGCCGTGTTCGCCGAGGAACTCGACGGTGGCCAGGACGTCCGGGCCGGGCGGCAGCAGTCCGCCGTCACCGAGGGCGCCGAGGATCCGGGCGTCGTCGGCGGCGGCGGTGCGCAGGTCGAACAGGTGCCGTTCGGCGGTGGACACGGCGCCGTCGAGGAGTTCGCGCAGTTCGTCGGCGAAGCGGTCGAGGTCCTCGGGCGTGAGCGCGCCCTCCCCCGCGGTGCGGGGGGCCGGGACGGCGTCGTCCGCTCCGGTGCGCGGGCCGGGCACGCGGACGGTGCCCGGTGCCCCGGGCAGGCTGAGCAGTTCCGCCAGCCGCTGCTCGGCGGCCAGCGACTCGGCGAGGCGCCGTTCGGCGTCGTACGCCCGCTCGGCGGCGGTCGCGGCGCCGGCCGCGCGGGCCGCGGTCAGCTCGGCGCGGGACTCGGCGGCGGCTGCCTCGCGCGCGTGCTCGGTGGCCTTGCGGGCGGCCTCGCGGGCCGCGTCCCAGGCGGCCACGGCGGTCTTCTCGGCATCGCTGGCGGCGAGCGCGGCCCGCGCCGGGTCGGCGTCCGGGGCGCTGTCGTCCAGCCAGCCGGCGCGGACGGCCTCGGTGGTCTCCTGCTCGACCTCGGCGAGCCGCTGGCGCAGGTGCCCGGCCTCGCTGCGGGCGCGCTGCGCCTCGGTGGCGGCGGTGGTGGAGCCGCGGTAGGCCGAGTCGCCCTCCTCCTGGAGGGCGGCGGACCGCTCCTCCTCCTCGTTGGCGAGGGCCTCGGCGCTCTCGGCGGCGGCGTGCAGGGCCCGTACGAGGTCCACGGCGGCCTTGGCGCGGGCGGCGAGCGCGGGGGCCGCGTCCCGTTCGGCCTCCTGGATGGCCGCGGAGACGCGCGCGACGCGGTCGGCGGCGGCCCGGTGGCGCAGCACGGCCTCGGCGGCCTGCCAGGCGGAGTGCAGGGTGCGGGCGTCGGCCAGCTCGCGTTTCTGCGCGGCGGCGGACTTCTCGGCGGCGGCCAGCGCCAGCGAGGCGTGCCGGTAGGCGAGTTCGGCGGCGATGAGGGAGCTGCGCTCGCGGGCGCCCTCGGAGTGGGTGACGGCGTAGGCGGCGGCCGTGACCCGCTGGGCGAGGTCGGCGGCCCGGACCCGCTCGCGTACGGCCCTGGCGGACAGCCGCCTGGCCAGCGTGCGGGTACGGCGTTCGGCGCCCGCGTGGACGTCACGCGCGCGTGCCCGCGCGTCGGCCGCCTCGACGATCCTGCCGAGCAGGTCGACCGAGCCGGCGGTGAAGTCGCGTTCGGCGATCAGTTCGGCGCGCCGGCCGAGCTTGTTGCCGAAGCCGCTGACCAGGTCGGCGAGGCCGTCGGTGTCGCGGGTGTCGGTGACGGCGCGCAGCAGCAAGTCGGTGAAGTCGGAGTCTTTCTTGACCGCGAAGAGGCCGGCCGCCTCGCCCTCGTCGGCGTTCATCTCGCGCTGGTAGCGGAAGAGTTCGGGGTCCAGGCCGAGGTCGCCGAGGTGCTCGGTCCAGCGCTCGTGGATCTCCTCCCAGTGCACCTCCAGGTGCGGGTAGGTCTTGCCTGCCTCCATGAGGGCGTCGCGGAAGCCCTTCATGGTGCGGCGGCGGCCGTGCGCGCCGGAGGTGCCCTCGGCGGGCGGCCGTACGGCGGTGGCCTCGGCGACGGGCAGGTTGTCCAGGCTGAGGCCGGGTCCGGGGCGGAAGGAGTACCAGGCCTCGGCGAACTTGCGCGGGTCGTTGGAGACCTGCCGTCCGCGCCATTCGCTGACCTTGCCGACGACCACGCACTCGCCGGTCAGTACGTGCTGCCACTCCAGGGCCACATGGCCGCAGTCGTCGGCGAGCAGGAACTTGCGCAGCACGCCGGAGCTGGCGCCGCCGAGGGTGTTGCGGTGGCCCGGGAGCATCACCGAGAAGATCAGCTTGAGCAGGACGGACTTGCCGCCGCCGTTCTCCAGGAACAGCACGCCCGCGGGCGCGGGCCGGCGGGGCGGGCCGGACGGCTCCTCCTCGAAGAACTCCGCCTGCGTGGGCGCCGGGTCGGGCACGGGCTCGCCGACGCCCCGCAGGTCAAGCACGGTGTCGGCGTAGCGCGCACCGGCGGGACCGATGGAGTAGAGGCGGACCCGGGACAGCTCGTACATGGCGGACTCTCGTCAGTGTTCTTGCGGTGGAGGGGGTTCGGGATTCTTGCGGTGGCGGGGTTCGGGGGTGCTTGCGCCGGAGGGGTTCAGGAGTGGAACGGCAGCCCGGCGTCGGCCACCAGGTCCAGGTCGTCGGTGTCCTCGGCGGGCAGCAGGGTGGCCGTGCCGTCGGTGACCGGGACGACGCCCAGCTCGGACAGTTCGGCCAGGGCGGCGTTGCCGGCCATGTCGCGGACCTGGAGCTGGTAGCGGGCGGTGGTGCGGTAGGTGCCGCCGCTGTCGTCGCCGGTGCGCTGCAGGAAGCCGGAGTCGGTGAGGAAGGCCAGGGCCTTGGCGACGATGCCGGTGGTGGAGGCGGCGGGGCGGCGCGCGTCCTTGGTGGCACCAGTGGCGCTGCGCCGCGCCCAGATCCGCCAGGCGGCCTCCAGGCCGGGCGCGTCGGTCGCCGGGTCGGTGTTCTCGCCGCGCTCCTCGGCGCGCTCCTCCAGCCGGCGGCAGGCCTGCCGGACGAAGGCGTCGACGCCGTTGACGGTGACCCGTCCGATGTAGGAGTCGTCGGCGAGGTCCTCGGGGCGCGGGAACGCCAGCGCGGCGATGGCGAGATGGGCGAGTCCGTGCAGGAAGCGGTCGCCGGAGTCGGCAGCGGTGCGACGCGCGTAGTCGCCCATGCGGACGGCGAAGACCGAGTCCTCGGCGGCGGTGACGGCCATGCCCGCGCGCGGGGACACCTCGAGCACGACGAGTCCCAGTCCGGCGGCGACGGCGTCGGCGAGCCGGGCGAAGGCCGGTTCCTCGCGGTAGCGGCGCAGCAGGTCGGTGTACTCCTGGTCGCGGGCGGGCGCCAGCTTGGGCTGGAGGCCGAAGGCCACGAGCCGCGCCGCGTCGGCGGCGTCGGCGGGGGTGACGGCGGTGGACGCCGGCGGGGCGGGTGGCTCCGCCTCGCTCCACTCGACGTGCTCGGTCACGGGCTGGGCTCCTTGTCGCGGTGGTGCTCGGTCATGCTGCTTCCGTCCGGTCGGCCGCCATCCCGGCGGCGTCCAGCAGGGCCGTGCCCACGATGAGGTCGGCCCCGCCGAATTCGGGATCGTCCAACTCGGTCCCGTCGTCCACGGCGAAGAGCAGCTTCTCCTCGCCCTGCCGGTAGGCGGTGCCGACGGCGGGGCTGGCCGCGTGGACGGCGAGCAGCGCCACCAGGTAGGCGAGGTCGGGGTCGCCGGTGCGGCGGGCCTCGGCGAGCAGTCC
Source organism: Streptomyces sp. NPDC038707 (assembly GCF_040636485.1). Classification (NCBI taxonomy): domain Bacteria; kingdom Bacillati; phylum Actinomycetota; class Actinomycetes; order Kitasatosporales; family Streptomycetaceae; genus Streptomyces; species Streptomyces sp. NPDC038707. The sequence goes on from NZ_JBEZUP010000008.1 coordinate 23,630, forward strand.
GGACAGTCTTCTGGGCGCGTCCGGCGGCAGGTCCAGCAGCCGCGTCGCCTCGGCGAGCTGTTCCTCGCTGAACCGGCTGTCGTCGGGCGTGGCGATCAGGTCGGGCTCGGGCATCTCCGCGCCCAGGTGCTCCCGTTCCACCGGCGGGGTCAGCAGGATGTCGACGAGGTCGCCGACCCGGACGGACACCGGGGTGCGCGGTCCGGTGCCGCGCGCGAAGAACGCGTCGGTGACCCGGATCGCCTGCTGGAGCGGCAACGGCAGTACGGGGGCCAGGAGATGGCCGTACAGGTCTGTCCCGGACGCCGCCGCCGGGGTGGCGAAGGCCTGCCGGTCCTGTTCGGCGCGGAACAGCGGGCCGGCCTCCAGCAGGCGCGACTGGAGCTGGGTGTGGCGCCGGATGCAGTCCTTGACGATGTCGACGAGTTCGGCGGCGCGGCGCTTGTGCTCGGGCTCCTCGGTCTCGTCGCGGGCCTTGCGGATGTTGGTGAGGATGGCGTTCTCGTGGCGGTAGCGCTCGGCCACGTGGTCCAGGGCCTCGGCGATCATGTCGGGGACCGTGTTGAGCCAGTCCACCGCTCGGACGTTGCGCCGGGTGGCCTCCAGGGCGCGCCGCAGGGTCTCCGAGTACTGCACCGTGCGGTAGCGGGCCTGTTCGGCGGCGAGCTGGGCGTCGGCGAGCCGGCCTCGGCTGATCAGCACCTCCAGCTTGACCTCGGCGGCGATCTGGGCGCTGGTGACGTCCGTGTCGAGGGCGCCGACCAGGACGTTGACCGCCTCGTCCGTGGTGCGCAGGTAGACCGTGCCGCCGGGGCCGGGGACCTCCTCGATCAGCTTGAAATCGTAGTCCCGGCGGACGTACGTGCCGTCCGGCGCGAAGGTGCCGTAGACCGCGCGGAAGCCGCGGTCGACGCTGCCGACGTTGATCAGGTTCTCCAGGACCCAGCGCGCCACGCGCTCGTGTTCGGCGGCGGACCGGTGCGGGGCCTGGGCGGCGATGCGCGGGACCAGCCGGGCCACGACCTGCTCGTGGTCGGCGCCCGTGTCGAAGTCCATGTTCAGCGTGACCAGGTCGATGGCGGCGAGCGCCACCTCGGCCATGCCGTACACCGAGTACTCGCCGGCCAGGTTGGCCTTGCGCGCGTCCAGGTCGTGCAGCGGCGCGGTGCAGGCGAGCGCGCGCAGCCGGCGCGCCAGCCCCTCGTCGGCGGCCGGGCCCTGCGCCGGGCGCGGCCCCGCGCTGAGCTGGGGCGGAACACGGTCCGTCGATGCAGGCGAAGTCACGGTGCACAGACTAGGTCCTGGGTCTGACATCGGCCCAAACGGCTCAGAAGCGACGGCCGTCACAGAAGCGGAAGACGACCGGCCGCACCGGCCGGAGCAGGCCGGGCGGGCCGGTCCGAACAGGCCCGGCACACCGGTCCGAACAGGCCCCGCCCATCGGCCGGAACAGGCCCGGCACACCGGTCCGGCACGGCCGGCCGCGTCGGTTCAGGAGGCGTCGGCCGGGTCCTCGCCCACGCGCCGCCGGTACACCTCGACGACCCGTTCCAGGGAGTCGGCGAGGTACGTCTCCAGGAGCCGTTCCGCGCCTCGGGTGTCCCCGGCCTGGAGGGCCCGCAGGATACGGTCGTTGCGGGCGAGGTAGGGCTCGTGCAGCCGGCGCGGGTCGTCCACCACGTGGAAGGCCAGGCGCAGCTCGGCGAAGACGCTGCGCATCAGTTCGTCGGTGCGTTCGCTGCCGGCGAGGGCGACCAGTTCGCGGTGGAAGTGGATGTTGGCCGTGCCCAGGCCTTTCCAGTCGTTCTTCGCGGCGGCCGTGTGCCCGTCGTCGACCGCCGAGACCAGCCCGCCGAGCCGGTACGGCGGCGCGCCGAGGCCGCGGACGACGGCGCACTCCACGAGCGTGCGCGTGCGGTAGATGTCCTCCACGTCCTCGACGGTCAGGACCCGTACGAACACGCCGCGGTTGAGTTCGTGTACCAGCAGGCGTTCGTGGGTGAGCAGCCGGAAGGCCTCGCGCAGGGTGTTGCGGGAGACCCCCAGGGCCCCGCCGATGCTGTCCTCCGACAGCCGGGTGCCGGGCGGGAAGTAGCCCTCGGATATACGGCTCCTGAGGATGTCGGCGACCCGTTCCGCGGTGCTGGTGCGTCCGAGGAGGACACGGTCGTCGGCCAGTCCCGCCAGCTGCTCTGCCATGCCCGGAATTCAACCGTGGATGCCACGACGAGACAACATGGGTATTGAAGGATCGTTGAACGATCCTCTACGGTGCTCGGCACGGCTCACTTTCCAGCACCCTCCCCCATCTGCGAGGTGCCCATGAGCACGACCCCACCGCCCCGGTCCGGGTCCTCCGCCGGTGTACGGCCGGCGCGAGGCGGACGGGCCGCCGGGGACGGCGCGTTCGGCTGGCTGCGCGCCCTCGGCCCGCGCGGCCGGCGCGCGTTCGCCGGAGCTTTCGGCGGCTATGCCCTCGATTCCTACGACTACTTCACCCTGCCGCTGAGCATGGTGGCGCTCGCGGCGTACTTCGGCCTGGACAGCGGCCAGACCGGCCTGCTCACCACGGTGACGCTCGTGGTCTCGGCGGTCGGCGGCGCCGTCGCCGGCGTGGTCGCGGACCGGGTCGGCCGGGTCCGGGCCCTGATGATCACGGTGACCACGTACGCCGTGTTCACCGTCGCCTGCGGCTTCGCGCCCACCTACGAGACGCTGCTGGTCTTCCGCGCCCTCCAGGGCCTCGGCTTCGGCGGCGAGTGGGCGGTCGGCGCGATCCTGGTCGCCGAGTACGCGGGCGCGCGCCACCGGGGCCGTACGCTCGGCGCGGTCCAGAGCGCCTGGGCGGCCGGCTGGGGTCTGGCGGCGGTGGTCTACACGCTGGTGTTCTCCTTCGCCGGCGAGGACCTGGCCTGGCGGGTGATGTTCTGGACCGGAGCGCTGCCGGCGCTGCTCGTGGTGTGGCTGCGCCGCCGGGTGCACGACGCCCCCACCGCGACGGCGGCCCGCGAACAGGACCCGGCGCGCGGGTCGTTCGCGGCCGTCTTCCGCCCCGGACGCGACGGCGCGCCGGGCCTGCTGCGCACCACACTCCTCGCGAGCCTGCTGTCGACGGGCGTCCAGGGCGGCTACTACACACTGGCGACCTGGGTGCCGACGTACCTGAAGTCCGAACGGGGCCTGTCGGTGGTGAACACCGGCGGCTATCTGGCGTTCCTGATCACCGGCGCCTTCCTCGGCTATCTGACCGGCGGGGTGCTGACCGACCGGCTGGGCCGGCGGAACAACATCTGGCTGTTCGCGCTGCTGTCGGCGCTGTGCATCCTGGCGTACGCGAACATCCCGCACGGCGCCGACACCCTGTTGCTGGTGCTCGGCTTCCCGCTCGGCTTCTGCATGTCGGCCATCTTCAGCGGCTTCGGCTCCTACCTGAGCGAGCTGTACCCGACGGCGGTGCGCGGCACCGGGCAGGGCTTCACGTACAACACGGGCCGCGCGGTGGGCGCGGTGTTCCCGACCCTGGTCGGCTTCCTCGCGGACAGCTGGGGCGTCGGCGGCGCGCTGGTCTTCGGCGCGATCGGCTACGGCATCGCCGCGCTGGCCCTGCTGGGGCTGCCGGAGACCCGCGGAAGGGAACTGGCCTGAGGCACACGGAGCGGCCGGACGGGAAACCGGCTCACACTGGAAACCGGCCCACTCGAGAAGCCGGTTCCCCTGGAGAAACCGGAGACACGAGGACACCATGACCGTGATCGATCTGAACGCCGACCTCGGCGAGGGCTTCGGGCGCTGGCGGCTGACCGATGACGAACAGCTGCTGTCCGTCGTCACCAGCGCCAACGTGGCCTGCGGCTTCCACGCGGGGGACGCGGCCACCATGCGCCGGGTGTGCGAGCTGGCGGCCGAGCGCGGCGTGACGATCGGCGCGCAGGTCTCCTACCGGGACCTGGCCGGTTTCGGGCGGCGCGCGATGGACGTGCCGCCCGCCGAGCTGGCGGCCGAGGTGGCCTACCAGATCGGCGCCCTGGAGGTGTTCGCGCGGGCGGCGGGGGCGCGCGTGGCGTACGTCAAGCCGCACGGCGCGCTCTACAACCGGGTGGTGCGTGACGCGGAGCAGGCCCGCGCGGTGATCGACGGCGTACGGCTCGCGGACGCCGCGCTGCCGGTGCTGGGCCTGCCCGGCTCACGGCTGCTGGAGGCGGCCGCCGAGGCGGGGCTGCCGGCGGTTCCGGAGGCCTTCGCGGACCGCGCGTACACCGACGAGGGCACACTGGTGCCGCGCGGCCGGGAGGGCGCCGTGGTGACCGACCCGGACACGGTCGTGGAGCGCTCGCTGAGCCTCGCCCGCTCCTGCACGGTCGTCGCGCACTCCGGCGCGCGGATCCCGGTGCGCGCCCGGTCGCTGTGCCTGCACGGCGACACGCCCGGAGCGGTGGATCTGGCCCGCCGGGTGCGCGAGCGGCTGGTGGCGGCGGGCGTGCGCCTGGAGGCGTTCGCGTGAGGGTGCTTCCCGTCGGCGACGACGCGCTGCTCGTGGAGGTGTCCTCCGGCGAGGAGGCGCAGGCCCTGCACGCGTCGCTGCTGCGCCGCCGCGAGGAGGGCACGCTCACCGTGCGCGAGATCGTCCCCGCGGCCCGTACCGTCCTGCTCGACGGGCTGGCCGACCCGGACCGCTGGGCGGCGGAGCTGACCACCGCGCGGACACCGGAAGTGCCTCCCCGCGCGCGCGAGCTGATCGAACTGCCCGTGCGCTACGACGGCCCGGACCTCGCGGTGGTCGCCGGGTACTGGGGGGTGACCGAGCGGGAGGCGGCCCGCATCCACGCCGGTACCGAGTTCACGGTGGCCTTCTGCGGATTCGCCCCGGGCTTCGGCTATCTCACCGGGCTCCCGGACCGCTACGCCGTCCCGCGCCGCGCCACCCCGCGCACCGCGGTCCCAGCGGGCGCCGTAGCGCTCGCCGGGCCGTACACGGGGGTGTACCCGCGCTCCTCCCCCGGCGGCTGGCAGCTGATCGGCACGACGGACGCGGTGCTGTGGGACCACACGCGCGTACCGGCCGCACTGCTGGCCCCCGGGGCGCGCGTGCGCTTCGTCCCCCGGGAGGACACGTGACGGGGAAGAGACAGGGGCTCTGGACAGCCATCGCCCACGCACGCCTGGACACCGGCGAGCGGCAGGACGCACCGGCGCGCGCCACCACGACGCGGACCCGCGCCGCCGGCCTGCCGGCTAGGGCCGCGGGCGGCCCGGCGGTCCCGTCCGGGGAGGTGGGCGCGTGAGCGACCGGGTGCTCGTCGTGGTGCGCGCCGGTGCGTTGACGACCGTGCAGGACCGGGGGCGGCCGGGGTACGCGCATCTCGGCGTGGGGCGCTCCGGGGCACTCGACCCGCCCGCGGCGGCACTGGTGAACCGGCTCGTCGGCAATCCGCCGGACGCCGCCGTCCTGGAGACCACGCTCAACGGCTGTGCGCTGCGCGCGCGTACTCCGGTCACGGTCGCGGTCGGCGGCGCGCCGAGTCCGGTGACGGTGGGCGGTCGTCCGGCCGCGTGGGGCGCCCCGGTCGCCGTGCCGGCGGGCGAGCTGCTGGAGGTGGGCACGGCCACGGCGGGGGTACGCGGCTATGTGGCCGTCTCCGGCGGCATCGCCGTGGAGCCGGTCCTCGGCAGCCGCGCCACCGATCTGCTGTCCGGCCTGGGCCCGGCCCCGCTCGTGGACGGGACGGTCCTGCCGCTGGGCGTCCCGGCCGGCCCTCCCGCGCGCGTGGACGGCGCCCCGCAGCCGGGTCCGCCCGCCGAGCTGGTGCTCCGGGTGACCCTGGGCCCGCGCGACGACTGGTTCACGGCGGGCGCGGTCCGGGACCTCACCGCGCGCGCGTACCGGGTCTCCTCGGCGAGCAACCGCATCGGTCTGCGCACCGAGGGGCCCGCCCTGGAGCGGGCCCGGCCCGGGGAGCTGCCCAGCGAGGGGATGGTGCTCGGGGCGGTCCAGGTGCCGCCGGACGGGCGTCCGGTGGTGTTCCTCGCCGACCATCCGACCACCGGCGGCTACCCGGTGATCGCGGTGGTGCGCGCCGCCGACCTGCCGGCCGCCGCACAGGCCCCGCCGGGTACTCCGGTCAGATTCGTGTCGGTACGGCGCCGCTGATCCTGAGCGCACCGGTGGGCCGGACTTCGGCCCGACCACCGGAACGGCGCCCTGGGGTCCGATGACCACCGGTGCCGGGCAGCGGCGGGCCGGACAGGGTGATGACCGGCCCTGGGCAGGACGTCGGCAAGCTGCGCCCGGCTGGGTCCGTGGCCCACGACCACGCCCCGTGCTCCGGGCACTTCACCGACCCCGGAAACGGCGTGGCCCACTGCGCGCTCCAGACCGCCCGGCACCTCGCCGCCCCGACCGCGGCTCGCCACGCGTGAGACAGGCGGCGCCGGCAAACCGACCCGCCCCGCAGCCCAGCAGGCCGTCACGGCGGCCCACCCCCAGGCCACCCGGCCCTCCCGCCGACCGGCACACCGGCCCTCCCCCGGACCCGCCCCTCCGGACCGCCCCGCCCTCCCGGGAGACCCGCACCCCCAGGTCGTCCGGCCGTCACGGCGGTCTGGTCCGCGGGTCGCCCGGAGTTCACCCGCCGGACGGTCGTCCGCCCCGGCCGGGAGGTGCGGGCGGGGTCAGCCGAGGGCGGCGTCGGGCCCGAAGCGGCTGCGTACGGCGGTCTGCACCTCGTCCTCCTCGGCCGGATCGGCGGCCAGGCGGCGCAGGCGCTCCACGACCCGGGTGTCGCCGGTCTCGGCGTGCCGGGCGGCGAGTTCGCGGGTGGTCTCCTCGCAGTCCCACAGGCACTCGACGGCGAAGCCGGCGGCGAAGGAGGGGTCGGTGGCAGCCAGCGCGCGGGCGGCGCGGCCCCGCAGGTGGGAGGAGGCCGTCTCGCGGTAGACGTGCCGCAGGACGGGGGCCGCGCAGACGATGCCGAGGCGTCCGGCGCCGTCGACGAGGGTCCACAGCGTGGGGGCGTCGGGTCCCTCGCCGCGTACGGCCTCGCGCAGTGCGGCGAGGACGAGGTCGCGGTCGCCGGTGCCGCCCCGGCAGGCGAGGATGCGGCCGGCGGCGGCGCCGAGCGGGTCGGAACGCCGGGCCCAGCCGCGCGCGCGGTCCACGGCGGTGACGCCGCGCATCCGTTCGAAGGCGTCGACGGCGGCCTCCACGACGGGCGTGGTCCCGTCGGCGACGGCGGCCTCGATCAGGTCGAGCGCGTCGGGGTCGTCGCTGTCGGCGAGGTAGCGCAGGGCGGTGCAGCGGGCTCCGTCGTCGCCGTTCCTCGCGGCCCGGAGGATCTCGGGCCGGTCCTCGGGACCGGCCACGGCGACCAGGCAGCGGGCGGCGGGCACATGGAGGGCGGCACCGCGTTCCATGCCCTGCTGGGCCCACTCGAAGACGGCGCGCACGCTCCAGCCGGGCCGGGGGCCGGTGGGGCGCATCTGCCGCTGCCAGCGGTCGAAACAGCCGGCTTCCTGTGCGGCACGGACGCGGGCGCCGATCGTCGGGCGGGCATCCTCGGCCCACAGCCGCCAGGGCCGTGGTTCGAAGGCGTCGCGCACGGCGGCGGCCAGCTCGGCCTCGCCCTCGGGGTCGGTGGAGAAGCGGGCCAGGACGGGGGCGGCGAGGGCGCGCAGGCCCGCGTCGTCGTCCCGCAGGGCCAGCTCGTCAAGGGCCCAGGCCCAGTTGGAGCCGTGGGCGGCGTACCTGCGCAACAGGTCGAGGGCGTCCCTCCTGCCGTAGGAGGCGAGGTGGCCGAGGACGGCCAGGGCCAGACCGGTGCGGCACTCGTCGGTGTCGAGAACGTCCTCGGGGCCGAAGAGGTGCGCCTCGACGGCGTCGAGTCCGCCGTTCAGGTCGAGGTAGAGCCGGGCGTAGTAGAGGGAGCGGTTCTCCACCTGCCAGTCGTGGCGGGGGTCGCGCAGCACACAGTGGTTCAGGGCCGCGAGCGCTTCGGCGCGCGGGGCCGTCAGCGCGTGCAGCGTGCCGTCGCCGCGGCCGCGCTGGAGCAGCCCGAGCAGGGTACCGCTGGGCGCTATGACCGGATCGAACATGGGAAACAGCCTCACATCAAGCGTCGACGCAACCGGTGAACACGCGTTACCTGGCCGCGCGACACAACGTCGGAGCGCCCGCCGTCTCTTGCTTGCTGTAGACCATCTCTCTCTGCCTCTCGTCGGTGGCCCATGCGGGCCGCATCACGGCCCGCGCGGTGCGGCAACACCTGCCCAGCCATCGCGTCCGTGAATCACGTCGTCATGATGACCCGCGCCGTGTGCTGCCGCGACCGTATTTCCGGCGGCCCTGTACCGCCTCCCCCGTTTTCCGTGTCGTTGCTGGTCGGAATACTCGTCTCAGCGCGCGCCGAACAGTTCCAGCAGTTCCGTCTTGCCGAACATGCGGGCCGTGTCGACGGCCGACGGCGTGCCCTTGGCGGGGTCGGCCCCGCCCTCCAGCAGGGCCTTGATCACGTCCGTCTCGCCCTTGAACACGGCGCCCGCGAGCGGGGTCTGGCCCCGGTCGTTGATCTGGTCGGCGGCGGCGCCGCGGGCGAGCAGCGCGCGGACCGCGTCGGCGTGGCCGTGGTAGGCGGCGAGCATCACCAGGGAGTCGCCGCGGTCGTTGGTGAGGCTGGCGGGGACGCCCGCGTCGACGTACGCCACGAGCGCCTCGGTCTGCCCCTGCCGGGCCAGATCGAAGATCTTGGTCGCCAGCTCCACGACCTCGGGGTCGGGGGCTTCACTCATGGCCGGACCGCCTCTCCATGCTGATGGGGGAACCGCTTCGCTGATGCGGGGACTGCTTCGTACGAGTGAATCGCCAGCGTACTGGCTCTCGGGGCACATGACCGGATGTGCCCGAGGTAAAGATCACCGACGGGACCCGCGGGGGGCAACAGCACAGGTCGTCCGGGCCGTGACCGCTTCCTCCGGGTGGGGGAAATCCACCGCTTTTCACCCAGTTGCACCTTTAATCGTATGGATACATCCTGTGATCCTGGAAGAACTCATGGTGACTGTCCCCCACCTTCGACACCAGGAGGCCCCCAATGATCCTCTCCCTTTCCGGCGTGCTGCTGCTGGGCATCGTCGTCTTCCTGTTCTTCCGCAAGGGCGGGCTGAAGGGCTCGCACGCCACGGTGTCGGCCCTGTTCGGCTTCTACCTGTCGACCACCGGCATCGCCCCGAGCATCAAGGCCGGGGGAGAGAGCCTGGCCAGCCTCCTCGGCGGCATCAAGTTCTGACCCCGCCCGTACCGCCCGCACGCACGATCAGGAGTCAGCAGTGGCCCGGCGCCCTCTCCCCCGCATCCTGAGCAAGGACAGCGCCCAGATCGCCCGGACGCAGCTCGCCCGGAGCAGGGAACTGGCCCGGACGGCGGCCGACAGCGCCACCGATGTCCTCCATCCGCTGATCACGGTCACGCGCGGGCTGCGCGTGCTGGCCTCGGCCGGCCGCCGCAGGTGGGCGGACACGCCCAAGGACAGACGCGGGCCGCTGCTGTTCCTCGCGGCCTCCGCGGTCATGGTCGTGGCCCTGATGCCGTACGGGCCGCTGCTCGCCGTCGTCACCGTGATGGCGGCGGCGGCCTGGCAGGGCCGCGACCGCACCCCGTCGGCCTCCGCGGGGCCCGACGCCTCCCAGGCCGAACGCCTCAAGGCGCTCTACGACGCCCTGGTGCCGCACTTCTCGGCCCCCGAGGACCCGGCGCCGCTGTACGCGCACGGCGGAGAGTGGGAGAAGGCCTTCGCCGCCTACGGCTTCGACGACGCCGGACGCGTCGGGCACCTGGTGATCCGCTACCCCGCCTACTTCCCGGACGGCGAGGCCGGGGCCCGCACGCGGGTCGAGCAGTTGCTCACCGCCAAGGCCGGGCGGAGCCGCGAGTACCACTTCGACTGGGACGAGGAGGGCAACCGGCTCACCGTCACCGCCCTCGCCCCGCTGCCCGCCGACATCCCCGCCCAGCCCTTCGTCACCGCGGCCGGCGAGACCGTCCTCGGCTACACCGACCCCAGCGAGGTCCAGCGCACGCTTCCCCTCTCCTACGGCGAGGAACGGATCGACGTCCCGCCGGTCGTCTGGCGCACCGGCATCCGCTCCACCGAGCCGCACCTGCTGGCCGTCGGCCATCCCGGCAGCGGCACGTCCACCCTGCTGCGGTCCATCGCCCTGCAAGCCGTGCGCCACGGCGATGTGCTGATCGTGGACGGCGGCGGCACCGGCGAGTACGCCTGTCTGACCGGCCGGGACGGCGTACTCGCCGTGGAGTGCGCGCCGGCCGGGGCGCTGGCCAGTCTGGAGTGGGCCGCGCGGGAGACCGAGCGGCGGCTCATCGCGATCAACCTGGCCCGGCAGGCGGGCGACCCGCCGCCGGAGGACACCCGGCGCCCGCTGTGGCTCCTGCTGGACCGGCCCGCCGTCTTCACCCACCTCGCGGCGGCCGACGGACGCGAGGACCCGCAGGCACTGCTCCAGGTGCCGCTGCGGCACGGCCGCGCGGCGAACGTGACGGTGGTCGTGGCGGAGCAGTTCGACAACGCGGAGACGCTCGGCGACGCGGTACGGCAGCACACACGCGCGCGCGTCGTGCTGGGGGCCACGGCGCCCCAGCAGGTGGAGGCGGTGCTCGGGGCGGCGCCGCCCACCACACCGCCGACCCGGGTGCCGCCCGGGCGGGGGTACGCCCGGCTGGGCTCCGGCCCGGTGCACCGGCTCCAGGTGCCGCGTACGCCCGACCCCTACGACGACGCCACGAGCGACGCCGACCGGCACGCGGTACTGGCGCTGCTGCCCACCCGGTCCGCCGCCGCGGGGCCCGGCCCGGCGGACCTGTCGAAGCCGGCGCCGGCCAGGACACCGGTACCGGCGAAGACGGCGGCAGCGGAGTCCTGACCCGGTCCCCGGCGCCCCGGGGAGGCGCGGGGGCACCCCCCAAGGAGCCCTCACCAGGCACCGCACGCCGTGCGCCCGCGCCCCGCAGATGCCCGGGGAACCGCGCGAGCCACCACCCGGCGCGCCAGGTGTCCCGCGGACCTTCACCCGCCCACGGACACGTGCCCGCGCCCGAGGTCCGAGCCTTCCAGCCGGCCTACGCCACGAACGTGCGCGGCGACTCCGTCCCTCCCGTCGCGCCCGACTCGACCAGGCGGGCCGCCGCGGCCAGCCGGGACGCCGCCTCGTCCGCCACCGCTCCCCCGACGGTGAACGGAAGCCGCAGATAGCCCTCGAAGGCGCCGTCGACGCCGAAGCGCGGACCGGACGGCACCCGGACACCCGTCCGCTCGCCCGCCTCCGCGAGGCGGGAGCCGGACAGGCCGCCGGCCCGGACCCAGAGGGTCAGCCCGCCGCGCGGCACCTCGAACTCCCAGGCGGGCAGCTCCCGGCGCACCGCCGCCACCAGGGCGTCCCGGTTCTCCCGGGCCTGCGCCCGGCGCAGCTCGACCGCCTGTTCCCAGCCGCCGGTGCTGAACAGCCAGTTCACGGCCAGCTGCTCCAGCACGGGCGTGCCCAGGTCGGCGTACGCCCGGGCGGCGACCAGGCTACGGACGACGTCCGGCGCCGCGCGGACCCAGCCGATGCGCATCCCCGCCCAGAACGCCTTGCTGGCCGAGCCGACCGTGATCACCGTGGAACCGGCCGGGTCGAAGCCGCACACCGGCCGGGGCATGCCGCCGTCCCGCACCTCCTCGTCGAGCCACAGCTCGCTCATCGTCTCGTCGGCGACGAGCACCGTGCCGGCCGAGCGGGCCGCGTCCACCAGCCGGCGCCGCTGGTCCTCGTCGGCGAGCGCCCCGGTGGGGTTGTGGAAGTCGGCGACCACGTAGGCGATGCGCGGCGCGGCCTCCCGCAGGACCTGCCGCCAGCGGTCCAGGTCCCAGCCGGACAGCCCCTCGGCCATCGCGACCGGGACCAGCCGGGCGCCCGCCTCGCGCATCAGCTGGAGGATGTTGGCGTAGGACGGCGACTCGACGGCGATGCGCTCGCCACGGCCGCCGAAGAGATGACAGATGGCGTCGATGGCGCCCATCGCGCCGGTCGTCACCATGATCTGCTCCGGCATGGTGGGGATCCCGCGCGCGGTGTAGCGCTCGGCGATCATCGACCGCAGCGCGGGCAGCCCGGCCGGGTAGTCGCCGTGCGTGTGGGCGTACGGCGGCAGTTCCTCCAGGGCTCCCCGCACGGCCCGGGTGAGCCACGGCTCGGGCGCCGGGAGCGAGGCGCAGCCCAGGTCGATCATCGAGCCGAGGGCCTCCGGGGGCAGCGGCTCCAGGCCGCGCGCCGGGATCGGGTTGCCGGCCGGTACGGCGGTCCAGCTGCCCGCGCCGCGCCGGGACTCCAGGAAGCCCTCGCCGCGCAGTGCCTCGTAGGCCGCCGCGACGGTGGTGCGGCTGACGGCGAGGGCGAGGGCCAGCTCGCGTTCGGCGGGCAGGCGCGCGGCCACCGGGACGCGGCCCTCCAGGACCAGGAGCCGGATGCCGTCGGCGAGGGCGCGGTAGGCGGGGGGACGGCGGGTGCCGGGGCCGGCCGGACGGTCCTGCTGGGAGGTGAGGAGCCGGGCGAGCTGCGCCGCCCCCACCGCCGAGGTCCACTGCGCCATGAAGATCAGTCCACCTTCCCCAGATTGGCCATGGATGGCGATTGCCGACAAGCCACAGAGTGGCATGCGTCAGGCCACTGCCACCACCCAGGGGGGTATTTCCATGTCCACTGGCGTCACTTCGGTGTCCACTCGCACCACCTCGGCGCCCGGCCGGCGGCTCGGCCGCCGGCTGGTCCAGCTGTACGCGGGGCTCGCGCTCTACGGCGCCAGTTCCGCGCTGCTGGTGGCGGCCGGGCTGGGCCTGGAGCCGTGGAACGTGCTCCACCAGGGGCTGGCCGAGCTGACCGGGCTGAGCATCGGCGTCCTGTCGATCATCGTGGGCGCGGCGGTGCTGCTGCTGTGGGTCCCGCTGCGGCAGCGGCCCGGGCTCGGCACGGTCTCCAACGTCTTCGTGGTCGGCCTGGCGATGGACGGCACCCTCGCACTGCTCCCGGACGTCCGCCCCCTCGCCCTGCGGGTGCCCCTGCTCCTGGCCGGCATCGTGCTCAACGGCATGGCGACCGGTCTGTACATCGCGGCGCGCTTCGGTCCGGGCCCGCGCGACGGGCTGATGACCGGGCTGCACCGGCGTACCGGCCGGTCGATCCGGCTGATGCGGACGGCGGTGGAGGTGGCGGTGGTGGTGACCGGGTTCGCCCTGGGCGGCACCATCGGGGTGGGCACCGTGCTCTACGCCGCGTCCATCGGCCCGCTGGCGCAGGTGTTCCTGCGGATGTTCGCCGTCCCGTCGGCACCGGCGGGCAGCGGGATCGTTGCCGGTGGGACACCCGAGCGGGTGATACTGCGTCCGTGACTTTGACCCCGCCGGCCCCGTGCCACCCGTATCTGGACCACCCGGGGCCGATCGCCTTCGCCCACCGGGGCGGCGCGGCCGACGGGCTGGAGAACACCGCGGCGCAGTTCCGGCGGGCGGTGGAACTGGGCTACCGGTACATCGAGACCGATGTGCACGCCACGGCGGACGGCCGGCTGGTCGCCTTCCACGACGCGACGCTGGACCGGGTCACCGACGGCGCGGGCCGGATCGCCGAGCTGCCGTGGGCGGAGGTGCGGCACGCGCGCGTGGCGGGCCGGGAACCGGTGCCGCTGTTCGAGGAGCTGCTGGAGACGTTTCCCGGGGTGCGCTGGAACGTCGACGTCAAGGCGGAGCCGGCGCTGCGTCCCCTGCTGGAGCTGGTCGGGCGCGCCGACGCCTGGGACCGGGTCTGCGTGGGCTCCTTCTCCGAGGCGCGGGTGCTGCGCGCGCGGCGGCTGGCCGGGCCCCGGCTCGCCACCTCGCTGGGCACGCGCGGGGTGCTGAACCTGCGGCTGCGCTCCTGGGGGCTGCCGGCCGCGGTGCGCCGGTCGGCGGTGGCCGCACAGGTGCCCGAGGTCCAGTCGGGCGTGCCCGTGGCCGACCACCGCTTCGTCCGCGCCGCCCATGCGCGCGGACTCCAGGTGCATGTGTGGACCGTCAACGAGCCGGAGCGGATGCACCGGCTCCTGGACCTCGGCGTCGATGGCATCATGACGGATCACATCGGCACCTTGCGCGAGGTCCTGGAGGAGCGCGGCGTCTGGGTCTGACCGCCCGGAACGCCTCCGTCCGGGCCTTCGCGACGGGAGCCGGTGCCCGGTGGCCCCGGAAGCGATTTCACACTCGGCGTGAAAGGGCGGTAGTGTACGCGTTTGGCCTGCCAGGCGTACCGTTACTGCGCGTCAAAGATGCCGAAACGCTGGGTGACATCTGCTTGCAGATGTGACAAACCGGGCGCCTGTGGGTAGAACAAGGGGCGGCTACGACGGCGACGCATGACCCGGAACGGGAATCTTTACCGCCGACCGGACGTTGACCGGATGACGACGACAGCGACACCTGTCCTGTGGGCGACAAGCCCGGGAGGCACGATTCATGAGTGAGCGAGCTCTTCGCGGTACGCGCCTCGTGGTGACCAGCTACGAGACGGACCGCGGCATCGACCTGGCCCCGCGCCAGGCCGTGGAGTACGCATGTGAGAAGGGGCACCGCTTCGAGATGCCCTTCTCTGTGGAGGCGGAGATCCCGCCGGAGTGGGAGTGCAAGGTCTGCGGTGCCCAGGCACTCCTGGTGGACGGTGACGGCCCCGAGGAGAAGAAGGCCAAGCCCGCGCGCACCCATTGGGACATGCTGATGGAGCGGCGCACCCGCGAGGAACTCGAAGAGGTCCTCGAGGAGCGTCTGGCGGTGCTGCGTTCGGGCGCGATGAACATCGCGGTGCACCCCCGGGACAGCCGCAAGAGCGCCTAGTCCCCGCGGGGCTCGGCCGGTACACAGCACGACATATATGACGGCGGGCGCCGTACATGGTCTCCATGTACGGCGCCCGCCGTCATAGGTGCGCGCGGTCCTTGTGCGGGACGAGCGCCCCGCGGCAGGAGCCGCCTCAGCGGGTCAGCGGCGGGCGGGGCCCCTGCGGGTTCCCGTGCGGCCCGTCGTCCCGGATGACCTCGCCGGGCACCACCTTGCCGTCGGGCCGGTGCATGCGGGCCTGCTGGAACACGTCCCCCAGGCTGCCCGGGGCGACCCGGCGCAGGCTCCGCTCCAGGGCGTTCTCCGCGAGGCGGCTCACCGCCCGCTGGACGGGCGGCAGAAGCAGGAGCAGGCCCGCCGCGTCCGAGACGAGCCCCGGGATCATCAGCAGCAGACCGCCGAGCATCATCAGGCCGTTGCCGCCGCCACGCGCGGGCGAACCTCCCTGGCGCACGGCCTCGTTCAGGCTCGCGAAGGCGCGGCGGCCGGCCCGCTTGATGACCACGGAACCGGCCACGAGGCCCGCGACGAGCAGCAGGAACACCGTGAGGCCGCCCGCCGCGCCCGCGACCAGGGTCAGCAGCCAGATCTCCAGCACCAGCCAGGCGGCGATGCCCAGCGGCAGATACCTGCGCAGCCGTGAGCGCCGGCGGCGGGCGGGATACGGGGAGGTCGGAGCGCCAGTCGTCATGCTCCCAGTGTGCCCGGTCGAGGCTCAGCACCGGATAAGGGGAGCGACCGGGCGCGGCCGTGCCCGGTGTCGTGTGCCAGGTCCTGTCGTCAGCTCCCGCCGTCCGCCCGAAGGGCGGGCCGCGCGGCGTCAGGTGCGTGCTCTGGGGGTCCCCCCGGCCGGAGGCTGGGGGCGTGCCGGGTCCTGACCCTCGTACTGGGCGTACTTGGGTCTGGGCCCGGTGCGGCGAGTCGGGGCACCCCCTGCTCGAAGAACTCGGGGGGAGCGTGCATGGCGTCGCGCGGCAGGCGGGAGTTTGACGACAGGGCCTAGGCGTGCCCCTTGCCGGTGAACCGGCCGATGCGGTCCCCCAGGCCCCAGGAGGTGACCCGCCACAGCGCCTCGACCACGATGTCCCGGCTCATCTTGGAATCGCCCAGCTCGCGCTCGACGAAGGTGATCGGGACCTCTACGACGTGATAGCCGGCCTTCACCGCCCGGCGGGCCAGGTCGACCTGGAAGCAGTAGCCCTGCGAGTCGACCTCGCCCAGGCCGAGGCCCTCCAGGGTCTCGCGGCGGAAGGCCCGGAAGCCGCCCGTCACGTCCCGGATCGGCACGTCGAGCATGAGGCGCGAGTAGGTGGAGCCGCCCCGCGAGAGGAACTCACGGGACTTCGGCCAGTTCACCACCCGGCCGCCGGGCACCCAGCGGGAGCCGAGCACCAGGTCGGCACCCTTGAGGGCGGTGAGCAGCCGGGGCAGCTCCTCCGGCTGGTGGGAGCCGTCGGCGTCCATCTCCACCAGCACGCCGTAGTCCCGCTCCAGGCCCCAGCGGAAGCCCGCGAGGTAGGCGGCGCCGAGGCCCTCCTTGCCCTTGCGGTGCAGCACGTGGACGTGCTCGTCGCCGGCGGCCAGTTCGTCGGCGAGCTTGCCGGTGCCGTCGGGGCTGTTGTCGTCCGCGACCAGTACGTGCGCCTCGGGAACGGCTCCGCGTACCCGGCCGACGATGGTCTTGATGTTCTCCGCCTCGTTGTAGGTCGGGATGATCACCAAGGCCGTGCCGAGCGGACCGAACTGCCTTCCCTGGGCCTTGGCCGCGAGGGTCCCGTCGCCGTCGTTCAATGCTGCCCCTTCATGTCGTACGCAGGGGTCCACCATAGTGGCCGCCGCCTGGGAAGACGCGAGGGCGCGGGCATCTGGTGGTGTCGATTCCCCGAGAACGGGGTAGAAGTGATGATTTTCGGCGTCTTCCCGCCGCGCGACGGCCGGAACGCGCCACGGCGGATGGGGGCCCGGCGCCCTTCGGGCCGACCTGGGACCCGCTGGCTGCGGATCTACCGAGAGCCGTTGTCTAGGGAGCGCCCGGGCCCCACCCGGGTCGCACCGGCCGACCGCCCGGGGCGTTCCCTCGCCGGCGCGGGCGCTGGGCCTGGATCCCAGTGACGGGGCCCCGGTGCGGGGCACCGTCCCTGACCCAGCGGCGCTGCGACGAGCCGTGCGAACAGCCCTCGGTCGGGCGTCCGGTGGTGGACGCGGCCGAACCTACCGGCCCTCGGCCGCCGCCTGTCAACAGCCTCTGAGCTGGGGCGACAGGGCCGGTTGCGCGGGCGGCGGGGAGGATGCGCAGGTGGGGCGGCGGTGGCGCGGCGACCGGTGAGCGCCGCGCCGCCCCGGGAGATCACTCGCCCGGCCGTACGAACACCGTCCGTCCGCCCACCACGGTGCGCAGGCAGACCGGCAGGTCGCGGCCCGGGGTGAGGTCGGGCAGGCCGGGGGTGCCGGAGCGCGGGTCGGTGGACCAGCGGGCCACCCGGTCGTCGGGGGCCTGCACGACCAGCCGGTCCGTGCGCCAGACGGCGTAGTCGGCGGGGGCGCCGGGGACCAGGACGCCCGCGTCGTCCCGGCCGACGGCCCGCCAGCCGCCGCGGGTGTGCGCGGTGAACGCGGCCCGGACCGAGATCCGGTGCTCGGGCGTGCGGTGGAAGGCGGCGGCCCGGACGGTGCCCCACGGGTCGAGCGGGGTGACCGGGCTGTCCGAGCCGAACGCCAGCGGCACACCGGCCCGCAGCAGCGCGGCGAAGGGGTTGAGGGTGCGGGCCCGCCCGGCGCCCAGCCGCCGGGCGTACATGCCGTCCTCCCCGCCCCACAGCGCGTCGAAGGCGGGCTGGACGGATGCGATCAGGCCCAGTTCGGCGAAGCCGGCGACGGTCTCGGGGGTGAGCATCTCGGCGTGCTCGACGCGGTGCCGGGCGGCGCGGACCCGGGCCAGACCGATCTTGTCGGCGGCGGCCCGCACGCCCTCGACCACGGCGGTGACGGCGGCGTCGCCGATGGCGTGGAAGCCGGCCTGGAGGCCCGCCTCGGTGCAGGCCACCACGTGGGCGGCGACGGCGTCGGCGTCCAGGTAGGCGGTACCGGAGTGGCCGGCGTCGGCGTACGGCTCGTGCAGGCAGGCGGTGTGCGAGCCGAGGGCGCCGTCGGCGAACAGATCGCCGGCGGCCCCGGCCGCGCCCAGCTCACGGGCCTTGCCGGTGTCCTGCTCGGCCCAGTAGCCGACCACACGGGGGCCGGGCAGCTCGGCGGCCAGCCGCAGCAGGGCGGTGAAGTCGTCCTCGGAGGAGATCTTCGGGCCCCCGCACTCGTGCACGGTGCCGATGCCGAGCGAGGCGGCGTGCGCCAGCGCGGCGCGCTGGGCCTCTTCGCGCTGGGCGGGGGTGATGGCGGCGAGCGCGGCCTCGCGTACGTCGTGATGGGCGTCCCCGGTCAGCGGGGCGTCGTCGCGGGACACACCGGCGGGGAGCAGGTCCAGCAGGGCGGTGCTGACGACCGCCGAGTGCACGTCGATGCGGGACAGGTACAGGGGGCGTCCGCCGGTGGCCTCGTCGAGCTCCGCGCGGGCCGGCGGGCGGCCGCCGGGCCAGCGGGCGGCGTCCCAGCCGTGGCCCAGCAGTACCCGGTCGCCGGGGCGGGCGGCGGCGAACTCGCGGATCCGCGCGAGGGCCGCCTCCAGGGAGGGGACGCCGGACAGGTCGAGGCCGGTCAGGGCGAGACCGGTGGCGGTGGTGTGCACATGGGCGTCGGTGAAGGCCGGGGTGACCAGGGCGCCGTCGAGGTCGACCACCTCGTCGACGCCGTCGGCGAAGGCGTCGGCGGCGCCCTCGGAGCCGACCCAGGCGACGTGGCCCGCCTCGACGACCATCGCCGTCGCGAAGGGGTCGGCGGGGCTGTGCACCTCGCCACGGCGGAGCAGGACGGTCTTGGGGGGCTCGGCGGTGCGGTTGCTCATAGCCGACAGTTTCTCCCGGCGCCGCGGCCGGGCCGCGCCGGGGGCACGTCCGGGCGGCACCCGGTGGCGGTCCGCCGGGCCGGGCGGGGTCAGATCTTCGGCGGGCGGGCCTCGTACGGGGTGGACAGGACCACCGTCGTACGGGTCGACACTCCCGCCAGCGACCGCAGCCGGGCCAGGAGTTCCTCCAGCTCGTGCGGGGTGGCCACGCGTACCTTGAGGATGTAGTTCTCGTCGCCGGCGACGCTGTGGCAGGCCTCGATCTCGGGGACGCCGGCGAGGCGGTCCGCGATGTCGTCGGGGGCGCTGGGGTCGAACGGTTTCACCGAGATGAACGCGGTCAGCGGCAGCCCGACGGCCTCCGGGTCGACCACCGCGGCATAGCCGCGGATGACGCCACGCTGTTCGAGCCGGCGCACCCGCTGGTGCACGGCCGACGTGGACAGGCCCGTGGCCTTGCCCAGGTCTGTGTAGCTCATCCGCCCGTCCTCGACGAGCAGCTGCACGATCTGACGGTCCAGCTCCTCCATGCCGCCAAAACCTACAGTGCGCTTGATCTCCACGGATACCTCGGAGCGACAGGTCATGCGCCATACCCCGGAAAAAGCCCCGGGACGGGCATCCGCGCACGCTGTGTGACGAACGCCACACGACTGCGGCGGGCTCCGTGATGTTCTCGTGATTACCGCAGACGACGGACGGGAAGTGCTTGCTGTGGTCGAGGCCGCAGTGCCTTTCACGGCCCAGCCTTAGGGGGAGAAACCCATGCAGAGTACCCATCGCCCTGGTCGATCTACGTCCGCACGGCCGCGGCAGGTCGCCGAGCCCGAGCCGGAGGGCGTCGAACCCGACGCCTACGACGACGAGCTGGACGCCTACGACACCTTCGAGATGTACCGGGTGATCTGCCCGGACTGCGCGCAGCCGATCGCGCTGCTGGCGGACGAGGAGATCCTGCCGGAGCACGCGCTGTGCGCCTCGCCGTGGAACCCGTTCGGGCTCACGGTGTGCGCGGGTACGGGCCGTCCGGCGGCCGACGCCCGCCCCGCGGACGAGTCCGCCGCGCCGCAGGAGCAGGACACCGCCCTGCTGCTCACGCTTCCCCAGGGTCTGAACTGGCGGACCCAGCCCTTCTCGCACGTCGGCGGCCCGGGCTCGCGCCCGATGCGCGTGCCGGTGCTGCGCGACCAGGCCGCCTGAGCCGGCTCACCCTTCCCCGTACCCGCCCCGCGCCATGGCGGCAGGCTGTCATGGTGCGGGACCGGCGTGCCCGCGTCCGTGGGCGGCGGCTTCGCCGGCGCACGGTTCATGCCCAGGGGGCCGGCCGGACGGGTGCCCGTGCTCGGCGTGGGGCCGGACGCGCGTGGACTGACGCTCGATTCCGCCGGCGGGTGACCTGTCCGGCCGTCGGCGCGTTGCCCGGGTATGACCCCCACGTACCCGGCGACCGGGCGTCAGCGTCGTACCTTCGTCCCCCGGCCGGCGGACACGCGCGTGCCGCCCCCGGCCCAGGACCCGCCGATCTACCGGGAACTGCTGCGGGCCTGGGCGGACCGGGGCCGCACCCTGCCGGGCCGTCATGACCCGGAGTGGGCCAGGCTGGCGGCCCCGACGGTCCTCCCGGGCCAGTTCAGCGACCTTCTGGGCCCGCCACATGACGGGCGATGACCATCCGCTGGATCTGGTTGGTGCCCTCGACGATCTGCAGGACCTTGGCCTCGCGCAGGTAGCGCTCGGCCGGGAAGTCGGCGGTGTAGCCGTAGCCGCCCAGGATCTGCACCGCGTCCGTGGTGACCTTCATGGCCGTGTCGGTGCAGTGCAGCTTGGCCATGGCGGCCTGCTTGGCGAACGGCCGGCCCGCGTCCCGCAGCCGGGCGGCGGCGAGGTAGAGCGCGCGGCCCGCCTCGATCTGGGTGGCCATGTCGGCGAGCATGAAGCGCAGGCCCTGGAAGTCGGCGATGGGCCGGCCGAACTGGCGGCGCTCGGTGGCGTACCGCACCGCCTCGTCCAGGGCGGCCTGGGCGAGGCCGATGGCGCAGGCGGCGATGCCGAGCCGGCCGGAGTCGAGCGCCGACAGGGCGATGGAGAAGCCCTGGCCCTCCTCGCCGATGCGCCGGCTGTCCGGGACCCGGACGCCGTCGAGGTGCACCTGGGCGGTGGGCGAGCCCTTCAGGCCCATCTTCCGTTCGGGTGCCGCGCCGCTCAGGCCGGGCGCGTCAGCGGGGACGAGGAAGGCGGTGATCCCGCGCGGGCCGTCCTCGCCGGTGCGGGCCATCACGGTGTAGAAGTCGGCGATGCCGCCGTGGGTGGTCCAGGCCTTGGTCCCGTCGATCACCCATGTGCCGCCTTCGCGGACGGCCTTGGTGCGCAGGGAGGCGGCGTCGGAGCCGGAGGACGGCTCGGACAGGCAGTAGGCGCCGAGGAGGCCGCCGCCCAGCATCGCGGGCAGGTGCTCGACCTGCTGCTGCTTGCTGCCGTAGGTGGCGAGGGCGTAGGAGGCGAGCGTGTGCACGCTGACGCCGATGCCGACGGTGAGCCGGGCCGCGGCCAGTTCCTCCAGCACCTGGAGGTAGACCTCGTACGGCTGGTCGCCGCCGCCGTACTCGGCGGGGTACGGCAGGCCCAGCAGGCCGGACTCGGAGAGCAGGGTGAAGACCTCGCGCGGGAAGCGTCCGGCGTCCTCCTCCTCCGCGGCCTTCGGCGCGATCTCGCGCTGGGCGATCTCCCGGACGAGGGCGAGGAGGTCCCTCGCCTCTTCCGTGGGCAGTTGACGCTCCACCGGCTGCGGGTCGCGGTCGGACATGGCGTCGGGCTCCTCCCTGTTCGGACACCGGCGGCACGGCCCGTGGTGGGGCGGCTCCGCCTGATCGTTCCGCTGTGCCGAGGCGCCCGCTTCCGGGTCTCGGAAGGTGCTGACCAGCGGCATGCGCTGTGAGTATGCCCGATCGCCGACCTCCCGTCACCAGTTAACGACCGCTTACTTCAGGATTCTCGCGCGGGCTTCACGCGGGGGTGGAATTGGTTCGAACCATTGACCTACTGGTCTAGTCCTCCTACTGTGCAGGCCACGCCTTACCGCGTTCATGCCAATCGGCGCGCGTTCCCCTCCCCCACGAGGAGACACACCGATGCACACTCCCCACCGCTCGCTCGTCCGGACGCTCGTCTCGGCGGCGTGTACCGCCGCCCTCGGCGCCGGCCTGCTGGCCGGGACGGGCACCGCCACCGCGGCGGCCCCGAGCGCCCCGCAGGTCACGGCCGGCTCCAAGGTCGTCGGCTACTTCACCGAATGGGGCACCTACGACCGCAAGTACTACGTCAAGAACATCGAGACCTCGGGCTCCGCGGCCAAGCTGACCCACATCAACTACGCCTTCGGCAACGTCACCGGCGGCAAGTGCGCCATGGGCGACTCCTACGCGGCGACCGACCGCGCCTACACCGCGGCCGAGTCCGTGGACGGCGTCGCCGACACCTGGGACCAGCCGCTGCGCGGCAACTTCAACCAGCTGCTGAAGCTGAAGAAGAAGCACCCGGGCCTGAAGGTCCTGTGGTCCTTCGGCGGCTGGACCTGGTCGAGCGGCTTCGGCGAGGCCGCGAAGAACCCGGCCGCCTTCGCCCAGTCCTGCTACGACCTGGTGAAGAACTCCAAGTGGGCGGGCGTCTTCGACGGCATCGACATCGACTGGGAGTACCCGAACGCCTGCGGCAACACCTGCGACACCAGCGGCCGGGACGCGTTCCGCACCCTCATGGCGGCGGTCCGCGCGAAGTTCGGCTCCGGGAACCTGGTCACCGCGGCGATCACCGCGGACGCCACCGGCGGCGGCAAGATCGACGCGGCTGACTACGCCGGTGCCGCCCCGTACGTCGACTGGTACAACCCGATGACGTACGACTACTTCGGCGCCTGGGACGCGAAGGGCCCGACCGCCCCGCACTCCCCGCTGAACTCCTACTCGGGCATCCCGAAGGCGGACTACTACACCTCGGCGACGATCGCCAAGCTCCGGGGCCTCGGCATCCCCGCCTCGAAACTGCTGCTGGGCCTCGGCTTCTACGGGCGCGGCTGGACCGGTGTCACCCAGACGGCGCCCGGCGGCACGGCCACGGGGCCGGCGGCCGGCACGTACGAGCAGGGCATCGACGACTACAAGGTGCTCAAGACCAAGTGCCCGGCGACCGGCACGGTGGCCGGCACGGCCTACGCCAAGTGCGGCAGCGACTGGTGGAGTTACGACACCCCGGCGACCATCGCCACCAAGATGACGTACAAGAACCAGCAGGGCCTCGGCGGCACCTTCTTCTGGGAGCTGAGCGGCGACACCGCGAACGGTGAGCTGATCAAGGCGATCAACTAGCCCGGACACCCCCGGCCGCCCGCCCGCCCGCCCGTCAGTCGTCCCGGCGGGCGGGCGGCGGCTGCGGCCGGGCCGGCGACCGGGTCCCGAGGCCGGAACGCGCGCTTCGCAGCGCCGGTTCGGAGGAGCGCCGGTTCAGAGCAGTCCGAGCTGGGTCACGAGCATCGCGAACACCGCGACGAGGACCCAGCCCATGACGTGCTCGAGCAGGTCGGGGCCGTCTTCCTGGGGGCCGCCGGTGACGGCGCGGGCGGCGGTGGCCGGGTGTGCGGTCATGGTGTCACTCACAGAAATCGGACGTCTACGGCGTGAATCCCCCACCCCTGACGTCCACCATGCCACCCGCGACGGCGTTCGCGGCGATGAGCTTGGTCACAGGGCGGCGGCTCAGCGCACGCCCACCGCGGCGAGGGCCCTGCGCTGGCGCGGGGTCGGACGGGCCGGGAAGTACAGGTAGCAGACTCCTCCGGTGCCGGAGACGACCTTGCCGGAGGCGTTGTACCGCTTCGTGCGCAGCCAGACGTTCTCCCATTCGCGCCGTTTGTAGACGCGCCGTACCGCCTCGTCGCTCGGTGAGGCCGGGTCGTTGGCGATCACGTCGCCGTCGGCCGTGAAGCCGATGACGGTCATCAGGTGGCCGGCGGTGCCGTAACCGGCCCCGGTCAGCTCGCTCTTGAGGAACGACTGGGAGGTTATGGCCGGGATGCCGGCCGCGATCAGCGTCTCCAGGTCGGTGAGGGAGGCGAGCCGGGTGACCACGCCCTGCAAGCCCTCGAAGGTGGCCGCGTAGGCGGCGTTGAAGGGCCAGTTGCCGCAGCCCTCGTACTGGTGGTCGTAGGTGGAGCGGGCCGCGTGGCAGACCTGCGGGTCGGCGTAGGACGGGTCGACCCAGGACAGCTGCTCGGGAGTGAGCCGGCCGCCCCAGTACTCGACGATCATCTGCGAGGAGGTCGGGCTGCACCAGGCCTCGCCGCCGTTGTCGTACTCGGGGTACTGGCCCTTGTGGATCTCCTGCGAGTAGCGCGGGACGGCCAGTTCCCGGGCGAGGCCGGGCGTGGAGGCCGGGACGGTGAAGCGGTCGGGGACGTCGGAGCCCATCGCGCCCAGCCGCCAGACGGTCGGCGTGAGCCGCGTGCCGGGCCTGCGGTACAGGGTCAGGCGCAGCCGGTACGACGTCAGGCGCAGGCCGGTGCTCGCATCGTCGAGGGCGAGGGTGTCGGTCCAGACGGTGCTCCTGCCGTCCCGCTGGCCGTCCACCGAGGTCCGCCGGATGTCCTGGTCGCCGGCCGCCCAGCGGCCCATCACGTACCAGGGCGTGCCGGTGCCGTCGGAGTACGTGCCGCGCAGCTCGGCCTGGAGCCAGGTGCCCTCGGGGGTGTGCGCGTTCCAGGAGGCGATCAGCTCGGTCGCGGGCACGGTGAGCCGGTGCTCCGGCCCGGTCCAGGTGGCGTACTCCCAGGTGGCGGTGGTCCCGGTGTGCGGGTCGGTGTAGTCGGTACGGCCGGCGGGGGTGCCGATCACCACGCCGGGCCGGTGTCCGGCGACGGCCCGGGTGCCCTCGGCCGTCCCGGAGCGCCAGTCGCGGTACGTGGTCCAGGCGTGGTAGTCGACCGGGCGGGCCTGCGCCGGGGCGGGGCCGCGCGTGCGGAGGGCGGATCGCGGTGCGGCGACGGCGGCGGGGGCCGCGGTGCCGGTCACCGCCGTGGCGACGGCCACCGCCAGGACGGTTCTGCGGGAGGGCTGTTCGGCTCTGCTCATGGGCGCGATGACCCCCAGGGTGTCCGAGTCGGGCTGGTCCGGTGCGGTAACTATGGAGCAGGCCGGATCGCGCTGCCAGCACTTCGGCGCATGCCGCGCCAGGAACATTGGTCCCGTCCACTGGCGGCGGCACCGGGGGATCCGCATGTCCGCATGTCCGCCTGTCTCCGGGCCCGGGCGGGCGGTCGCCCGGGCCCGGGAGCGGTCAGACCAGATCCATCGCGGCGACCTCGTCGGGCCGTCCGTAGCTCACCGGCCCCTGGAAGCGGCGGCGGGCCGTGGCGAACCACCACACCGTGGCGATCAGCAGGACGACGGCGAGCGCGATCGGGGCGTAGTTGAACGAGTCGACGGTGATCGGGGAGGCCTGCGGGAGCATGAACAGGACGCTGCTGAGCAGGATCCACACCACCGCCAGCCAGCCGATGGGCCTGCCCCAGCGGCCCAGGTGCCAGGGGCCGGGCTGGAAGGCGTCACCGAGCCGCAGCCGCAGGAAGATCGGCACGGCGTAGGCGAGGAAGAGGCCGACCACGTTGACGCTGACGATCGCGGTGAACGCCGTGTGCGACCACCAGCCGGGCACCACCAGCGCCAGCGAGCAGCCGACCGCGAGCCACACCGCCTTCACGGGCGTGCGGGTGCGCGGCGAGACCGAGTGCCACCAGCGGGAGCCGGGCATGGCGCCGTCCCGGGAGAACGCGAAGATCTGCCGGGTGTTGCTGGTGAGGTTGGCGAGACCGCAGAAGAGCATCGCGCCGATGACGATGAGCAGCAGCACCTTCGCGGTCCGCAGCCCGAGGCCGTCGATCAGGATCTGGATGGGCGGGGCCGCCGCGCCGGCCACCTTGGCGTAATCGCCGATGCTGTAGACCAGTGCCAGCATCAGGACGAGGCCGGCGATCGCCGAACAGCCGATGGCGCGGGTGATCCCCTTCGGGGCGCTGACCGTCGCCTGGACGGTTTCCTCCGACATGTGGAAGCTGCCGTCGAATCCGGTGAAGGTCCAGCTGGTGACCAGCAGGCCGAGCATGCCGCCGTAAAGTCCGCTGGTGAAGCCGGTGTTGTTCTCGAAATGCGTGACGAAGGACGCGGACTGGTGGTGGTCGGGCATCACGATCAGCGCGCCGACGATCACGACGAGTCCGATCAGCAGCCACCACACGGAAATGCGGTTCAGTATGGCGACGAGCTGGACGGTGAAGGTGTTGGCGAGCCCTTGCAGAACGATGATCAGGGCCGTGATCAGCACCGTCTGGTGCGCGGTCGGGTGGTAGGAGGGCCACTGGAGCTCCACGAACACCTGGATGAAGGTGGCCGCGGCGTATCCGGTGGCGGCGGTGCCGCCGATCTGGCCCACGAAGTTCAGCCAGCCCGTGAACCAGGACCAGGCTCCCTTGTGCCGCTTGGCGAGTTTACCGGCGGAGAAATAGAGGGCGCCGCTCGTGGGATAGGCGGAGGCGACCTCCGCCATGGCCGCTCCGATGAGCAGGACCATCACCGAGACGCCGATCCAGCCGAACACGAGAATCCGCGGTCCGCCCGCGTTCATACCGAATCCGAAGGACGAGAAAATGCCCGAGAGGATATTGATGATGGTGAACGAGATCGCGAAATTGTCGAACGCTTTGAAGCGCCGGGTGAGCTTGCGTGGATAACCCATCGCGTGCAGCGTGGCGTCGTCGTCGAGCACGACGGCGTCCGCGGCCCGGGCGTGCGCCGGGGAAGTCGACATCCGTTCCGACACGGATCGGCCTTTCTCTGGAGGGAGACAAGGGGGGACAGGGGTGCTGGGGGAACAGGAGGGGCGGAGGAGGTGACGAGGTACGGCACGGAGCGGCCCCGGAGGACGAGCGGGGTCAGCCCGGCCCCGGGACGGGCAGGCCGCAGGCACGCCGGGCCCGGGAGAGCTGCTCGACGGGGTCTCCGAAGGCACTCCAGGGCATGCGGGAGGCGTACGGGCCCATCGCCGCGAACACCGCCCGGGCCTCGAACTCGCGCTGCCCCATCACCAGCGCGTGCGCGAGGTAGGCCAGGTCGAGCACCGGGGTGAAGCGGTAACCGGCCACCGCCGGCAGCCAGTTCTGGTAGATCGCCAGCGCGGTGGAGCGCCACTGGGGCTGTTCCCAGACCCGGTCGGCGAGCAGCTGGGTGGGGTTGTAGCTCTCCACCAGGGCCACCAGGGGCAGCAGCCGCAGGGGGGAGTCGGCGGGTGCCCGCTGGCTGAGGAAGGCGGCCACGTCCCAGGCGGCGGTGACCGAGCCGCCGTGCCGGGTGAAGAAGCAGGACAGGAAGCGGTGGTGGGCCTCGCGGTGCCAGGGGTCCAGGGACAGGATGTGCGCGAACAGCCGCCAGGGGCCGGGCGGCGAGGTGAGCAGGCCCTTCGGGGCCGGGTCGCGCAGCCGGTGCAGCCGGGCCATGGCGAGCCGGGCGACCCAGGGCGTGGGGTCGGCGGGGGCCGCCTCGGCGGCCCGGTCGCAGGCGGCCAGCGCTATCCGCTCCAGTGCCTCGGCGCGGTCGTCGCGCGCGTCGGCGGCCCGCAGGGCGCGCTGCACGGCCACCCGCGCCCACATCAGCGCGGCCTCGGGGGTCGGCTCCTCGGCCAGCCAGCGCTCCACCAGATCGGTGTCGGCCGCCTCGGAGGCGAGCACGAGCGAGCGGTGGGCGCGCAGGCCGAAGTCGGTACGGGTCTCGGCGAGGGCCTCGTCGGCGGACCGGTACCGGCCGGCGCGCACGTCGACGCACACGCTCGCCAGCACCCGGTCGTCGGCCGCCGGATGCCACACGTAGTGCCCTTCGAATAAGTCCGCGGCCATGTCCCCCTGCCCGTCACCGTGCGACG
This sequence comes from Streptomyces sp. NPDC038707, assembly GCF_040636485.1. Lineage (NCBI taxonomy): Bacteria > Bacillati > Actinomycetota > Actinomycetes > Kitasatosporales > Streptomycetaceae > Streptomyces > Streptomyces sp. NPDC038707. The sequence goes on from NZ_JBEZUP010000008.1 coordinate 51,449, forward strand.
CATCACGTTGCGCAGGAGGCACCTTACTCAGCGTGGGGCACACCCGGAACGCCGAATTCGACATATCGGTCAGCGAATTCGGATTGTTTATCGACGCCTTCGGCCGGCCGGCGGCCGATGATTCAACGCCGGACTTTTCCCGGCCCCGCGCCCGGCCGGGTGGTACGGCGGCCCGGACGGCGGCGCGGCGCCCCCACCGGCTCCCGGCGCCCCCGGCTCCCGGCGGCCCCGGCAGGCGCGCCGCCACTAGACTGTTCCGCGGAAAACCGCCCGCACCGCACCACACCTCGGGAACCGCCATTCACGACCTCGCCGCCCGGCTGCGCGGACTCCCCCCGTCCCTGGGGCCGGTCCGGCTGATCGGCGTCGACGGGCACGCCGGGTCCGGGAAGTCGACCTTCGCCGGGCGGCTGGCGCGGGCGCTGGGCGGGGCGCCGGTGGTCCACCTCGACGACTTCGCCAGCCACGATCGGCTGTTCGCCTGGACCGGCCGGCTGATGACCCAGGTGATCGAGCCGCTGGGCCGCGGCGAGAGCGGGTACGTCACCCCCTACGACTGGCGGGCCCGCGCCTTCGGCGCCCCGAGTCCGCTGCCGGCCGCGCCCGTGGTGCTCGTCGAGGGCGTCGGCGCCGGCCGCCGGGCGCTGCGGCCGCACCTGGCCCGGCTGCTGTGGATGGAGGTGCCCCGGGAGGACTCCTGGGCGCGGGGCCGGCGGCGGGACGGGGTGGAGCAGCGGGAGTTCTGGGACGGGTGGGTCGCGGCGGAGCGCGCGCACTTCGTCACCGATCCCTCACGCCCGCACGCCGATCTCCTGGTGCTCCAGCGACGAGGGGGATACGAGGTGCTGCCGGGACCCGCCGCGGCCCCCGGATCCGGGCCCGGTGTGACGCTCCGTGACGACCCCTCCGCATTGTGGTGAAGTTGTGAAGACTCTTGCGGCACAAGTTCTCCGAGTGCCTCAACTGCGCTTGACCGAGGGCCCGTACAGGACTTACGTTCTCAATGTGCGGCTTTCGGAGCCGCCCGCCGACACGAAGCCCCCGGTTGTTCCCCCGTGACCGGGGGCTTCGTTCTGCCCGCGCGGCCCGGTTTCCACGCGTCGGCGCACCGGCTCTCTCACCCTGGGTCACGAAACACCGCGCGCCCCATCCGCCCCCACCTCGCCGAACGCCCTGTGCGGCACCCTTCGGCAGGTACCCGCACCGCGGGTACGATGCCCTCGGTGCGACCTTCGAGCGGCAGCCTCGCGCACCTGCAACTCCGGTCCGCGGTACGGCGGTTCGACCGCGGTGGCCACCGGGCGACTGCCCGGTGGTGAATCACGGGGGCATGGTCTGTGGGGGGACGGATGGACTTCGGCACGCAGGGCCCCGAGGCTCCGGCCGACCTCGCCTGGCTGCGGGGGGTGGACGCCTGCACGATGGGCGCCTACCCGCAGGCGGAGGAGGAGTTCCGCACCGCGGTGCGGCTGGACCCGGGCATGGCGGACGCCTGGCTCGGACTGCACGCGCTCCGGATCGACACCACCACCGCGCTGCTGCGCATGTTCCGGCACCGCGACCGCTTCGGCGAACAGCGCGCCCGGCACCGCCGCTCCCTCAACTCCTGGTACTGGCTCGGCTGGTGGGTGCAGCCCGTGCTGGAGAGCCCGCGTGATCTGCTGCTGGCCCACGCCTCCCACTGGCTGGACGGCCGGCACGTGCCCGAGCTGGACCGCGCCCTGGCCGGGCTGCCCCCGGTCGACACCGACCCGCAGGTCCGCTTCCTGCACGCCTGCCGCGCCTATCTGGTCAAGGACTGGGACCAGCTGGTCCGGCACACCGATCCGCTGCTGGACGATCCCCTGCTCGGCATCGAGGCCGGGCTGTTCGGCGGCATGGCGCGGGTCCGGCTGGAGATGTACGGCCAGGCGGAGCCGCTGCTGTCCGCCGCGCTGATGCGGTGCCGCAGCGAGCAGCCGCAGCGCAAGGAGCTGCGCTACTGGCTGGCGCGGGCGCACGAGGGCACGGGACGGTCGGCCGCCGCGCTCCCCCTGTACCGGGCGGTGCACCGGGTCGACCCGGCCTTCATGGACACCTCGGCCCGGCTCGCGGCGATCTCCGAGGGCGACGGGTACGACGAGACGGGCGACCTCGCCGCGATCACGCTGACCGGCGCGGGACAGGACACGGTGGACGGCCCGGACGGGTTCGATCCGCTGTTCGGCACGGAGGGCCGTGATCTGCGGCTGCCGGAGCCCGACCCGCCGGCCGGGCCGCCGCCGGCGGTGGCCGGCCCCTCGGTGCGGACCAGGACGGGCCCCGGGGGGTCCGCCCCGCCGGTCCCGGCCGGGCCGACCGACCCCGCGTTACTCGAGCAGGCGCTCGCCGAACTGGAGCGCATGGTGGGCCTGGAGCCGGTCAAGCGCCAGGTCAAGGCGTTGTCCGCGCAGCTGAACATGGCGCGGCTGCGGGCCGGGCAGGGTCTGCCGGTGCAGCCGCCCAAGCGGCACTTCGTCTTCTCCGGCCCGTCCGGCACGGGCAAGACCACGGTCGCCCGCATCCTGGGCCGGGTGTTCTACGCCCTGGGCCTGCTCGGCGGCGACCATCTGGTGGAGGCCCAGCGCGCCGACCTGGTCGGCGAGTACCTGGGCCAGACGGCCGTGAAGGCCAATGAGCTGATCGACTCCGCGATCGGCGGGGTGCTGTTCGTGGACGAGGCGTACGCGCTGTCCAACTCCGGCTACGGCAAGGGGGACGCGTACGGCGACGAGGCGCTCCAGGTGCTGCTGAAGCGGGCCGAGGACAACCGGGACCACCTGGTGGTGATCCTGGCGGGCTACCCGGAGGGCATGGACCGCCTGCTCGCCGCCAACCCCGGACTGTCCTCCCGCTTCACGACCCGGGTGGACTTCCCCTCCTACCGGCCGCCGGAACTCACCGAGATCGGCAAGGTGCTCGCGGCGGAGAACGGCGACCAGTGGGACGAGGAGGCGCTGGAGGAGCTGCGGTCCATCGCCGGGCACGTGGTCGACCAGGGGTGGATCGACGAGCTGGGCAACGGGCGGTTCCTGCGGACGCTGTACGAGAAGAGCTGCGCCTACCGGGACCTGCGGCTGTCGTCGTACGCGGGTTCCCTGTCCCGGGAGGACCTGGCGACCCTGCGCCTGCCCGACCTGATGCAGGCGTACGGCGAGGTGCTGTCGGGGCGGGGACCGCACGATCCGTCCGCGTACTAGCCGAGCGCCCCGGAGGGACGCGGGGACCGTGCGGCCGGCCCGGCGCCGGCCGCACGGTCCCGCCGTCACCGGGCTATCCGGCGAGTGCCTCCTCCGGCTCCCCGCTCGCCCTGGGGTCCGGCATCTCCCGGTGCGCCGGGTCCCGGACCTCGCCCACCAGCATCTCCAGTACGTCCTCCAGGGCCACCAGGCCCAGCACCTTGCCGGACGCGTCGGCGACCTGGGCGAGGTGCGTGGCCGCCCGGCGCATGACGGTCAGGGCGTCGTCCAGCGGCAGCTCGGCGCGGAGCGTGGCCATGGGCCGCCAGACCTGCTGGGGGACGGCCCGGTCGGAGTCCTCCAGGTCGAGGACGTCCTTCACGTGCACGTACCCCATGAAGGGGCCCTTGCCGGCCGCGGCGACCGGGAAGCGGGAGTAACCCGTGCGGGCGGTCAGCTCCACGATGTCCCCGGGGGTGACCGACGGCTCCACCGTGACCAGGGACTCCCGGCGCAGCAGGACGTCCGTCACCGGGCGGGAGCCCAGTTCCAGGGCGTCCTCCAGCCGCTCGCGCTCCTCGGGGTCGAGGAGGCCGGCCTCGCCGGAGTCCTCCAGCAGGCGGTTGAGCTGCTCGGTGGTGACGACCGCCTCCACCTCGTCCTTCGGCTCCACCCGGAACAGCCGCAGGATGCCCTGCGCGCAGGCGCCGAGGGCCACGGTGACCGGCCTGCACAGGCGGGCGAACCAGACCAGGCCGGGGCCGAGCCAGAGCGCCGCCTTCCCGGGCGCCGCCATGGCCAGGTTCTTCGGCACCATCTCGCCGATGACCAGGTGGAAGAAGACCACCGCGACCAGGGCTATGACATAGCCGAGGGGGTGGATCATGCCGTGCGGCAGGTGGATCCACTCGAACACCGGCTCCAGCAGGTGTGCCACCGTCGGCTCGGCGACCGCGCCGAGGGTCAGGGAGCAGACGGTGATGCCGAACTGGGCGGCGGCCATCATCTGCGGCAGCCGTTCCAGGCCGTGGAGCACCTGGCGGGCGCGGGCGGTGCCGAGCGGCTCGATCTGGCTGCGGCGGACGGAGACGAGCGCGAACTCGGCGCCGACGAAGAATCCGTTGGCGAGCACGAGCAGCGCGGCGAACACCAGTTGCAGGGCGCTCATCGGGCGGCCTCCGTGGCGCTCGTCGCCGGGGCCGTCCTGACCAGGCGGACCCGTTCGGCGCGGTAGTGGCCGACCTGGCGGACCGAGAGCCGCCAGCCGGGCAGTTCGGCCCGGTCGCCGGGGGCCGGGATCCGGCCGAGCAGATCGGCGACCAGTCCGGCCACGGTCTCGTACGGCCCCTCGGGCACCTCGAGGCCTATGCGCGTCAGGATGTCGACGCGGCAGCCGCCGTCCACGTCCCAGGCGGGCCGGCCGTCCTCGGGCGGGGCGGGGGCCAGCTCGGGCATGTCCTTGGCGTCGTGCTCGTCGCGGACCTCGCCGACCAGTTCCTCGACGATGTCCTCCAGGGTGACGACGCCGGCCGTGCCGCCGTACTCGTCCACGACGACCGCGATGGGCTGCTCGCTGCGCAGCCGGGCCAGCAGGGGCTGTACGGGCAGGGTCTCGGGGACCAGCAGCGCCTTGCGGGCGATGCGGCCCACCGGGGTGCGCAGCCGGTCGTGGGCCGGGACGGCCAGCGCGTCCTTGAGGTGGGCCATGCCCACGACCTCGTCGATCTTCTCCCGGTAGACGGGGAAGCGGGACAGGCCGGTGGCCCGGGTGAGGTTGACGACGTCCTCGGCGGTGGCCGAGTCCTGCAACGCGCTGACCTTCACCCGCGGGGTCATCACGTGCTGTGCGGTCAGCTCGCCCAGGGACAGGGTGCGCACGAACAGGTCGGCCGTGTCCTGTTCCAGGGCGCCGGCCAGGGCGGAGTGCCGGGCCAGGGAGACGAGTTCGCCGGGGGTGCGGGCGGAGGCCAGTTCCTCGGCGGGTTCCACACCGAGGGCGCGGACCAGCCGGTTGGCGACCGTGTTCAGCGCGGAGATCACCGGGCGGAACAGCAGGGCGAAGCGGTGCTGCGGGCCGGCCACGAAGCGGGCGACCTGCAACGGCCGGGACACCGCCCAGTTCTTGGGCACGAGTTCGCCGATCACCATCTGGATCGCGGAGGCCAGCAGCATGCCGACGACGACCGCGACACCGCCGGCCGCCCCGTCGGGGATGCCGAGCGCCGTGAACGGGCCGCGCAGCAGCTCGGCCAGCGCGGGTTCGGCGAGCATGCCGACGACCAGGGAGGTGATGGTGATGCCGAGCTGGGTGCCGGAGAGCTGGAAAGACAGCTCCTTCAGCGACTCCACGACCGTACGGGCGCGCGGGTCGCCGTCGGCGGCGGCCTTCTCGGCGTCCGGGCGCTCGACCGTCACGAGGCCGAACTCGGCCGCCACGAAGAATCCGTTGGCGAGGATCAGCAGCAAGGCCGCGGCGAGCAGCAACAGGGGGATGGTCACGCGGCCACCGCCTCGCCGCTATGTCGGGCAGGGGTGGCGCGGGTACTACAGGACGATCCGTCCATCGCCGGAGGGGGTCACTCCTCGGGTAGCAGGAACCCCTGTGCACCGGGTGGTGCGCAGGGGCGGAGGCGCGGCGGTCCGGTCTCCGCCCACCAGATTAATCAAGTTCTGGGCTCGTGCGGCAGGGCGGGCGAGCCGGAGCGTGCCTCGGCGAGTTCCCGGAGGGTCCGGGCGTCGGCGATGGCCTGCCGCTTGGCGATGCCCGGCTGGATGCCGAGCGCGGGCAGGCTGGTGCCGTCGCTGAGGTCGAGGAACACCCAGGGGTCGCCCGGCCGGAGGTTCACCCGGAGGATCTCCGCCCAGGCCAGGCGCCGCTTGCTCGCGATGTTGACGACGGTGACGCCGGAGTCGTCGGCGACCACCTTCACCCGGGCCAGCTGGGCGAGCACCCAGAGGCAGAGCGCCCCGGTGAGGATGAAGCTCAGCCGGGAGCCCGGGCCGAGGTTCTCCAGCAGCAGCGCGATCCCGGAGATCACCACGAAGATCAGGACTCCGGCGGTGAGCAGGATCGCCCGGGTGCGGCCGGGCCGGAAGGTGACGGGCAGGGTGGGCAGGTCGGACATCTCCGTACCCCTCAGAGGCGGCAGGCGTGGATGGCCGTGGTCAGGATGGCGCGGGCGCCGATGCCGTAGAGGTCGTCCATGATCCGCTGGGCCTCCTTGGCGGGGACCATGGCGCGGACGGCGACCCAGCCCTCGTTGTGCAGCGGGGAGACGGTCGGGGACTCCAGGCCGGGGGTGAGCGCGACGGCCTTCTCCAGCTGCTCCACCCGGCAGTCGTAGTCCATCATCACGTAGGTCCGGGCGACCAGGACGCCCTGGAGGCGGCGCAGGAACTGCTGGACCTTGGGCTCCTCGATGTCGGCGCCGGCGCGGCGGACGACGATGGCCTCGGACTTCATGATCGGCTCGCCGAAGACCTCCAGGCCCGCGTTGCGCAGGCTGGTCCCGGTCTCCACGACGTCGGCGATGACCTCGGCGACGCCCAGTTCGACGGCGGTCTCGACGGCGCCGTCCAGGTGGACCACGGAGGCGTCGATGCCGCTGTCCGCGAGGTGCCCCGCGACGATCCCCTCGTAGGAGGTGGCGACCGTGCGGCCCTTGAGGTCCTCGATGCCTGCGGCGGTGCCGGGCTTGGCGGCGAAGCGGAAGGTGGAGCGGCCGAAGCCGAGCGGCAGGATCTCCTCGGCGTCGGCGCCGGAGTCGATCAGCAGGTCACGGCCGGTGATGCCGATGTCGAGGCGGCCGGAGGAGACGTAGATCGCGATGTCGCGGGGGCGGAGGTAGAAGAACTCGACCTCGTTCTCCAGGTCGACGGTGCGCAGCTCCTTGGACTCCCGGCGCTGCTGGTAGCCGGCCTCATGCAGCATCTCCGCCGCAGGGCCGGACAGGGAACCCTTGTTGGGGACGGCGATGCGCAGCATGAGGTCGGCTTCCTTCGTTCGTTCTCTGTGGGAGGGGTGCGGGGTGCGGCTTACAGGTGGGCGTAGACGTCGTCCAGCGAGATGCCGCGGGCGACCATCATCACCTGGACGTGGTAGAGCAGCTGCGAGATCTCCTCGGCGGCCGCCTCCTTGCCCTCGTACTCGGCGGCCATCCAGACCTCGGCGGCCTCCTCGACGACCTTCTTGCCGATGGCATGGACGCCCTTGCCGACCAGCTCGGCGGTGCGGGAGGTGGCGGGATCGCCGTGGGCGGCCTTCTGCTGGAGCTCGGTGAACAGCTCCTCGAACGTCTTCTTGGACATGGTGAGCCCCACCCTAGCCGTTGTGGCGGGCGGCCTAGTGCCAGGGTTCGGATACTGAGCGGAGCGTGGCCGCCGTCGCCACGGCCGCCGTCACCGCCTCGTGGCCCTTGTCCTCGCTCGATCCCTCGAGGCCGGCCCGGTCGAGCGCCTGCTCCTCGGTGTCGCAGGTGAGCACGCCGAAGCCGACGGGGACGCCGGTGTCGACGGAGACCTGGGTGAGGCCCTGGGTGACGCCCTGGCACACGTAGTCGAAGTGGGGGGTACCGCCCCGGATGACGACGCCGAGGGCGACGACCGCGTCGTAACCGCGGCCCGCGAGGACCTTGGCGGCGACCGGCAGCTCGAAGCTTCCGGGGACCCGGATCAGGGTCGGCTCGTCGATGCCCAGGTCGTGCAGGGCGCGCAGGGCGCCGTCCACCAGGCCGTCCATCACCTTCTCGTGCCACTGCGCCGCGATGACGGCGACCCTGAGGTCGTCCACCTTGCGTACGGACACGTCCGGTGCGCCCTTGCCGCTCACGTCTTACCTCCGTGCTCTTTCGCTTACTGGTTGCCGCAGGCCGACACGGCGGGTGTGTCGAGCCAGGGCAGGTCGTGCCCCATCCGGTCCCGCTTGGTGCGCAGGTAGCGGAGATTGTGCTCGCCGGCCTGGACGGGCATCGGCTCGCGGCCGGTGACCTCGATGCCGTGGCGCCGCAGGGCGTCGGTCTTGTCGGGGTTGTTGGTCATCAGCCGGACCTCGCGCACGCCGAGGTCGGCGAGGATCCGCGCGCCGGCGCCGTAGTCGCGGGCGTCGGCGGGCAGGCCGAGTTCCAGGTTGGCGTCCAGGGTGTCGTGCCCCTGTTCCTGGAGTTCGTAGGCGCGCAGCTTGGACAGCAGGCCGATGCCGCGTCCCTCGTGTCCGCGCAGGTAGACGACGACTCCGCGGCCCTCCTCCTGGATGCGGCCGAGCGCGGTGTCCAGCTGGGGCCCGCAGTCGCAGCGCAGGGAGCCGAAGACGTCGCCGGTGAGGCATTCGGAGTGGACGCGGACCAGGACGTCCCGGCCGTCGCCGAGGTCGCCGTGGACGAGGGCGACGTGCTCGACGCCGTCGACGGTGGACCGGTAGCCGCAGGCGGTGAAGGTGCCGTGCCGGGTGGGCAGCCGGGTGGCGGCCTCGCGGCGGACGGTGGGCTCGCTGCCGCGGCGGTAGGCGATGAGGTCCTCGATGGAGATGATCGTCAGGCCGTGCTTGCGGGCGAACGGGATCAGCTCGGGCAGGCGGAGCATCCGGCCGTCCTCGCCGGCGATCTCCACGATGGCGCCGGCCGGGCGCAGGCCCGCGAGCCGGGCGAGGTCGACGGCGGCCTCGGTGTGGCCGTTGCGGGCGAGGACGCCGCCGGCCCTGGCGCGCAGCGGGAAGACGTGGCCGGGGCGGACGAAGTCGCTGGGTCCGGCCGTGCCGCTCGCCAGCAGCCGGAGCGTGGTGGCGCGGTCGGCGGCGGAGATCCCGGTGCTCACGCCGTGCGCGGCGGTGGCGTCCACGGAGACGGTGAACGCGGTCTTCATCGACTCGGTGTTGCCCTCGACCATCTGCGGCAGCCGCAGCCGGTCCAGTTCCTCGCCCTCCATGGGGGCGCAGATCAGTCCCCGGCACTCGCTCATCATGAAGGCGACGATCTCGGGGGTGATCTTCTCCGCGGCGACGACGAGGTCTCCCTCGTTCTCCCGGTTCTCGTCGTCGACGACGACGACCGGGCGGCCGGCGGCGATGTCGGCGATGGCCTGCTCGACCGGGTCGAGCGCGAAGTCCTCCAGGCCGTGGGTGTCGTGGAGGACGGGTGCCGAGGTCATGCCGGCGCTCCTTCCAGTGTGGGCCGCGCGGCCTTGCGGGAACGCAGCCACCAGTCGCGCATGCCCCACAGGACGAGTGCGCCGTAGATGACGTAGACGAAGCCGGAGAAGGCGTAGCCGTTGGCGAAGTTCAGGGGGACGCCGACGAGGTCGACGAGCAGCCAGGCGAACCAGAACTCGACCATGCCCTTGGCCTGGGCGTACATCGCGACGACGGTGCCGACGAAGATGTACGCGTCGGGCCAGGGGTCCCAGGACAGGGACGGGTATGCCTGGAACAGCAGGGCGACGGCGACCGTGCCGGCGCCGGCGGCGGCGATCATGGCCACTCGCTCGCGCCAGGTGGCGAACCGGGGGGTGATCTCGCCGTCACCGGACCGGTTGCGGGTGCGCTGCCACTGCCACCAGCCGTACAGCGCGACGGCCATGACGACGACCTGCTTGCCGGCGCTGCCGGTCAGATGGCCGTAGAAGGCCGCGAAGAGGACGAGGCCGGACAGGAACTGCACGGGCCAGGTCCACAGGGAGCGGCGCCAGCCGAGGGCGAGGGTGATCAGGCCCAGGATGTTGCCGGTCATGTCCGACCAGATGATGTGCTGGCCGAAGAGGGTGAACGCCTCGGAGTTCAGCCAGTTCACCGGCCGGCCTCCTGTCCGGCCGCGAGCAGCCGCTCGACGTACTTGGCGATCACGTCCACCTCCAGGTTGACCGGGTCGCCGGGCTGCTTCACGCCGAGCGTGGTCAGGGCGAGGGTGGTCGGGATGAGGCTGACCGTGAAGTGGGCCGGGGCCGCCTCCACGACGGTCAGGCTGATGCCGTCGACCGTGATGGAGCCCTTCTCCACGACGTAGCGGGAGAGGTGCGCGGGGAGGGAGATCTTGACGATCTCCCAGTGCTCGGAGGGCGTGCGGGCCAGGATCTCGCCGGTGCCGTCGACGTGTCCCTGCACGATGTGCCCGCCGAGGCGGGCACCGACGGCGGTGGGGCGCTCCAGGTTGACGCGGGAGCCGACGGTGAGCGCGCCCAGGCTGGAGCGGTTCAGGGTCTCGGCCATGACGTCGGCGGTGAACTCGTCACCCTCGTGCTCGACGACGGTGAGACAGACCCCGTTCACGGCGATGGAGTCGCCGTGCCGCGCGCCCTCGGTCACGACGGGGCCGCGCAGCCGGAAGCGGGAGGCGTCGCCGAGGTTCTCGACGGCGGTGACCTCACCCAGCTCTTCGACGATTCCGGTGAACACTTCCCGGGTCCTCCTGCCTCTTCGGGCACGGACTCCGGGGCTGTCGATGACGACAGAACACGGGTCGAGCACACACCGGAGGCGTCGCCGGACGGACGCGTCCCCACAGGGACGAGCATCGGTACGGCGGCGCGCACACGGAGACACGTATGCCCGCCCGCCGCGCACTGCCTCCCATCCGGACTTTAACCGTCGGTCCAGGAATTCCACCTGGTCAACCGGCCGCTGGAAGCGACCGGGTCGCGGACTGTAACCGCCGGTTCGGACTTTCACCGACCCCGGAGTGCGCTGCTTCTGGTACAGGGCCAGTGTGCCATGCCCGTCACTCGTCCATACGGGTGGACCGTGTGGCCTCCCTCACAGTGGGTGCCGGTGCTTTCGCGCCACGCGACCGCCCCCGGCAACCGGCCGATGGGCCTGGGGAGTTGAAGTGGTCCGGACCATTGACCCTACTGGTCTAGTCCTCTTAGGGTGCGGACGGGCCCGGCGGCGGTGACGACGGCCCTTGCCCGCCGCCGGGCCGCCAAGTCGGGCCGGCCAGGCGGGGCCGGCTACCGCTCCGCCGGCGCGAACAGGTCGTCCTGCGCCCGATCCCGCGCGGTCAGCAGCGCCCCGCGCAGCACGGCCGCCCCGCCGAGACCGCTCGCCCGCACCTCGGTGGCCAGCGGCGACATCCGGCGCAGCCGCTCCCCCACCAGCCCGGCCAGCGCCGCTCCCCCGGCCCGGCCGACCTCGCCGCCGAGCACCACGCAGCCGGGGTCCAGGACGGCCGCGACCGAGGCCGCGCCGACGGCGATCCGGTCGGCCAGGGCGCCCAGGAAGCGCTCGTCGGCCGCGGACGCCCGCGCCGCCGCGGCCTCCACCACCCGCGCCGCGCCCGGCCCGTCCGGCGCGCCGGGCACCGGCAGTCCGCACTCGGCGGCCAGCGCGACGACCGCCGCCGCCCCGGCCAGCGAGTGGAAGCCGCCGTCGCAGTCGGTCGCCGAGGGCAGCACGCTCGTGCCCGGCACCGGCAGGAAGCCGATCTCCCCAGTGCCGCCGGAGGCGCCGCGGCGCAGGGTGCCGTCCAGGACGACCGCGGCGCCGACGCCGTGCCCCAGCCAGAGCAGGACGAAGGTGTCCCGGTCGCGGGCGGCGCCCTCGCGCTGCTCGGCCAGGGCGGCCAGGTTGGTCTCGTTCTCGACGGTCACCCGGGCGCCGGGCAGCCGGTCCTGGAGGGCGGCGACCAGGCTGCGGTGCCAGGCCGGCAGGCCGGCGGAGTCCCTGAGGTCGCCGGTGGCCGGGTCGATCAGGCCGGGCGCGCCGATGCCGACGGTGTGCAGCCTCCCCCACGCCGGAACCCCCTCGCGCGGCGGCTCCCCCACGGCGGCGGCCTCCTTCACGGCGCGCTCCACCGCGGCCACCGCCCGCTCCACGGCGAGCCCGGTCCCGGTGTCCCCCCCGATCGGCGCGGACTCCTCGGCGAGCACCCGCCCGAGCAGGTCGGAGACCAGGACGAGGACGCCTTCGGTGCGCACGTCGAGCGCGGCGAGGTGGGCGCGGCCGGCCACGATGCCGTAGAGCCGGGCGTTCGGGCCCCGGCGCTGCTCGCCGGACTCGCCGACCACCGTGATCAGCCCGGCGGCCGTGAGCCGGTCCACCAGGTCGGCGACCGTGGGCCGGGACAGGCCGGTCAGCTGCTTCAACTGCCCTGCCGTCAGCGGGCCTTCCTGCTGCAACAGCCGCAGGGCCAGCCGGTCGTTGAGGGCCCGGGCGGTGCTGGGTGATGCGGGCATGTCGGGAATCCTCCCAGATCGCAGCGGCCCGGACCGTCGTACGGGCCGCGCTGGACGCCCTATCTATCAGGCAGGGTTCCTGATAGTTTACGGCCGGGTTGCCGGGCGGGCCGGCCGGGGAGGGACAGGACCATGGGTGACATGAGCCGCACGGGCGACGAGGTCCGGCGCGCCCGGTACGCCGTGGCGGCCGTGTTCGCCGTGCACGGCTCGGTGACCGGTTCGTTCGCCACGCGGGTGCCCTGGATCCGGGAGCACGCCGGGCTGAGCGCCGGCCAGCTGGGGTTCGCGCTCGCCTTCACGGCGTTCGGGGCCGCCTGCGCGATGCCGCTGGCGGGCCGGATCACACACCGTTTCGGCAGCCGTGCGGCCCTGCGCGGCCTGCTGGCGCTGTGGACGCTGGCCCTGGTGCTGCCGTCCCTCGCGCCGAACCTGGTCACCCTCTGCCTGGCGCTGTTCGCCTACGGGGCCTCCTCGGGCATGTCCGACGTCACGATGAACGCGCTCGGCGTGGAGGTCGAGCGGCTGCTGGGCAGGTCGGTGATGTCCGGGCTGCACGGCATGTGGAGCGCGGGTGCCCTGACCGGCTCGGCGGCCGGCACCCTCGCAGCGCATCTCGGCGCGGACGCGCGGCTGCACTTCGCGCTGGCCTCCGCCGTCCTCACCGTGCTCGGGGCCACGGTCTGCGGCTGGGTGCTGGACGTCCAGCCCGCCGAGGACGAGGAGCCGCCCCCGCGGTTCGCGCTGCCGCCGCGTTCGGCGCTGCTGATCGGCGCGGTCGGGTTCTGCGCGGTGTTCGCCGAGGGCGCGACCCTGGACTGGTCGGCGGTGTTCCTGCGGGACCGGCTGGACAGCTCGGCCGGGCTCGCGGCGTCCGCCACGACCGGCTCCATGCTGACCATGGCCGTGGCCCGGATCGCCGGGGACGCGGTGGTGAACCGCTTCGGCGCGGTGCGCACCGTACGGGCCGGCGGTGTGCTGGCCGTGCTGGGCGGGCTCCTGATCGTGCTCGCGCACCACCCGGCGCAGGCCATGGCCGGGTTCGCGCTGATGGGGCTCGGCATCGCGGTGGTCGTCCCGCTGTGCTTCGCGGCGGCCGGCCACGCGGGCCCCAACCCGAGCCAGGCCATCGCGGGCGTGGCGACCATCACGTACACGTCCGGGCTGATCGCGCCGAGCCTGATCGGCGGGGTGGCCCAGGCGACCAGCCTCATGGTGTCGTTCTGCGTGGTCACGGCGCTGGGCTGCGGACTCGCGGCCTTCGCGGGCGTCCTGCGCACCGCCGAACGCCGGGGCCGCGCCGAGGCCGGCCCGCGGAGCGCCGCGGTGCCCGACCCGCGCGCCTGAGCGATCGGCCATGTGAACGCGGTTCACAAGGGCGGCCGCGGGCGCGAAGAACCTCCGCTTACCCGCACAATGGTTCGGACCGTCCTCATGTACGCAAGAAAGCGAAACCCCACCATGGACCTCGGCGTGCGCTGGAAACTGCACGGTGACGGGCGCACGCCCGCTCCCGGAGCGGTGGTACGCCCCGACGAACGGCTGTCCTGGCCCCGCACCGTGGGCCTGGGCGCCCAGCACGTGGTCGCGATGTTCGGCGCCTCCTTCGTGGCCCCCGTGCTCATGGGCCTGGACCCGAACCTGGCGATCATGATGTCGGGCGTGGCGACCGTGATCTTCCTGCTCGCCACCCGCGGCCGCGTCCCGAGCTACCTCGGCTGCTCCCTGTCGTTCGTGGGCGTGGCCGCCGTCATCCGCGCCCAGGGCGGCACCAGCGCGACCGTGACCGGCGCGGTGCTCGTCGTCGGCGCTGTGCTGTTCCTGGTGGGCCTGGCCGTGCAGCGGTTCGGCGCGCGGATCATCCACGCCGCCATGCCGCCGATCGTGACCGGCGCCGTCGTCATGCTGATCGGCTTCAACCTGGCCCCGGTGACCGCGTCCACCTACTGGCCGCAGGACCAGTGGACCGCCCTGCTGGTGATGCTCTTCACCGGGCTGGCGGTCGTCTGCCTGCGCGGTTTCTGGTCGCGCATCGCCATCTTCCTGGGCCTGGTCTTCGGCTACGGCATCTCCTGGGTCTTCGACCGGGTCTTCGGCAGGATCCACTCCGTGAGCGCGAGCGGCAAGGTCACCGACCACTGGCGCCTGGACCTCTCCGCGGTCTCCCACGCCGACTGGATCGGGCTGCCGCACCTGCACGGGCCGTCCTTCCAGTGGTCGGCGGTCCTGGTCGCCCTGCCCGTGGTCATCGCCCTGGTCGCGGAGAACGCGGGCCACGTCAAGGCGGTCGGCGAGATGACCGGCGACCCGCTGGACGACAAGCTCGGCACGGCGATCTCCGCGGACGGCGTCGCCTCGGTGCTCTCCACCGCCGTCGGCGGCCCGCCGAACACCACGTACTCCGAGAACATCGGCGTGATGGCCGCGACCCGCGTCTACTCCACCGCCGCCTACTGGGCCGCCGCCGGCTTCGCGCTCCTCTTCGGCGTCTGCCCGAAGTTCGGCGCGGTCGTGGCGGCCATCCCGGGCGGGGTGCTCGGCGGCATCACCGTCATCCTGTACGGCATGATCGGCCTGCTCGGCGCCCAGATCTGGATCAACGCCAAGGTGGACCTGCGCAACCCGCTGAACCTGGTCCCGGCCGCCGCGGGCATCATCATCGGCGTCGGCAACGTCTCGATGAAGTTCACCGACACCTTCTCGCTCAGCGGCATCGCCCTCGGCACCCTGGTCGTCATCACCGGCTACCACGCGCTGCGCGCCTTCGCCCCGCCCCACCTGAAGGCGCAGGAGCCGCTGCTGGACGAGGGCACGTCGACGTACGACACGGAGGCGGACGCGGAGACCGGCCCGCGGGCGCCGCACGCCAAGTCCTAGCCGGCGCTCCTCCGTTCCCCCGTTCCGGCGAAGCACCGGGCCGGTCGGCGCGCCGGCCGGCCCCGGGCTGGGACGCTTCCCGCATGGCTTCCCCCCTGGCGCGGCCCGCGGCACGCACCACCCCCGTCGACGCCGTCCTGGCGCGGATGCGCGCGCTGGACGCGGCCCTGCCCGCGCGGGACGGCGTCGCCGTGTTCAACCGCGTCTACCTCACCGTCACCGAGGACGTCGGCCGGCGGCTGACCGTGGGCGAGTTCCCGGATCCACGGGCGGCGAGCACGCTGGACGTGCGGTTCGCGGAGCGCTATCTGGCGGCGGTCGACAGGGCCGACGACGACCGCCGCCCGCCCGCCTGCTGGCGGCCGCTGTTCCAGCTCCGCCGCCATCCCGGAGTACGGCCGCTCCAGTTCGCGCTGGCCGGTGTGAACGCGCACATCGGGCACGACCTGGCCCTGGCCGTGGTCGACACCTGCCGGTCGCTGGGGTGTGCGCCGGCCGACCTGGAGGACGAGTTCGACCGGGTGGGCGAGTTGCTCGTGGCGCTGGAGGAACGCGTCCGCGAGGACCTGATGCCGGGCCCGGATCTGCTCCAGCTCGCCGACCCGCTCACCCATCTGCTGGGCTCGTGGAGCCTGGAGCGGGCCCGGGACGCGGCCTGGGCGGCGGCCCGCGCCCTGTGGGCGCTGCGGCACTGCGGCGGGATCGTCGAGGAGTTCACCGAGCGGCTGGACGCGGCGGTGGGGTTCGCCGGCCGGATGCTGCTGACCCCGCTGCCCGGCTGAGCGGACAGCGGAACCGCGAAGGGGGATGGAAAAGGCGCGGGCGGCAGGAATCCGGGTCCGGCCGCCCGCGCCTCGGTCCGTCTCCCGGGTCAGTCCTCGGGAAGCTCCACCGGGGCGATCTCGTCGTAGACGTCACCCGGGCCCGGGTTCGACGGGTCGGTCGTGCCGCCGAAGTGACGCATCACGCCCCACACCGCGTTCAGCGCGGTCTGCACGGCACCCTCGGCCCAGCCGGCCGTCCAGGAGATGTCGTCGCCGGCGAGGAAGATGCCCCGCTTGTCCTCGGGCAGCCGGTCCTGCATGAAGTGGGTGAACAGGCGCCGCTGGTAACGGTAGTGGCCGGGCAGGTTGGCCTTGAACGCGCCCATGAAGTAGGGCTCGTTCTCCCAGGAGACCGTCACCGGGTTGCCGATGATGTGCTTGCGGATGTCGACCTTCGGGTAGATCTCGCCGAGCGACTTCAGCATGACCTCCATCCGCTCGTTCGCGGACAGCGGCAGCCACTTCAGGCTGTCGTCGCACCAGGTGTACGACAGGCAGATCACGGCGGGCCTGTCGGGGCCGTTGTCGAGCAGGTAGGTGCCGCGGGTCATGCGGTCGGTGAGCGTCATCGACATGACGTCCCGGCCGGTCTCCTCGTCCTTGTCCAGCCAGAACGGCCGGTCCACCGGCACGAACAGCTTGCTGGACTCCATGTAGTGGGTGCGCTCGATCGCGGTCCAGTGGTCGATCGGGAAGAGCGAGTCGTCGCAGGCGATCTTGGACAGCAGCATCCAGGACTGGGCGGTGAAGATCGCCGCCTTGTAGGTGCGGATGTCGCCGTTCGCGTCCGTCACGGTGATCTGGTTGCCCGCGGTGCGGTGCAGCCGGGTCACGGCCGGGCGCGGCT
Organism: Streptomyces sp. NPDC038707; assembly: GCF_040636485.1. Taxonomy (NCBI): domain Bacteria; kingdom Bacillati; phylum Actinomycetota; class Actinomycetes; order Kitasatosporales; family Streptomycetaceae; genus Streptomyces; species Streptomyces sp. NPDC038707. The sequence continues at coordinate 68,350 of NZ_JBEZUP010000008.1, forward strand.
CGCCGTCCACGTGCAGGGTCTTCAGGGCGGTGCCGTGCGGCCAGTGCACGATCTTCTCCGGCTCGCGCTCCCACAGGCGCACCGGCAGCTGCTGGGAGCCGCCGACGATGCCGCGGTGGTGGTCGTCGGCCTCGGTGTAGACGACGCGCAGGATCTCCAGGATGGAGTTCGGGAAGTCCGTGTCCCAGCCGCCGGTGCCGAAGCCGACCTGGCCGAAGATCTCCCGGTGCCGGAAGGACCTGAACGCCTCGGAGTCGCACAGGAAGCCGTAGAAGGTCTGGTTGTCGAGCTTCTCGACCAGCTTCGCCCAGATCTCCCGGATGCGCGGCACGTCCCGCTCGCGCATCGCGCGGTTCATGTCGGAGAAGTCGGCGCCCTCTTCGAGGCACTTGTTCCAGGCCTCGGCGACGTCCCGGTACACCTGGGGCAGGTCGTCGATGGTCTCGGCGTAGTGCGTCTCGCCCTTGAGGTCGACCACGGTGGAGGGGGTGGCCTCGGCGAGCGGGTTCGGGAACGGCCGCGTCTCCAGGCCGACCAGGTCGATGTAGTGCTGCAGGGCGGTGGAGGACGGCGGGAAGCGCATCGCGCCCAGCTCGCAGTTGAGCGACTCGTCGCAGCCCTCGAAGCCGACGGTGCGCAGCCGGCCGCCGAGCTGGTCGGCCTCGTAGACGACGGGCTTGAGGCCCATCTTCATCAGCTCGTAGGCGGCGACGATGCCGGACAGGCCGCCGCCGATGACCGCGACCTCGGTCCCGTGCTCGGTCGCCGGGATCTGGCCGAGGCCCGCCGGGTGGGCGAGGAAGTCGTCGTAGGCGTAGGGGAAGTCCGGGCCGAACATGGTGATCGGCGGCTGCTGCTCGTCGGTGTGCTCGACGGCGTTGGGCACCGTGGACGTCATGGGGGTACGGACTCCTTGCGTGGTGGAACGGGGTGATGCTGCTGCGGCCGCTCTCGCGCGGCTCGCCTCCGCGGTGCCGCGGCTCAGACCAGGGACCCGTACAGACCGGGGCGGCGGTCCGCGAGGTACGGGTTGTTCTCCCGGGAGGCGGCCAGGAAGGCGGGGTCGGCGTCGGCGAGCACCAGCTGCTCGGCGCGGCCGGCCCGGGTGCGGGCGACGCCGTCGGGACCGGCGAGCACGGAGAGGCCGACGAACTCGAACTCCCCTTCCGCACCGGCCCGGTTGACGTACGCGACGTACATCTGGTTCTCGAATGCGCGCACCGGGATCATCGACTCGGCGACGAACTGGAAGGGGTGCATCTGCGCGGTCGGTACGACGAGGAGGTCGGTGCCGGCCAGGGCGTGGGCCCGGACGTTCTCCGGGAACTCCACGTCGTAGCAGATCAGCAGGCCCACGGTGAGGCCGTTCAGCTCGGCCTGGACGATCTGGCGCTCGCCGGGCGTGAAGTGGTCGCGCTCGAAGCAGCCGAAGAGGTGCGTCTTGCGGTAGTTGGCGAGCCGGGTGCCGTCGGCGGATATCAGCTGGGCGGAGTTGAAGACGGTGTCGCCGTCGCGCTCCGGGTAGCCGTAGACGAGGGCCAGGCCGTGCCGGGTGGCGATCTCGGCGACCGCGTCGGCCGAGTCGCCGTCGGCGGGCTCGGCGAGGCGGGCGATGTCGTCGCCGATGGCGTACCCGGTGAGGAACATCTCCGGCGCGGCCAGCAGCGCGGCGCCCGCGGCCGCGGCGCGGCCCGCGGCCTCGTCGAGGACCTTCAGGTTCTCGGCGACCGAGCCGGGACGGCCGGAGCTCTGGAGCAGGGCGGTGCGCATGCGTGATCCTCACCGGAACGGGGGGTCTGGGGTCAGAAAGACGGTACGGGCGGCGTGCTCGGCCGGACAAGAAGCAGCCGTTGCGCGCCGGTGCGAGGTTCGTTGCGCGGGAACGGGGCCGGGCGGCGATTCGTTGCGCGGGCCGGCCGTGGGCCCCGGAAAAGCATGCGGGGCGCCTTGCCGTGCGCCGGCCGCGGGTCGTGGGGGTGCTCGCGCGGTTCCCCGCGCCCCTGGAGGGGCGCTGCCCGCAGCCGGCGACGACAAGGCGCCCCGGGTGCGCTCGGCCGCTCCTACCCCGGTGCCCCGGAGGAGAAGCGGCGCAGGAGCGGTGACAGGACCAGGACGGACTTCGTGCGTTCCACGAACGGCTCGCCCGCGATCCGCTCCAGGACCCGCTCGAAGTGCCGCATGTCGGAGGCGAAGACCTGGGCGATCGCGTCCGCGTCGCCGGTGACGGTCGACGCGGCCACGACCTCCTGGTACCGCTCCAGTCCCCGCTGGATGGTCTCCGGAGAGGTGTTGCTCCGGCAGTAGATCTCGATGTACCCCTCGGTCTCCCAGCCGAGGGCCGCCGGGTCCACCCGGACGGTGAAGCCGGTGATGGCTCCGGTGGCCCGCAGCCGGTCCACGCGCCGCTTCACCGCGGGCGCGGACAGGCCGATCAGCTGCCCGATGTCCGCGTAGGAGCGGCGGGCGTCCTCGGCGAGGGCGTGCACGATGCGTTCGTCGAGATCGTTCAGCACAGGGGGTCGTTCACTTCTTCGGTTCGGTCACTTCACTGCCGTCACCGCGAGGTCGTCGTCGGTCGCGAGACGGGAACGGCGATAGCCGTACAGGAAGTAGAACACGAGCCCGGCGGCCATCCAGCATCCGAAGACGACCCAGGTCACGGTGTCGAGACTGAACATGTTGTACGCGCAGAACAGGAAGCCCAGCACCGGCAGCAGCGGCCCGAACGGCACCTTGAACGTCCGCTCCAGGTTCGGCCGCTTGTACCGCAGCACGATGACCGCGATGTTGACCAGGCCGAAGGCGAACAGCGTGCCGATGCTGGTGGCGTCGACGAGCTTGCCCAGCGGGATCAGGGCGGCGAGCGCACCGCAGAAGAGGGAGACGAGCACCGTGTTGAGGCGCGGGGTGCCGGTCTTGCGGTGGACCTTGCCGAGCGCCTTGGGCACCAGGCCGTCGCGGGACATCGCGAAGAGGATGCGGGTCTGGCCGTAGAGCACGGTGAGCACCACGCTCGCGATGGAGATGACCGCGCCCAGCGCCAGCATCGTGCCCCAGAACGTCTGGCCGCTGACATCGTTCATGATCGCGGCGAGGGAGGCCTCCGAGCCGTCGAACTTCTTCCAGTTCCAGGCGCCGACGGCGACACCGGCGACGAGCACGTACAGCGCCGTGACGATGATCAGCGACAGCATGATGGCCCGCGGCAGGTCCCGCTTGGGGTCCTTCGCCTCCTCGCCGGCGGTGGAGGCGGCGTCGAAGCCGATGTACGAGAAGAACAGCGTGGCACCGGCGGCGCTGACCCCGCTCATGCCGAGCGGCATGAAGTCCGCGTAGTTGCCGGACTTGAAGCCCATGATGCCGACCGCGCAGAACAGCACCAGGGCGACGATCTTCACACAGACCATGATCGTGTTGGCGCGGGCGGACTCGCGGGCGCCGCCGAGCAGGAACACCATCGCCAGCAGGACGACGATCAGCGCGGGCAGGTTGATGACACCGCCCTCGCCGGGGGCCGAGGACAGCACGTCCGGGATGGTGACGCCGATGGTGCCGTCCAGCAGCTGGTTCAGGTACTCGCCCCAGCCGACGGCGACCGCGGCCACCGAGACGCCGTACTCCAGGATCAGGCACCAGCCGCAGACCCAGGCGACCAGCTCGCCCATCGTTGCGTATGCGTACGAGTAGGAGGAGCCGGCGACCGGGATGCTGCCCGCCAGTTCGGCGTAGGACAGGGCCGAGAACAGCGCGGTGAGGCCGGCGATCACGAAGGACAGGGTGATCGCGGGACCGGCCTCCGGCACGGCGTCGCCGAGGACGACGAAGATGCCGGTGCCGAGGGTGGCACCGATGCTGATCATGGTCAGCTGCCACAGCCCGAGGGAGCGCCGAAGCTGCCCTCCCTCACCCTGGCCGCCCTCCGCGACCAGGCGTTCCACGGGCTTGCGACGCATCAGGCGCGCGGCGACGCCCGGGGACGCGGGGGCGGCCGGTATGGGGTTGTGCGGGGGTGCGCCTTGGTCGAGCACGCGCTGGCTCCTTATCGCTGCCGGTGTGGTGCGGACGCGGACCGGCAGGGAGCCGGTCCTCGTGGACGGGGACCGGTGGGCCTGCGAGGGCAGGAACCCACCGAGCGGGGTCCCCGCCACGCACGTACTAGCGCAGCACCCTATGAGGCGGGCCTTCACGGGCGTAATGCAGCAACCTTGCGCATCCCCGCAGAATCATTGCGTTCCTCCGGCCGGAATGCCAAATCGTTGCGCGTGAGCTGTCGACCGTTGCACGGGGCCCTGAAGAGTACGTTTTGCGAGGTCGGCGGATATGCCGACGGCCCCCGCCGTTCCCGGGCGGGGAACGGCGGGGGCCGTGGTGCGGACGCGAGGGCCGCGGGTCAGTTCCAGCTGGCGTGCAGCGGCTTGCCCTCGGCGTAGCCGGCCGCGCTCTGGATGCCGACGATCGCCTTCTCGGCGAACTCCTCCAGCGAGCCGGCGCCGGCGTAGGTGCAGGAGGAACGGACGCCCGCGATGATCGAGTCGATCAGGTCCTCGACGCCCGGGCGGGCCGGGTCGAGGAACATCCGGGAGGTGGAGATGCCCTCCTCGAACAGCGCCTTGCGGGCCCGGTCGTAGGCGGACTCCTCCGAGGTGCGGTTGCGCACGGCACGCGCGGAGGCCATGCCGAAGGACTCCTTGTAGGCGCGGCCCTGGGCATCGTGCTGGAGGTCGCCCGGCGACTCGTAGGTGCCGGCGAACCAGGAGCCGATCATCACGTTGGACGCGCCGGCCGCGAGGGCCATGGCGACGTCGCGCGGGTGGCGGACACCGCCGTCGGCCCACACGTGCTTGCCGTACTTCTTCGCCTCGGCGGCGCACTCCAGGACGGCGGAGAACTGCGGGCGGCCCACGCCGGTCATCATGCGGGTGGTGCACATGGCGCCCGGGCCGACACCGACCTTGATGATGTCGGCGCCCGCGTCGATGAGGTCCTTGACACCCTCGGCGGAGACGATGTTGCCCGCCGCGATCGGCACCTTCGGGTCGAGGGCGCGCACCACCTGGACGGCGCTGATCATCGACTCCTGGTGGCCGTGCGCGGTGTCGATGACGAGCGTGTCCACGCCCGCGTCGAGCAGTTGCTTGGCCTTGCCCGCCACATCGCCGTTGATGCCGACGGCGGCGGCGATCCGCAGCTTGCCGTCGGCGTCCACGGCGGGGGTGTACAGGGTGGCGCGCAGGGCGCCCTTGCGGGTGAGGATGCCGGCGAGCCTGCCGTCCTTGTCGACGGCCGGGGCGTAGCGGCGGTTGTGGTGGTCGAGGGTGTTGAAGGCCTCGCGCGGGTCGATGTCGGCGTCCAGCAGGAGCAGGTCCTTGGACATGACGACTTCGAGCTGGGTGAAGCGGTCGACACCGGTGAGATCGGCGTCGGTGACGACACCGACGGGCCGCTGGTTCTCGTCCACGACGACGCCGGCGTTGTGCGCGCGCTTGGGCAGCAGCGCGAGGGCGTCGGCGACGGTCTGGTGCGGGGCCAGCACGATCGGGGTGTCCAGCACCAGGTGCCGGCTCTTCACCCAGGAGATCACTTCGGTGACGACATCGATCGGGATGTCCTGCGGGATGACCACGAGCCCGCCGCGGCGGGCCACCGTCTCGGCCATGCGGCGGCCGGCGATGGCGGTCATGTTCGCCACGACGAGCGGGATGGTGGTGCCCGTCCCGTCCGGCGAGGCGAGGTCCACGCCCTGACGCGAGCCCACCGCGGAGCGGCTCGGCACCATGAACACGTCGTCGTACGTCAGGTCGTACGCGGGCCGGATGTCATTGAGGAAACGCACGTGCTGCACATCCCAGTCGATCAGAGGTGACCCCCGGACGGGTGCGCCAGGGGGAAAGAGCACGTACTTCATTCTCCCACGGCACGGCGTCTGTCAGGCCCTGACAGAACATCCAGGGTCGTCACCTCGCGGCTAGGAGGTTCCTCCAAGGGCGAGGGCGACGGTGAGGGCGGGCGTGCGGTCCGCGGCCTCGGTGAGGACCTCCTCGGCGGTCCGCCACTCCTCGGGCCGGGCCTCGGCGTACGGTCGCCAGCCCCGTACGACGATCAGCAGTCCGCGTTCCACGGCGCCTTCCGGCCAGACCGTGTGGTCGGACAGGGAGTCGGCCAGCGCGTCCCAGTTGCGGCCGAACCAGTCGGGCAGCGCCAGGGCCCGGGCGGCGCGGTCCATCAGGGCGGCCTTGCCGGTGACACCGTCGAGGTCGAGGGCGACCACGAGGGGGCCGGTCGGGTCTTCGCTCATCTCAGTACCGCCCGGAACGAGTCGTAGTGGTCATCGGTGTAGTAGACCTCCCCGCCCTGCCCGGTGACCAGGCGGCGGGCGCCGCGGTCGCGGGAGCCGGGGGTCTTCACGGTGTACTCGTGGTAGTAGCCGCGCCGGTGCCCGGGCAGGTGCCGCTCGAAGTTCCCGAAGACGGAACCGTCCTGGGCGTAGGGGAAGGGCCCGCCCCGGTCGATGAGGTCCAGGGTCCGGCGGGCCTCGGCGGGCAGCCGGGAGGCGGGGACGGTGGCCATGCCGTGCGCCCAGGCCGGAGCGGACGCGCCCGGCGAGGCCGGGGAGGCCGGCGGGGAGCCGCCGGAGCACCCGGCCAGGAGAACGGTGAGGCAGACCAGTACCCCGGCGAGGACGCGGGGGACGAACCGTGGCAGCATGCCGACGATGCTGCCACGACCGTCCGGCCGGGGCTCGGTGAACCCCCTCTGCCCACCGGCACCCCGTGCCGGACGCCGCCGGAACCCGTCTCCGCCCCCGCCCCGGTGCCTGGCACCCTCAGGAGCCCGCCGGAACCCGCCCCGACGCGGCACGCCGGACACTCTCTGACCCACCGGAGCCCGGAGTAAGACCCCTCTGCCCACCGGCACCCGCTGCCGGACACCCCTCGGACCCGCCAGGAGCCGGCCCCTTCCGAGCCCACCGGGACCCTGTGCCAGACGCCTCGGAACCCGTCTCCGCCCCGACGGCAGACGCCGCCGGAGCCCGTCTGCGCCGGTGACGGACACCCTCGCGGATCCGTCCCGACCCGGTGCCGGACGCCATCGGGACCCGGTGCCGGGCCCGCCGACAGCCGGTGTCGGACGCCGTCGGGGTCCCGGGATCCGTCCGGCCCGGCGCGCCGGAAATCTCCGGCCCCGCCGGGATCCGGACTGAGACCCTTCCGCCCACCGGGGCCCGGTGGGCGGACACATCGGCGGAACCCTTCCGCCACCCGGAGTCACACACTCTGGGAAGCCCGCCGCGACCCGCCAGCGGACGCCGTTCGAGGACCGCCGACAGCCGATGTCAGATGCCGCCGGGGCCCCGGAATCCGTCCGGCCCGGCCCGCCGGAAATCTCCGGCCCCGCCGGGATCCGGACTGAGACCCTTCCGCCCACCGGGGCCCGGTGGGCGGACACGCGGCGGAACCCGTCCGCCACCCGGAGTCACACACTCTGGGAAGCCCGCCGCGACCCGCCAGCGGACACCGTTCGAGGACCGCCGACAGCCGGTGTCAGATGCCGTCGGGGTCCTGGCGGCTGAGGGCCGGCTTCGGAGACTGGCCGGCCGTCAGCAGGTAGTCGGCGGCCGAGGTGTCGGTCACCAGGCTGGTGACCAGCCCGGAGCGCAGCACCGCGTCGATCGCGGCGGCCTTGCGCTGCCCGCCCGCGATCGCCACCACCTCCGGGATACGGCGCAGCTGGTCGGTCTTGACCGTGATGCACCGCTCCCCCAGGTCCCGTCCGATCCGGCGCCCCTCGGCGTCGAAGAGGTGCGCCGACATCTCGGCGGCGACACCGAGCGAGGCGTAGTGCGCACGCTCCTCGTCGCTGAGCATGTCGTGCACGGTCGAGATGCCCGGCTCCCAGGAGCCGATGGAGACACAGGCGACCGTGACCTTGTCGAAGTACTCGAAGGCCCGGGCGATCCCGGTCTGGTTGCGCAGCGCCGCCGCGGTGGCCGCGTCCGGCAGCAGCATCGGCGCGTAGATGGGGTGCGCGTCGCCGCCCGAGACCTGGGCGGCCCGGCGGACGGCCTCGACCGAGCCGCGCTCGGCGGTCCCGGCGTCGTACACGCCCGTCAGCTGCACCACCGTGCACGGCGGCAGCCGGTCGAGCGCCGCCGCCATGTGGATGGTGGACCGGCCCCAGGCCAGCCCGAGCACGTCGCCCTCGTTGACGAGTTCGCCGAGCAGGTCGGCGGCGACCTCGCCGAGGTTCTCGGGGTCCGGGGTCTCCTCCGCCTCGGCCGGGGACTCGACCACGACGGCGTGCCTCAGGCCGTAGCGGGCGCGCAGCGCGTCGGAGCGCTCGGCGTCCAGCTCGGCCGGTACGCGGATCTCGATGCGTACGAGGTCCCGTTCGAGGGCGGTCTCCAGGACCCGGGCCACCTTGAAGCGGCTGACGCCGAACTCCTCCGCGATCTGGATCTTGGACTTGCCCTCGAGGTAGAAGCGGCGGGCCATGGCCGCCGCCTGCACCAGCTCAGCGGGTCCCATCCGCATGGCTGACCGGCCCGCCGACATACCCGACACGGCGATCTCCTCACTGCTGTTCACACTCTGGATTCGCCGTTCATCCTCGCAGATTCGGGGCGACTGATCCGCCCTGATGGGCGGCCTTCATTCAACCGTTCACTTCGCCGTGGCTCAGTGGTCGCATGCCCAGGACGCCTTGGCGGCGGCCGACTCCGCCTGGGCGCGCAGCGCGCGCACGGCCTCGGCCGGGTCCTCGGCCCCGTACACGGCGGAACCGGCGACGAACACGTCCGCTCCCGCGTCCGCGCACTGCTCGATGGTGGCGGCCGAGACACCGCCGTCGACCTGGAGCCACAGCTCCAGACCGTGCTTCTTGATCAGCTCACGGGTGCGGCGGATCTTCGGCAGCATGATGTCGAGGAACGCCTGGCCGCCGAAGCCGGGCTCGACGGTCATGATCAGCAGCATGTCGAGTTCCGGCAGCAGGTCCTCGAACGGCTCGATCGGCGTCGCGGGCTTCAGCGCCATCGAGGCACGGGCGCCCTTCGCGCGGATCTCCCGGGCGAGCCGCACCGGGGCGGCGGCGGCCTCCACGTGGAAGGTGACCGACGACGCCCCCGCCTCGACGTACTGCGGGGCCCACCGGTCGGGGTCCTCGATCATCAGGTGGCAGTCCAGCGGGGTGTCCGTCGCCCGGGCCAGGGACTCCACCACCGGCACGCCGAGGGTGAGGTTCGGGACGAAGTGGTTGTCCATGACGTCGACGTGGAGCCAGTCGGCGCCGCGGACCGCCTCGGCCTCGTCCGCGAGGCGGGCGAAGTCGGCGGACAGGATGCTGGGGTTGATCTGCACGGGCATGCCCCCAAGCCTATGCCCTGCCGGAAAGGCCGGGCCCGGGCCCGGGGCGGCCGGCGTCACGCGGTTCTGCGGATCAGGGCCAGGTACATCGCGTCCGTGCCGTGCAGGTGGGGCCAGAGCTGGAGGTCGGGGCCGTCGCCGAGGTGCGGGACGCCGGGCAGCAGGGGGCGGGCGTCGATCAGGTCGGCGCCGGGGTGCTGCCCGAGGACGTCGGCGACCACCGCCCGGGTCTCTGCGAGGTGCGGGGAGCAGGTGGCGTAGCCGACGACACCGCCGACGCGCACGGACTCCAGGGCGGTGCGCAGCAGGGCGCGCTGGAGCGGCGCGAAGGTGTCCAGGTCCTCCGGGCGGCGGCGCCAGCGGGCCTCGGGGCGGCGGCGCAGAGCGCCGAGGCCGGTGCACGGGACGTCCACCAGCACCCGGTCGAAGGTGCCGGGGCGCCACGGCGGGCGGGTGCCGTCGGCGGCGATGACCTGGTACGGGCCCGGGTTGCCGTGCAGCGCCCTGGCGACCAGGCCGGCCCGGTGCGGCTGCTTCTCGGAGGCGAGGAGCACGGCACCGCGCTCGGCGGCGAGGGCGCCGAGCAGCGCGGCCTTGCCACCGGGGCCCGCGCACCCGTCGAGCCACTTCTCGTCGGGCCCGTCGAGCGGGGCGTTCGCGAGCGCGAGGGCGACCAGCTGGCTGCCCTCGTCCTGCACGCCGGCCCGTCCCTCGCGCACGGCCTCCACCGCACCCGGCTCGCCGCCCTCCGCGAGCCGTACGGCGTACGGCGACCAGCGGCCGGGGACGGCGGCATCCTCGCGCAGCAGTTCCTCGGCGGTGGCCCGCCCGGGCCGGGCGACCAGGGTCACCTCGGGCCGTTCGTTGTCGGCCGCCAGCAGTTCCTCGATGCCGGCCCGGCCGCCGCCGAGGGAGTCCCAGAGCGCGGAGACGACCCAGCGCGGGTGCGAGTGCACGACGGCGAGGTGGTCCTCGGGATCCTCGTCGTAGGGCGGCGCGACCTTCTCCGTCCAGCCCGCGAGGTCGTCCTGGGCGACCTTGCGGAGCACGGCGTTGACGAACTTGGCCCGGCCGTCCCCGAGCACCACCCGGGCCAGCTCCACCGAGGCGGAGACGGCGGCGTGCGTCGGGATCCGGGTGCCGAGCAACTGGTGCGCGCCGAGGCTGAGCACGTCCAGCACCGGCGGGTCGACCTCGCGCAGCGGCCGGTCGACGCAGGCGGCGATGACGGCGTCGTAGGTGCCCTGCCGGCGCAGCGTGCCGTACACCAGCTCGGTGGCGAGCGCGGCGTCCCGGGCGTCGAAGTCGCCCTTCTCGCGGGCCTTGCGCAGCAGCGGGGGCAGCACGAGGTTGGCGTACGCGTCCCGCTCGTCCACCGCGCGCAGCGCCTCGAAGGCGAGGATGCGGACGGGGTCCTTCTGGGGACGGCGGTAGGGCTTGGCGGGCCTGCGGGGCCGCCGGGACTGCTCGCTCACGAAAAAGGTGCTCCGGGGATAGAGAAGGGGATGCGCCTCCAGCCTACGTCGGCGCGTCCCCGCCGCCGCCCTCCGGGCCCGTCCCCGCCGCCACCGTCCGCGGCCGTCCCCACCGCCGCCGTCCGGGGCGTCAGCCGCCGAGCGTCTCGCCCTCCGCGATGCGCGCCCCGCGCGCCCAGTCGGCGGCGCGCATCGGCTTCTTGCCCTGGGCCTGCACCCACAGCAGCTCGACGGCGTGGGAACCGGTGCCGACGTGCACGCTGTTCTTGCCCACCGCGAGCCGGCCCGGCGCGAGGTCGGTCCGCTCGGGCACCGGGGTGACCTGGACGAGCTTGAGCCGCTCGCCGCGGAAGGTGGTCCAGGCGCCGGGCGCCGGGGTGCAGCCGCGCACCACCCGGTCGACGCGCAGCGCGGGCGCCGCCCAGTCCACCCGGGCGTCCTCGACGGTGATCTTGGGTGCGAGGGAGACGCCCTCGGCGGGCTGCGGTACGGCCTTCAGGGTGCCGTCCTCGATGCCGTCCATGGTGGCGGCGAGCAGTCCGGCGCCCGCGAAGGCGAGCCGGGTCAGCAGGTCGCCGCTGGTGTCGGTGGGGCGGACCTCCTCGGTGACGGTGCCGTAGACGGGCCCGGAGTCCAGGCCCTCCTCGATGAGGAAGGTGGACGCCCCGGTGATCTCGTCGCCCGCCATGACGGCGTGCTGCACGGGCGCGGCGCCGCGCCAGGCGGGCAGCAGCGAGAAGTGCAGGTTGACCCAGCCGTGGGCCGGGACGTCCAGGGCGACCCGGGGCAGCAGGGCGCCGTAGGCGACGACCGGGCAGCAGTCCGGGGCGATCTGCCGGAGCCGCTCCAGGAACTCCGGGTCGCGGGGCTTGAGCGGCTTCAGCACCTCGATCCCCGCCTCCTCGGCCCGCTCGGCCACGGGGGACGCGACCAGCCTGCGCCCGCGTCCGGCCGGCGCGTCGGGCCGCGTGACGACGGCGGCCACCTCGTGCCGCCCGGAGGCGAGCAGGGCGTCCAGGGCGGGAACGGCGACCTCGGGGGTACCGGCGAAGACGAGCTTCATGGGCGGGATCGGGCCTCTCGGGCGGGGTCGGTCGGGCAGCGCACCAGTCTATGACCATGGACGGCGCACGGGTGGGCGACCGGCGTACGCATATGCCCGTACGCCCCCACCCCGTGACCAGCGGGGGATCGGCGCGTTGGTCAAGAAAGAGTTGACCACATCGGGCCGCTTGCGCGGCCGAATTCCTTTCAACGCCGGTTCGAGAGGCTTGTTCATGGCCGACCACGCAACCCACGACGCCCAGGCCCGGGCCAGCCTGCACTTGCTGGTGCGGGACATCGAGCGGGTCCGCCGGCAGGTGGACGCGCTGCGCACGCTCACCGCCCAGCTGGGCAACGTCTACCGCCCGCGCCGCTCCGGCCCCTCCACGGGCTTCGTCGTCTACGGACGTGCCCCCGCCCCGACCGTCCGCCTCGCCCAGGAACTCCGCGACAGTGTCGAGACGCTGGTCACGGCCGCGGTGGACTTCGACCGCTCGCTCGGTTTCTCGTGGGACGCGGTGGGTTCGGCGCTCGGGGTCACCAAACAGGCGGTGCACCGCCGTTACGGCGCCCGTCGCGCGGCGGCCCAGGCGGCGGCCGAGGCGGAGCGGACACCGGAGCCGTCCGGCACCCGCACGATCAATGTGAACACCGGGCTGCCCGCCGTGCCGACGGTGCCCGCGGCCCGCTCCATGCCCACCCAGCCGACCGCGACCGCCCCGGCCCTGCGCGACGATCCCCGCCCCGCCCCTTTCCCCAGCCCCCGCAACGGCTGACCCCTTCCCCTGCCCTGCCCTCCCGGACCATCCGGGAGGGCAGCCGCGTACCGGGGGGCGTCCCCTGCCGGCCGGCGCCCGGTGGTTCAGCCGATGTCCGGTGGGTCGATGCGGACGCGCACCTGGTCGGCGTTGCCGCGGGCCATGCGGGCTGCCTGGGCGGTCTTCAGGGCCGTGGCGAGGGCGGCGCCGCTGCCGGGCGGGACGCGGACGAGGGCCCGTTCCCAGTGTTCGCCGGGCGGGGGCGCGCCGGGCCGGCGGGGCCGGCCGGGCGGCGCGGGCGGCAGCGGTACCGGGCCCAGTACCTCGGCGTCCGGCGGCAGTCCGGCGGCCGACAGGAACTCGGCGACGGCCGCCGGCGGTCCGGACACGGCCGCCATCCGGGACACCGGCGGGAAGCCCAGCTCGGCCCGCTCGGACAGTTCGCGCACGGCATGCCCGACCGGGTCCCAGCGCACCAGCGCCTGCACGGGCCGCAGCGTGGGCTCGGCCACCACGACCACGGTGCCCCCCTCCGTCTGCGGCCGCACCAGCGCGCCCGCCGCGATCCACCGGCGCAGCGCGTCCTCGCCGGCCCGCAGGTCGGGACGGCCGAGCATGGCCCAGCCGTCCAGGAGCAGGGCCGCCGCGTAGCCGCCCTCGGCCACCGGTTCGGCGCCCGGCGTGCTGACCACGAGCGCGGGCGTGTCCGGGACGGTGTCCAGCACATGCTCTCGCCCCGAAGTGCGCACCGGTACGGCGGGAAAGGCCCGCCCCAGTTCCTCGGCGGTGCGGCGCGCGCCCACGACCTGGGCGCGGAGCCGGAAACCGCCGCACTCCGGGCAGTGCCAGGAGCGTTCCTCGCGCCCGCACCAGCCGCACCGCAGCACGCCCCCGTCCTGTCCCTCCAGCGGCCCGGAGCAGTGCCGGCAGCGGGCGGGCTCCCGGCACCGGTCGCAGGCCATGCGGGGCGTGTAACCGCGCCGGGGCACCTGCACCAGCACCGGCCCGTGCCGCAGCCCCTCCCGGGCCGCCTGCCAGGCGAGGGTGGGCAGCCGGGCGGCACGGGCGGCCTCGTCGCGCGCGAGGTCCTCGTCCCCGACGGTCCGGACCAGGGGCGCGGTCCGGCGCACCTGCTCGCGCCCGGCGACCAGCGGCCGGGCCCAGCCGCTCTCCACGAGCTGGGCGGCCTCCACGGTGCAGCCCCAGCTGCCCAGCAGGAAGGCGCACCGGTCCAGCGCGGCCCGCAGCAGCAGCACATCGCGGGCGTGCGGCTGCGGGGCGTGCGGCTCGCTGTGGCTGTCGTCGCCGTCGTCCCAGATGGCGACGAGTCCGAGGTCCCGCACGGGCGCGAACATCGCCGCCCGCGTCCCGACGACGGCGCGCACCGAGCCGCGCCGCGCCGCGAGCCACTGCGCGTACCGCTTCTCGGGGCCGGCGTCGGCGGTGAGCAGGGCGTGCCGGCCGGGGCCGAGCAGCGCGGTCAGCGCGGCGTCGACCCGCGCGGCGGCCCGCCCGTCGGGCACGACGACCAGGGCGCCCCGCCCGGAGGCGAGGGCGGCGGCGACGGCCCGGGCCAGCTCCTCGCTCCACAGGGGTCCGGGCAGCGCGTTCCACACGGCCCTGGGCGCCCCGCCCGAGGCCAGCGCGTCGAGGAAGGCGCCCCCGTGCTCGTACCGCGCCCAGGAACCGGGACCGGGCGCCGGCGGCGGGGGCAGCGGCGCGGGGGACGGCCGCTGTTCGGCGCGGGCGTTGCGCGGCGGTACGGCCAGTTGCAGGACGTCGGCGAGGCTGCCCGCGTAGCGGTCGGCGACGGCCCGGGCGAGGCCGAGCAGTTCCTCGCCCAGTACCGGCTCCGGTGAGACGACCTGGGCGAGCGCGGCCAGTGGTCCGGAGTAGTCGGACTCGGCCCGCCGTTCGACGAGGAAGCCGTCGATGAGCCCGCCGCCCTCCCGGCGCCCCTCGCGCACCCGGTGCCGCCCGGCCCCGAACCGCACCCGCACCCGCACGCCGGGCTGGGCCTCGGCGTCCAGCTCGGCGGGCACCGCGTAGTCGAAGTACCGGTCGAGGTGGAGCACTCCCTTGTCGACCAGCACCCGCGCGACGGGCAGCCGGGGCGCCAGCGCGGCCCCCCGCCAGGTCCGCGGCTTGGCCCGCGGCACCTTGGCCTTGCGCACGCTCTCCCGGATCAGCGCGAGCTGCTCCGGCGGCGCCCCTTCGGCCCCGCCGGCCCCGTCTCCCCGGGGCTCCCCGTCCTCGCTGCTCACGCCTGCATTCTTACCAAACGCCACCGACAACGCCCGCCCGGCCGGCTCCCGCCGGCCGGCCCGGACACGCCGAGGCCCGGCTCCCCCAGTCGGGAAGCCGGGCCTCGGCGGACGGTCAGGCGTGGGTCACACGCCCGCGGCCGCGCGCAGGGCCTCGACGCGGTCCGTGCGCTCCCAGGTGAAGTCGGGCAGCTCGCGGCCGAAGTGGCCGTACGCGGCGGTCTGGCCGTAGATCGGGCGAAGCAGGTCGAGGTCGCGGATGATCGCGGCCGGGCGGAGGTCGAAGACCTCGTCGATCGCCTTCTCGATCTTCTCGGGGTCGATCTTGTGGGTGCCGAAGGTCTCCACGAACAGACCGACGGGCTCGGCCTTGCCGATGGCGTAGGCGACCTGGACCTCGCAGCGGGAGGCCAGGCCGGCCGCCACGACGTTCTTGGCGACCCACCGCATGGCGTACGCGGCCGAGCGGTCCACCTTGGAGGGGTCCTTGCCGGAGAAGGCGCCGCCGCCGTGGCGGGCCATGCCGCCGTACGTGTCGATGATGATCTTGCGGCCGGTCAGACCGGCGTCGCCCATCGGGCCGCCGATCTCGAAGCGGCCGGTCGGGTTGACCAGCAGGCGGTAGCCCTCGGTGTCGAGCTTGATGCCCTCGTCCAGCAGGGCCTTCAGCTCCGGCTCCACGACGAACTCGCGGATGTCGGGGGCGAGCAGCGACTCCAGGTCGATGTCCGAGGCGTGCTGGGAGGAGACGACCACCGTGTCCAGCCGGACGGCCTTGTCGCCGTCGTACTCGATGGTGACCTGGGTCTTGCCGTCCGGGCGCAGGTAGGGGATGGTGCCGTTCTTGCGGACCTCGGACAGGCGCTTGGACAGGCGGTGCGCCAGGAAGATCGGCAGCGGCATGAGGGTCGGCGTCTCGTCGGACGCGTAGCCGAACATCAGGCCCTGGTCGCCCGCGCCCTGCCGGTCCAGCTCGTCCTCGTCGCCCTCGACCCGGGCCTCGTACGCGGCGTCGACGCCCTGCGCAATGTCCGGGGACTGCGCGCCGATGGACACCGACACGCCGCAGGAGGCGCCGTCGAAGCCCTTCTTGGAGGAGTCGTAGCCGATGTCCAGGATCTTGTTGCGGACGAGGGTCGCGATGTCCGCGTAGGCCTTGGTCGTCACCTCGCCGGCCACGTGCACCAGGCCGGTGGTGATGAGCGTCTCCACGGCGACCCGGGAGGTCGGGTCCTCACGCAGAAGCGCGTCGAGAATGGTGTCGCTGATCTGGTCAGCGATCTTGTCGGGGTGACCCTCGGTCACGGACTCCGAGGTGAACAGGCGACGGGACACAACGCTCCCTGTGGTTGCAGCGGCTGCTGGCTGATCATTTGCGGTCGACGCGGGGCTGCGCCCGGCGTCGACCGTGAACAGTTTATCGGTCGCACTCCGCCGACGGGCCACCCGTCTCGCCTCTCGGGAGCGCTGTGACCTGCGGCACGGGCATTCTGCCCAATGCCCGGCGGCCTTGGCCAGGGTCGCCACGCCCAATTCGAGCGTGGCGTGAACACGACTCGAGGCGGCCCGACCGCCGGCGCCGGTCAGCCCAGGCGCCGGACGACCAGGTCCCAGACGGTGTCGGCGAGGGCTTCCTTGGGGCCGTACGGCACCGGGGTCTCGCTGCCGTCGGCGCCCAGCACCACGGCCTCGCTCTCTTCGGCGCCGAAGGTCTTGCGCTCCCCCACCTCGTTGACCACGAGCAGGTCACAGCCCTTGCGGGCGAGCTTGGCACGGCCGTTGGCGAGGACGTCGTCGGTCTCGGCGGCGAAGCCGACGATCACCTGTCCGGGCCGGGCCCGGTCGGCGGAGATCTCCGCGAGGACGTCCGGGTTGCGGACCAGGACGACCGGCTCGGGGTCCTGGCCGTCCTTCTTCTTGATCTTCCCTGCCGCGTAGGCGGCCGGCCGGAAATCCGCCACCGCGGCGGCCATGACCACGGCGTCGGCGTCAGCGGCCGCCTTCAGGACGGCCTCGCGCAGCTGCACGGCGGTGCCCACCCGGACGACGTCCACGCCCGCCGGGTCGGGCAGGCCGGTGTTGGCCGCGACCAGCGTGACCCGGGCGCCGCGGGCCGCGGCGGTGCGGGCGAGGGCGTACCCCTGCTTGCCGGAGGAGCGGTTGCCGAGGAAGCGGACCGGGTCGAGGGGTTCACGGGTGCCGCCGGCGGAGACGACGACGTGCCGTCCCTCGAGGTCGGGCGCGGCGCTGCCGCGGGCCAGCACCCGGCGGCAGACCTCGAAGATCTCGGCCGGGTCGGGCAGCCGGCCCTTGCCGGTGTCGACGCCGGTGAGGCGGCCGACGGCGGGCTCGATCACGACGGCTCCGCGGCGGCGCAGGGTGGCCACGTTCTCCTGGGTGGCCGGGTGCTCCCACATCTCGGTGTGCATCGCGGGTGCGAACACGACCGGGCAGCGGGCGGTGAGCAGGGTGTTGGTCAGCAGGTCGTCGGCGAGGCCGTGGGCGGCCTTGGCGAGCATGTCGGCGGTGGCCGGGGCCACCACCACCAGGTCGGCGTGCTGGCCGATGCGGACGTGCGGGACCTCGTGGACGTCGTCCCAGACCTCGGTGGCGACCGGGTTGCCGGACAGCGCGGACCAGGTGGCGGCGCCGACGAAGTGCAGCGCGGAGGCGGTGGGCACCACGCGGACGTCATGGCCCGACTCCGTGAACCTCCTCAGCAGCTCACAGGCCTTGTACGCGGCGATGCCACCGCTGACCCCCAGTACGACCTTCGGCTTGTCCACCATGGCTCCTCGCATTCGAGAATCTGCACCACCCATGACACACCACAGGCCCGGCAGCGGGACTGCCGGGCCTGTGGATAAGTCAATCGCGATCTGGAAGTACTACTGCGCCGGGCCGTCAACAGCCTCGGAGGTCAGCAGACCGGCGTTGATCTCGCGCAGGGCGATCGAGAGCGGCTTCTCGTGCACGTGGGTGTCCACGAGCGGACCGACGTACTCGAGGAGACCCTCACCGAGCTGCGAGTAGTACGCGTTGATCTGGCGCGCGCGCTTGGCGGCGTAGATCACGAGGCTGTACTTCGAGTCGGTCGCCTCAAGAAGCTCGTCGATCGGCGGGTTGATGATGCCCTCGGGCGCGGTGATGGAAGAGGACACGCTCTACCTTCCGATGGATGGAAAAGGATCAGACATCGTGATCACAGTCACGATCACACAACGTCCATCAAGGCTAGCAGCTCACGGGCCACGTCCTCGACGGAGGTGTTGACCAGGGTCACGTCGAACTCCGGCTCGGCCGCCAGCTCGGTCCGCGCCGCGTCCAGGCGGCGCTCGATGACCTCGGGCGACTCGGTCCCCCGGCCGGTCAGCCTGCGCACCAGCTCCTCCCACGAGGGCGGGGCCAGGAACACCAGCTGGGCGTCGGACAGGGACTCGCGGACCTGCCGGGCGCCCTGGAGGTCGATCTCCAGCAGGACGGGCTCGCCGTTCTCCAGCCGCTCCAGCACGGCCGCGCGGGGCGTGCCGTAGCGGTTGCCGGCGAACTCGGCCCACTCCAGCAGCTCGCCGTTGGCGATGAGCTTGTCCATCTCCTCGTCGCTGACGAAGAAGTAGTGGACTCCGTGCTGCTCGCCGGGGCGCGGCTTGCGGGTGGTCGCCGACACCGAGAGCCAGACGTCGGGGTGTTCCTTGCGCATATGGGCGACGACCGTGCTCTTGCCGACCCCCGAAGGGCCGGAGAGCACGGTCAGCCGCGGACGTTCACTCATGCAGCGATTATTCCAGCAATCCCGGGGTGCCCGGGACTCCCGGTCCGCCGGGAGGACGGACTCAGGAGCCGGTGCTGCCGAACTCACGCTCCAGGGAGGCGATCTGGTTCGAACCGAGACCGCGCACGCGGCGGCTCTCGGAGATGCCCAGACGCTCCATGATCTGCTTGGCGCGGACCTTGCCCACGCCCGGCAGGGACTCCAGCAGCGCGGAGACCTTCATCTTGCCGATGACGTCGTTTTCCTGGCCCTGCTTGATGACCTCGTGCAGGGAGGCGCCGGAGTGCTTGAGTCGATTCTTGACCTCGGCCCGCTCCCGGCGAGCCGCGGCGGCCTTTTCGAGCGCGGCTGCGCGCTGTTCAGGGGTAAGGGGCGGAAGAGCCACGCCTACGTCACCTCGGATGTCGAACTGTCGGATACGGACCGGTGAGGAACCTAGTCGCCCCACACCTGGGGGCCTACGAGCAACACGCTGCCCGACCTCCCCCACTGCCCTGGCGGGCACGGGAGGTGTCCCCACTGCCTCGGAGACTAGCGGGCAAGTCCGCCGGAGTCAGCGAGAACAGCGGAAAAGTCCTGGTCAGCCTCCGTCAGGTCGGACATTTTGGATATTTTGCCCCCGATTTGAGGATGTATTCACACTCAGGACGGCGCGATCCCGCTCCGCAGGCCACCGGGTCCGCGGATCAGCCCGCGCCGACGGCGTCCCGGATCTCCGCCGCGAACCGCTCGGCCGCCCCGCGCAGCGCGCCGGCGTCGGGACCGTGCCGCAGCACACCCCGGCTGACGTTGGGCACCACGTTGCGGACGGCCGCACCGAAGACCCGGGGCAGGTCGGCCGGGGTCGCGCCCTGGGCGCCGATGCCGGGGGCGAGCAGCGGGCCGCCCATGCCGAGGTCGTACGACGACAGGTCGCCGAGCGTGGCGCCGACCACCGCGCCGAAGGAGCCCAGCGGCTCCTCCCCCGCGTTCTCGGCCGCCAGGTGGGCCAGCATCGTCGCGCCGACGGTGCGTCCGTCGGCGCGCACCGCGTGCTGCACCTCGCCGCCCTCCGGGTTCGAGGTGAGCGCCAGCACGAACAGGCCGGCGCCGCTCTCCCGGGCCAGCGCGACGGCCGGCGAGAGCGAGCCGTAGCCGAGGTACGGCGAGACGGTCAGCGCGTCGGAGAACAGCGGCGCGTCGGGGCGCAGGAACGCCTCGGCGTAGGCGGCCATGGTGGAGCCGATGTCGCCGCGCTTGGCGTCCATCACGACCAGGGCACCGGCCGCGCGCGCCTCCTGGACCGACGTCTCCAGCACGGCCAGGCCGCGCGAGCCGAACCGCTCGAAGAAGGCGCTCTGCGGCTTCAGCACGGCCACCCGGTCGGCCAGCGCCTCGACCACCGTACGGCTGAACCGCTCCAGGCCGGCGATGTCGTCGTCCAGGCCCCACTCGGCGAGCAGCGAGGCGTGCGGGTCGATGCCGACGCACAGCGGGCCGCGCTCGTCCATGGCGCGGCGCAGCCGGGCGCCGAAGGGCTCTCCAGAAGATGTCCGCGGCCCGGAGGGCCTCGTTGAGGGGTGGTGGTCGGGCGACGGGCGGGCGGTCATGCGGGCTTCCTCACGTCGGCGCCGACCGCGTCGGCGAGGGTGGCGTACGGGCTGGTGCGCAGGCGGGCGGCGAGGCCCTTGTGGAGGGACCGGCACCAGAAGGGGCCCTCGTAGATGAAGGCGCTGTAGCCCTGGATCAGGGTGGCACCGGCCAGGATGCGCTGCCAGGCGTCCTCGGCGTTCTCGATGCCGCCGACACCGACCAGCGTGATCCGGTCGCCCACACGCGCGTACAGGCGCCGCAGGACCTCCAGGGAGCGCGCCTTGAGCGGGGCCCCGGACAGGCCGCCGGTCTCCCCCGTCAGCGCGGGCGCGGAGCGCAGGCCGAGGCCCTCGCGGGCGATGGTCGTGTTGGTGGCGATGATGCCGTCCAGTCCCAGTTCCACGGCGAGGTCGGCGACCGCGTCGATGTCCTCGTCGGCGAGGTCGGGGGCGATCTTCACCAGCAGCGGGACGCGCCGGGCGGGGACCGCGCGGTCGGCGGCCCCGCGCACGGCGGTGAGCAGCGGGCGCAGGTGGTCCACGGCCTGGAGGTCGCGCAGGCCGGGGGTGTTGGGCGAGGAGACGTTGACGACCAGGTAGTCCGCGTACGGCGCGAGCCGCTCGGCCGACTTCACGTAGTCGGCGACGGCCTCCTCCTCGGGGACGGCCTTGGTCTTGCCGATGTTGACGCCGACGACGGTCCTGAAGACCGGTTCGCGGGAGGCCAGGCGGGCGGCCACGGTCAGCGAGCCGTCGTTGTTGAAGCCCATGCGGTTGATCAGCGCCCGGTCGGCGACGAGCCGGAACAGCCGCTTCCTGGGGTTGCCGGGCTGCGGCTCGCCCGTCACCGTGCCGATCTCGACGTGGTCGAAGCCCAGCATCGACATCCCGTCGATGGCGACGGCGTTCTTGTCGAAGCCGGCGGCCAGCCCGAACGGGCCGTGCATCCGCAGCCCGAACGCCTCGGTGCGCAGCTCCTTGTGGCGGGGCGCGAGGACGGCGGCGGCGAAGGTGCGCAGCACGGGGATGCGGGCGGCCAGGCGGATCCAGCGGAAGGCCAGGTGGTGCGCCTGCTCCGGGTCCATGCGCCGGAAGACCAGCTGGAAAAAGATCTTGTACATGGTGTCCTCGTGAAGAGGGGGACACCGTTTCCGGTGTCCCCCTCGGGGCTGCTAGTCGCGGGCGGCGGTCAGGTGTTCCGCGTGTTCCTGGAGGGAACGCACGCCCACGCCTCCGTGGTTGAGGGCGTCGATGCCCTGGACGGCCGCCGCGAGCGCCTGGACGGTCGTCAGGCACGGCACGGAGCGGGCCACCGCGGCCGTGCGGATGTCGTAGCCGTCGAGGCGGCCACCGGTGCCGTACGGGGTGTTGACGATGAGGTCGACCTCGCCGTCGTGGATGAGCTGGACGATGGTCCGCTCGCCGTTCGGGCCGGTGCCCTCGGACTGCTTGCGCACGACCGTGGCGTTGATGCCGTTGCGCTTGAGGACCTCGGCGGTGCCGGAGGTGGCGAGCAGCTCGAAGCCGTGGGCGACCAGCTCGCGCGCCGGGAAGATCATCGAGCGCTTGTCGCGGTTGGCGACCGAGATGAACGCGCGGCCC
The DNA here is from genome assembly GCF_040636485.1 of Streptomyces sp. NPDC038707. NCBI lineage: Bacteria > Bacillati > Actinomycetota > Actinomycetes > Kitasatosporales > Streptomycetaceae > Streptomyces > Streptomyces sp. NPDC038707. Next base: position 90,198 of record NZ_JBEZUP010000008.1, read on the forward strand.
TTGGTGGGCAGCGGGCCGTACGCGCCCGCCTGCGACTTGGCGTACGCCGTGCCGAAGACGGAGTCGATGCCCATGACCTCGCCCGTGGAGCGCATCTCCGGGCCGAGCACGGTGTCCACGCCCCGGCCCTGGATGTCGCGGAACCGCGACCACGGCATGACGGCCTCCTTGACGGAGATCGGCGCGTCCAGCGGCAGCTCGCCGCCGTCGCCGTGCTTGGGCAGCAGGCCCTCGGCGCGCAGCTCGGCGATGGTGGCGCCCAGCGAGATCCGGGCCGCGGCCTTGGCGAGCGGGACCGCGGTCGCCTTGGAGGTGAAGGGCACCGTGCGCGAGGCGCGCGGGTTGGCCTCCAGGACGTAGAGGATGTCGCCGGCCATCGCGAACTGGATGTTGATCAGGCCGCGCACGCCGACGCCCTTGGCGATGGCCTCGGTGGAGGCGCGCAGCCGCTTGATGTCGAAGCCGCCGAGGGTGATCGGGGGCAGGGCGCACGCCGAGTCGCCGGAGTGGATGCCGGCCTCCTCGATGTGCTCCATCACACCGCCGAGGTACAGCTCCTCGCCGTCGTAGAGCGCGTCGACGTCGATCTCGATGGCGTCGTCCAGGAAGCGGTCGACGAGGACCGGCCGGGACGGGCTGATCTCGGTCGACTCGGCGATGTAGGAGGCGAGGCGGGTCTCGTCGTAGACGATCTCCATGCCGCGTCCGCCGAGCACGTACGACGGCCGGACCAGGACCGGGTAGCCGATCTCGTCGGCGATGGCCTTGGCCTCCGCGAAGGTGGTGGCCGTGCCGTGCTTGGGGGCCGGCAGGCCCGCCTCGGCGAGGACCCGGCCGAAGGCACCGCGGTCCTCGGCGGCGTGGATGGCCTCCGGGGAGGTGCCCACGATCGGCACGCCGTTGTCCTTGAGGGCCTGCGACAGACCCAGCGGGGTCTGGCCGCCCAGCTGGACGACGACGCCCGCCACCGGGCCGGCCTGCTGCTCCGCGTGGACGATCTCCAGCACGTCTTCCAGCGTCAGCGGCTCGAAGTACAGGCGGTCGGAGGTGTCGTAGTCCGTGGAGACGGTCTCCGGGTTGCAGTTGACCATCACGGTCTCGTACCCGGCGTCGGCCAGCGCGAAGGAGGCGTGGACGCAGGAGTAGTCGAACTCGATGCCCTGGCCGATGCGGTTCGGGCCGGAGCCGAGGATGATGACGGCCGGCTTCTCGCGCGAGGCGACCTCGCTCTCCTCGTCGTAGGAGGAGTAGAAGTACGGCGTCCTCGCGGCGAACTCGGCGGCGCAGGTGTCGACCGTCTTGTAGACCGGACGGATGCCGAGGGCGTGCCGGACCTCGCGGACGACGTCCTCGCGCAGGCCGCGGATCTCGCCGATCTGCTGGTCGGAGAAGCCGTGCCGCTTGGCCTCGGCGAGCAGGTCGCCGGTCAGCTCGGGGGCCCCGGCCAGCTCGTCCGCGATCTCCTTGATGAGGAACAGCTGGTCCACGAACCACGGGTCGATCTTCGTGTACTCGAAGACCTCCTCGGGCGTGGCGCCGGCGCGGATGGCCTGCATGACGGTGTTGATCCGGCCGTCGGTGGGCCGTACGGCCTCGCGCAGCAGGGTGTCCTTGTCGCCGGGGTCGCCGACGAAGGTGAACTGGCTGCCCTTCTTCTCCAGGGAGCGCAGCGCCTTCTGGAAGGCCTCGGGGAAGTTGCGGCCGATGGCCATGGCCTCGCCGACCGACTTCATGGTGGTGGTCAGCGTGGAGTCGGCCTGCGGGAACTTCTCGAAGGCGAACCGGGGGGCCTTGACGACCACGTAGTCCAGGGTCGGCTCGAAGGAGGCCGGGGTCTCCTGGGTGATGTCGTTGGGGATCTCGTCCAGCGTGTAGCCGACGGCCAGCTTGGCGGCGATCTTGGCGATCGGGAAGCCGGTGGCCTTGGAGGCGAGCGCCGAGGAGCGCGACACGCGCGGGTTCATCTCGATGACGATCACGCGGCCGTCCTCGGGGTTGACCGCGAACTGGATGTTGCAGCCACCCGTGTCGACGCCGACCTCGCGGATGACGGCGATGCCGATGTCCCGCAGGACCTGGTACTCGCGGTCGGTCAGCGTCATCGAGGGCGCCACGGTGATGGAGTCACCGGTGTGCACGCCCATGGGGTCGAAGTTCTCGATGGAGCAGACGACCACGACGTTGTCGTTCTTGTCGCGCATCAGCTCCAGCTCGTACTCCTTCCAGCCGAGGATGGACTCCTCCAGGAGCACCTCGGTGGTCGGGGAGAGCGTGAGGCCCTGGCCGGCGATGCGGCGCAGCTCCTCCTCGTCGTGCGCGAAGCCGGAGCCGGCGCCGCCCATGGTGAAGGAGGGGCGGACCACCACCGGGTAGCCGCCGAGGGTCTCGACGCCCTCGAGGACGTCGTCCATGGTGTGGCAGATGACCGAGCGGGCGGACTCGCCGTACCCGATCTTCTTGCGGACCTCCTCCACGACCATCTTGAACTGGTCGCGGTCCTCGCCCTTGTGGATCGCCTCGGGCTTGGCACCGATCAGCTCCACGCCGTACTTGGCGAGGACGCCGTTCTCGTGCAGGGAGATCGCGGTGTTCAGGGCCGTCTGGCCGCCCAGGGTGGGCAGCAGGGCGTCCGGGCGCTCCTTGGCGATGATCTTCTCGACGAACTCCGGGGTGATCGGCTCGACGTAGGTGGCGTCCGCGATCTCCGGGTCGGTCATGATCGTCGCCGGGTTGGAGTTGACGAGGATCACGCGCAGGCCCTCGGCCTTGAGCACGCGGCACGCCTGGGTGCCGGAGTAGTCGAACTCGGCGGCCTGGCCGATGACGATCGGGCCGGAGCCGATGACCAGGACGGACTGGATATCGGTGCGCTTAGGCACGCTGGCCCTCCATCAGGGAAACGAAGCGGTCGAACAGGTAGGCGGCGTCGTGCGGACCGGCCGCCGCTTCGGGGTGGTACTGGACGGAGAAGGCGGGCTGGTCGAGCAGCTGGAGCCCCTCCACGACGTTGTCGTTCAGGCAGACGTGCGAGACCTCGGCGCGGCCGAACTTCGTCTCGCTGACCTTGTCGAGCGGCGCGTCCACGGCGAAGCCGTGGTTGTGCGCGGTGACCTCGACCTTGCCGGTCGTACGGTCCTGGACCGGCTGGTTGATGCCGCGGTGGCCGTACTTCAGCTTGTAGGTGCCGAAGCCGAGGGCGCGGCCGAGGATCTGGTTGCCGAAGCAGATGCCGAACAGGGGCGTCCGGCGCTCCAGGACGGCGGTCATCAGCGCGACCGGGCCGTCGGCGGTCGCCGGGTCGCCGGGGCCGTTGGAGAAGAACACGCCGTCCGGGCCGACGGCGTAGACGTCGTCGGCGGTGGCGGTGGCGGGCAGGACGTGCACCTCGATGCCGCGCTCCGCCATGCGCTGCGGGGTCATGCCCTTGATGCCGAGGTCGATCGCGGCGACGGTGAAGCGCTTCTCACCGACGGCCGGGACGACGTACGCCTCCTTGGTCGCGACCTCCTCGTAGAGGCTCGCGCCCTTCATGTGCGGCTGGGCCTGCACGCGCGCCACCAGCTCCGCCTCGGGGGCGAGCGCCTCGCCCGAGAAGATGCCGGCCCGCATCGAGCCGCGCTCGCGCAGGTGGCGGGTGAGGGCGCGGGTGTCGATGCCGGAGATGCCGACCACGCCCTGGCGCTCCAGCTCGTCGTCCAGGGAGCGCTTGGCCCGCCAGTTGGACGGCACGCGCGCGGGGTCGCGCACGACGTAGCCGGAGACCCAGATGCGGCCCGACTCGTCGTCCTCGTCGTTCCACCCGGTGTTGCCGATCTGCGGGGCGGTCGCGACGACGATCTGTCGGTCGTAGGAGGGGTCGGTGAGGGTCTCCTGGTAGCCGGTCATGCCGGTGGAGAACACGGCCTCGCCGAAGGTCTCCCCCACGGCCCCGTAGGCGCGGCCGCGGAAGGTGCGGCCGTCCTCCAGGACGAGTACGGCGGGAACCTTCGCGGTTCCCCTGGTGGAGGTCGTCATCGTGCGCCTTCCGTGTCGTTGGTCATCTTGTTCAGGGTGTCGGCCCATTCGGCGTGCTCGGCCGAGCGGTCCGAGCGGAAGCCGGAGTCGATCAGCTTGTCGCCGTGCTGCCAGGTCACCACCAGCAGTCCGCCCTCGGTGAGGACCTTGCCGGCGATGCCCTTGTCCAGCCGGGCGCCCCGCAGGGCGGCCCGGGGGACGAAGAAGTCGGCGGCGCCGGGGCGCTCGACCTCCAGGCCCGCGTCGGTCAGGGTCAGCTCGGCCCGGCTGCGGGTGCCCAGGCCGTGGGCCACGATGCGGTCCAGCCACTGTCCGGCGGTGGTGGAGCCGTGGTAACGGCCGCTCATGCTCAGGGTGACCGGGCCGGTCTCCTCGGGCGCGGCGGGCAGCGGCGGCAGGCCCGCCTGGAGGGTGCCGCGCCACTTCCAGCCCTCGCGCATCAGCCAGTAGACCAGCGCGATGAACAGGGCCAGTCCGACGAGCCAGCCGATCCGGGCTCCCCAGTCGGTGACCTCGGCCGACTTCTTGGCCTCGGCCAGCAGGATTACAGGTGTCACGTGAGCTTCCCGTCGACGAGCGTGGCCTTGCCCCGCAGCCACGTGTGCGTCACACGGCCCGGCAGCTCACGGCCCTCGTAGGGGGTGTTGCGGCTGCGTGAGGCGAAGCCCGCGGGGTCCACCGGGCCACGGTATGCCGTGTCGAGGAGGGTGAGGTTGGCGGGCTCACCAGCCGAGACGGGGCGGCCGTGGCCGGTGGCCTGTCCGATCTGCGCGGGCCTGAAGGACATGCGGTCGGCGACGCCGGCCCAGTCCAGCAGGCCCGTGTCGACCATGGTCTCCTGGACCACTGACAACGCGGTCTCCAGGCCGACCATGCCCATGGCGGCGGCGGCCCACTCGCAGTCCTTGTCCTCGTGCGGGTGCGGGGCGTGGTCGGTGGCGACGATGTCGATCGTGCCGTCGGCGAGCGCCTCGCGCAGGGCCAGCACGTCGCGCTCGGTGCGCAGCGGCGGGTTGACCTTGTAGACGGGGTTGTAGGTGCGCACCAGCTCGTCGGTGAGCAGCAGGTGGTGCGGGGTGACCTCGGCGGTGACCCGGATGCCGCGGGACTTGGCCCAGCGGACGATCTCGACGCTGCCCGCGGTCGACAGGTGGCAGATGTGGACGCGGGAGCCGACGTGCTCGGCGAGCAGCACGTCCCGGGCGATGATCGACTCCTCGGCGACGGCGGGCCAGCCGCCGAGGCCCAGCTCGGCGGAGACGACGCCCTCGTTCATCTGGGCGCCCTCGGTCAGCCGCGGCTCCTGGGCGTGCTGGGCGACGACGCCGTCGAAGGCCTTCACGTACTCCAGGGCGCGGCGCATGATCACCGCGTCGTCCACGCACTTGCCGTCGTCGGAGAAGACGGTGACCCCGGCGGCGGACTCGTGCATGGCGCCGAGCTCGGCGAGCTTCCTGCCCTCCAGGCCGACGGTGACGGCGCCGATGGGCTGGACGTCGCAGTAGCCGTGCTCCTGGCCGAGCCGCCAGACCTGCTCGACGACGCCGGCGGTGTCGGCGACCGGGAAGGTGTTGGCCATGGCGAACACGGCCGTGTAGCCGCCGCTCGCCGCGGCACGGGTGCCGGTGAGCACGGTCTCGGAGTCCTCGCGGCCCGGCTCGCGCAGGTGGGTGTGCAGGTCGACCAGGCCCGGCAGCAGCACCTTGCCGCCGGCCTCGACCACCTCGGCGCCCTCGGCGGCGAGGCCGGTGCCCACCTCGGCGATGGTCCCGCCGTCGATCAGCACGTCCTGCGGCTCGCCGCCGAGCACCTTCGCACCACGGATCAGGATCTTGCTCATGGTCTTACTTCTCCTCGGTACGAGAGTGGGTGACGGCGGGCTCGTTGCCACCGAGCAGCAGGTACAGGACGGCCATCCGGATGGAGACGCCGTTGGCGACCTGTTCGACGGCGGTGCAGCGGCCGGAGTCGGCGACCTCGGCGGTGATCTCCATGCCGCGGACCATCGGGCCGGGGTGCATCACGATGGCGTGCTCGGGCAGCTTGGCCATGCGCTCGCCGTCGAGGCCGTAGCGCCGGGAGTACTCGCGCTCGGTCGGGAAGAAGGCCGCGTTCATGCGCTCGCGCTGGACGCGGAGCATCATCACGGCGTCGCACTTGGGCAGCGTGCTGTCCAGGTCGTAGGAGACCGCGCACGGCCAGGACTCGACGCCGACCGGCACCAGGGTGGGCGGGGCGACCAGGGTGACCTCGGCGCCGAGGGTGTGCAGCAGGTCGACGTTGGAGCGGGCGACCCGGCTGTGCAGGACGTCGCCGACGATGGTGATCCGCTTGCCGGACAGGTCCTGGCCGAGCCCGGCGTCGCGGCCGGTCAGCCGGCGGCGCAGGGTGAAGGCGTCCAGCAGGGCCTGGGTGGGGTGCTGGTGGGTGCCGTCGCCGGCGTTGATGACGGCCGCGTCGATCCAGCCGGAGTTGGCGAGCCGGTACGGGGCCCCGGAGGCGCCGTGCCGGATGACCACGGCGTCGACGCCCATGGCCTCCAGGGTCTGCGCGGTGTCCTTCAGGGACTCGCCCTTGGACACCGACGAGCCCTTGGCGGAGAAGTTGATGACGTCCGCGGACAGCCGTTTCTCGGCGGCCTCGAAGGAGATGCGGGTCCGCGTGGAGTCCTCGAAGAAGAGGTTGACGACGGTCCGGCCGCGCAGGGTCGGCAGCTTCTTGATCGGCCGGTCGGCGACCCGGGCCATCTCCTCGGCGGTGTCGAGGATCAGGACGGCGTCGTCGCGGGTGAGGTCGGCGGCCGAGATGAGATGGCGCTGCATCTGACAGGCTCCGTAGGGCAGTTCATTCGGGAGATTTCGGGCAGGCAGGCGCGTGCGGGGGCACGCCGGGGCGGCCGTGCGCCTGTCGTGCTACTGAGCGGCCGGCTTCGCACCGAGCAGCACGGTGTCGCGACCGTCCTCCTCGGCGAGCTGGACCTTGACCGTCTCCCGCAGCGACGTGGGGAGGTTCTTGCCGACGTAGTCGGCGCGGATCGGCAGTTCGCGGTGGCCGCGGTCGACCAGGACGGCGAGCTGCACCGCGCGCGGGCGCCCGATGTCGTTCAGGGCGTCCAGGGCGGCACGGATGGTGCGGCCGGAGAAGAGCACGTCGTCGACGAGGACGACCAGCTTGCCGTCGATGCCGTCACCGGGGATCTCGGTGCGGGCCAGCGCACGCGGCGGGTGCATGCGCAGGTCGTCGCGGTACATGGTGATGTCGAGGGAGCCGACCGGGATCGCGCGGTCGGTGATCTGCGCCAGCTTGGCGGCGAGCCGCCGGGCGAGGAAGACGCCCCGGGTCGGAATGCCGAGGAGCACCACGTCGTCGGCGCCCTTGGCGCGTTCGACGATCTCGTGGGCGATACGGGTCAGCACCCGCGCGATGTCGGGGCCTTCGAGCACGGGCCGCGCATCGGACGCTTGCGGATGCACGGATGTGTCGTGCGTGTCCATACGAAACGGACCTCCTTCTCCGCCTCACGGGACGGACCTTAAAGGACGTCGGAATTGCGCCATCCACCCTAGCAGGTCGCCGGGCGGCCTCTTGTCACCCGGTTGGCCCAACGGGTGGCCGCTGCCACGGAAGAGTCGGTGTGGACCATTCGGCTTGACGCAGGAGAGTCACGCTGCGTAACCTCACAGTGAGTTACCAGCCGCGCGGCGGGAAGACAGTCCGGTCGCGTCGACACAGTGTCCGGGGAGCTATATGTCCAGCGAATACGCCAAACAGCTCGGGGCCAAGCTCCGGGCCATCCGCACCCAGCAGGGCCTTTCCCTCCACGGTGTCGAGGAGAAGTCCCAGGGTCGCTGGAAGGCCGTGGTGGTGGGTTCGTACGAGCGCGGCGACCGTGCCGTGACCGTGCAGCGCCTCGCCGAGCTGGCCGATTTCTATGGCGTCCCGGTGCAGGAGCTCCTGCCGGGCACCACGCCGGGCGGCGCCGCCGAGCCGCCGCCGAAGCTGGTCCTGGACCTGGAGCGGCTGGCCACCGTGCCGGCCGAGAAGGCGGGCCCCCTGCAGCGCTACGCGGCGACGATCCAGTCCCAGCGCGGTGACTACAACGGCAAGGTGCTCTCCATCCGCCAGGACGATCTGCGCACACTCGCCGTCATCTACGACCAGTCGCCCTCGGTCCTCACCGAACAGCTGATCAGCTGGGGCGTCCTGGACGCGGACGCGCGCCGCGCGGTGGCCACGCACGAAGAGGCCTGACCAGCGGCCCCACCCAAGCAGAAACGTGCCGTCGGGGTGGCCGGAACTGTACGGTTCCGGCCACCCCGACGGCTTTTCCGCGCCGGGACGGCTTTTCGCACGCCTGCCGGCGCCCATGCGGAAGGGCCCGTGGCACCACCGTGCCACGGGCCCTTCCGCGTGTCGTACCGGGTGCTACGCCTCGTCCCGGCGCAGGGACGGCTTGAGTTCCTTCAGCCGGCCCAGCAGGCCGTTGACGAACGCGGGCGACTCGTCGGTGGAGAACTCCTTCGCCAGCTGCACCATCTCGTCCAGGACGACGGCGTCCGGGGTCTCGTCGACCCAGATCAGCTCGTACGCGCCCAGCCGCAGGATGTTGCGGTCCACGACCGGCATCCGGTCGAGCGTCCATCCCACCGCGTACTGGGAGATCAGCTCGTCGATCCGCCGCGTGTGCTCCGCGTAGCCCTCGACCAGCTGCATCGTGTACTCGCTGACCGGGGGCTGCCGGGTGTCGGACCGGGAGTGCCGGATCCAGTCCGCGAGGACCGTCAGGACGTCGGCGCCGCGCTGGTCGCCCTCGAAGAGGATCTGGAAGGCGCGCTTGCGGGCCGTGTTGCGGGCAGCCACGGTTAGCTGTTCACCCGGCCGAGGTAGTCGCTGGTGCGGGTGTCGACCTTGATCTTCTCGCCGGTGGTGATGAAGAGCGGGACCTGGATCTGGTGGCCGGTCTCCAGGGTGGCGGGCTTGGTGCCACCGGTGGAGCGGTCGCCCTGGACGCCCGGCTCGGTCTCCTGGACGGTCAGCTCGACGGCGGCCGGCAGCTCGACGAAGAGCACCTCGCCCTCGTGCTGGGCGACGGTGGCCTCGAAGCCCTCGATGAGGAAGTTGGCGGCGTCGCCGACGACCTTGCGGTCGATCATCAGCTGGTCGTAGGTCTCCAGGTCCATGAAGACGAAGTAGTCGCCGTCCATGTACGAGAACTGCATGTCGCGCTTGTCGACAGTGGCCGTCTCGACCTTGACGCCGGCGTTGAAGGTCTTGTCGACGACCTTGCCGGAGAGCACGTTCTTGAGCTTGGTGCGCACGAAGGCCGGGCCCTTGCCGGGCTTGACGTGCTGGAACTCGACGACGGACCAGAGCTGGCCGCCTTCGAGCTTGAGCACCAGGCCGTTCTTGAGGTCGTTCGTGGAAGCCACGGTTGCGGAATCTCCTGGACTGACGTACGACCCCGGGTCACGCGCTACAGCGCGAGCAGCTCCTTGGTCGTGATGGTGAGTAGCTCGGGTCCGCCGTCCGCCTCGGGGCGCACGACGAGCGTGTCATCGATCCGGACACCGCCCCGGCCCGGGAGGTGGACCCCCGGTTCGACGGTGACCGGCACGCAAGCGTCCAGTTTACCCATGGCCGAGGGCGCCAACTGCGGGTCCTCCTCGATTTCGAGCCCGACGCCGTGCCCGGTCAGCGGTGGCAGGGCTTCCGCATAGCCGGCCGAGTCCAGCACCTGGCGCGCGGCGCGGTCGACGTCGCGGCAGGCGGCTCCCGGCGTGAGGAACTCCCGTCCGGCGCGCTGGGCGGCGAAGACGAGGTCGTACAGCTCGATCTGCCAGTCGGCGGGCGAGGTGCCGATGACGAAGGTGCGGCCGATCTCGCAGCGGTAGCCGCGGTAGGTGGCCCCCAGGCAGACGGAGAGGAAGTCGCCCTCCTCCACGCGCCGGTCGGTGGGACGGTGACCGCGGCGGCCGGCGTGCGGCCCGGTGGCCACGGAGGTCGGGAAGGCGGGGCCGTCGGCGCCGTGGTCGACCAGGCGCCGCTCCAGCTCCAGCGCGAGGTGCCGTTCGGTGCGGCCGACCAGGATGGACTCCAGCAGCTCGCCGAGGGCCTGGTCGGTGATCTCGGCGCCGATGCGCAGGCAGGAGATCTCCTCCTCGTCCTTGACCACCCTGAGCTGTTCGACGGCCCCGCCGAGGTCGGCCAGGCGGAGCCGGGGGGCGACGGAGGCGAGGGCGCGGTGGCGGGCCACGGTGAGGTGGTGCTCCTCGACCGCCAGGGAGTCGGCGCCCTGGGCCAGGGCGAGGCCGGCCGCGGCCACGGCGGTGTCGCCGCCGTTCGCCGGCAGGACGTGCAGGCGCAGGTTCTCGTCCGGCCTGCCGTCACCTGGGCGGTCGTCCGGCGGGCCGGCGCACACCAGGAGGTCCTCGCTCCTGCCGAGCAGCAGGACGGAAGCCTGCGGGGCCGCGGCGGCGAGGTAGCGGACGTTGGCCGGGCGGGTGACGAGCGCTGTCGCGACGCCGGCCGCGTTGACGTGGTCCCTCAGCCGGGACCGGCGGTTCGCGTACACCTCTGACATGAGATGAGCGTAGGAGTTCTGCCCGGAATGTGCCGATTGGGAGGGGCCGAGTGGGGATCGGGGCGGCCGCCTACCAGGCCGGTGGGCTCGCGATCGCCCGCGCCAGCACCTCGTCCAGCACCCGGGCCGTGCCGGGGATGTCCAGCTGGGAGTTGTCGATGATCGGGAGGCCCGAGCCGTACCAGCCGGCCATCCGGCCGTGGATGCGGGCCACCTCCTCGTCGCTGAGGCGGCGGGTGCCGGTGCGTTCCGCGTTGCGCTCCAGGACGATGTCCAGGCCCGGCAGCAGGACCACCGGGAGCAGGCCGGGGCCGACGTGCCGCTTCCAGCCGCCGAGGCCCACGACGGGGCGGTCCGGGAAGACGGCGTCGTCCAGGATGCAGGAGATGCCGTTGGCCAGGAAGTTGCGGGCAGCGAAGCCGCAGGTGCGGCGGGCCAGGCGGTACTGGGCCTCCGAGTTCTCGTTCCAGCCGGACCGGGGGTCGGCGAAGCCGGAGCGTACCCATTCGCGCACGTCGTCCAGGCTGATGTGGGCCGTGGGGACGCGCCGGTGGTCCGCCCAGTACTTGGCGACGCTGGTCTTGCCGGCGCCGGCCGGGCCGATGAGGAGGACGGCCAGGGTGGTGGCCGCCGGGTCCGGGACCGGGGCCGCGGCGGGTGGTGCCGCCGGCGTGCCGGCCGGGCCGCCGGGCGGCAGGGGCACATGGCCGGTGGCGTCGGGCGCCGAGGGGGCCACGGGGTGCCGCGCGGGCGGCCGGCCGGAGGGCGCCGGAGGCTGCTGCGGGGCCGGGGGCTGCTGGGCCGCTGGGGGCTGCGGGGAGGCGGGGGGCCGGTGGGGCGCCGGTGGCTGTTGCGGGACCGGCGGAGCCGGGAAGCCCGGGGGCGGCGGGGGCACGGCGGGGGCGGCCGGCCGGGAGGCTCCCGGGCGCGGGCCCGGGGAGTGCGCGGCCGGCACATCGGGGACCGGCCGGTGCGCGGCCGGCAGGTCAGGGACCGGCTGATGGGGAGCCGACCGGTGGGGGGCCGGCGCCCAGCCGGCGTGCGCCCCCTGCCCCGGCTGCTGGGGCGGCGGCAGCGGAGAACCCACTGCGTGCTGCATCCGTTGCCACTCCGTCTCGTACAGGCACTGTGCTGCCGGCGGCGGGGGCACGCCCCCACTGCCTACCGAACGGTACCGTCCCCGGCCGTCGTTCGGTGAAACGGCCGGGGGCGGCCCGTAGTGCCCGGTGGGGGGCGGGAACCGGACGGAGGGAACAGTCCGGGACCTACTGCCCGACCTCACCGTACGCGGCGAGGAGGACGGCCGGGTCGGGGCCCTCCAGGACGGTGGGCCTGGCCAGCCCGTCCAGGACGATGAAGCGGAGCAGGTCGCCGCGGGACTTCTTGTCGACCTTCATCGTCTCCAGCAGCTTGGGCCACTGGTCGTAGCGGTAGTGCAGCGGCAGGCCGACGGACTCCAGGACGGTGCGGTGGCGGTCGGCGGTGGCGTCGTCCAGCCGGCCCGCCAGGCGGCCCAGCTCGGCGGCGAAGTGCATGCCGACCGCGACCGCGGCGCCGTGCCGCCACTTGTACCGCTCGTTCTTCTCGATCGCGTGGCCGAGGGTGTGGCCGTAGTTGAGAATCTCCCGCAGCCCGGACTCCTTCAGGTCCGCGGAGACCACCTCGGCCTTGACCCGGATCGACCGCTCGATCAGCTCCGCGGTGTGCGGGCCGGCCGGGGTGCGGGCGGCCTCGGGATCGGCCTCGATCAGGTCGAGGATCACCGGGTCGGCGATGAACCCGGCCTTGATGACCTCGGCCAGACCGGAGACGTAGTCGTGCACCGGCAGCGAGTCCAGCGCGGCCAGGTCGCACAGCACCCCGGCGGGCGGGTGGAAGGCGCCGACGAGGTTCTTGCCCTCGGCGGTGTTGATCCCGGTCTTGCCGCCGACCGCCGCGTCCACCATGGCCAGGACGGTGGTCGGGATCGCCACCCAGCGCACCCCGCGCAGCCAGGTCGCCGCGACGAACCCGGCGAGGTCCGTGGTGGCGCCGCCGCCGACGCCGACGATGACGTCCGTGCGGGTGAAGCCGGACTGGCCCAGCGCCTTCCAGCAGTAGGCGGCGACCTCGGCGGTCTTGGCCTCCTCCGCGTTCGGCACCTGGATCGCCACGGCCTCGTAGCCCTGCCCGGCCAGATCGGCCCGCAGCGCCTCGCCGGTCTCGGCGAGCGCCTCCGGGTGGATCACCGCCACCCGCTTGGCCCGCTCGCCGATCAGTCCGGCCAGCTCTCCCAGCAGCTGCCGGCCCACCAGCACCTCGTAGGCGTCCGTGCCCGCTGTGGCCCCGATCTCGATCCGGGTGACTGCCTCGCTCATCGCTGCTTCAACTCCAGTGCCTCCAGCACGCTCTGCGTGACCTCTTCGGGGGTACGGCCGTCCGTCGCCACGACCACGGCCGCGACCTGTTCGTACAGGTGCCGACGCGCCTCCATCAGCTCCCGCCACTGCTTGCGCGGGTTGACCGCGAGCAGCGGGCGGGCCACGTTCAGGCCGGTGCGCTTGACGGCCTCCTCGACCTCCATCGACAGGTAGACCACCCGGTGCCCGGCGAGCAGGGCCCGCGTGTCCTCGTCGAGGACGGCGCCGCCGCCCAGTGCCAGGACGCCGTCGTGCTCGGCGAGGGCCGCCCGCACGGCCGCCTTCTCCAGGGCGCGGAAGGCGGGCTCGCCCTCGTCCACGAAGATCTCGGCGATGGTGCGGCCCTGGGCGGCCACGATGTCGTCGTCGGTGTCCCGGTAGCCCACGCCGAGGTGCTCGGCGAGCATCCGGCCCACCGTGGACTTGCCCACGCCCATCGGGCCGACCAGGACGACCGCCGGCACGGCGCTCACCTGATCGCCAGGGCGTCGAGGTAGGAGCGGACGTTGCGGCGGGTCTCCGTGACGCTGTCGCCGCCGAACTTCTCCGCCACGGCGTCCGCGAGGACGAGGGCGACCATGGCCTCGGCGACGATTCCGGCGGCGGGCACCGCGCACACGTCGGAGCGCTGGTGGTGGGCCTGTGCCGCCTCGCCGGTGGCCACGTCGATCGTCCGCAGCGCCCGGGGCACGGTCGCGATCGGCTTCATCGCCGCGCGCACCCGCAGCAGCTCACCCGTGGTCAGACCGCCCTCGGTGCCGCCGGACCGGCCCGTGACCCGCTTGACGCCCTCGTCGGTGGTGACGATCTCGTCGTGCGCCTTCGAGCCGGGCACCCGGGCGAGGTCGAAGCCGTCGCCGACCTCCACGCCCTTGATCGCCTGGATGCCCATGAGGGCGGCGGCCAGCCGCGCGTCGAGCCGGCGGTCCCAGTGCACATGGGAGCCGAGCCCGACCGGGACGCCGTAGGCCAGGACCTCGACCACACCGCCGAGGGTGTCGCCGTCCTTGTGGGCCTGGTCGATCTCCGCGACCATCGCCTTCGAGGCATCGGCGTCCAGGCAGCGCACCGGGTCCGCGTCCAGCTTCTCCACATCCGCCGGAGTCGGGTGGACCCCGTACGGCGCCTTCGCCGAGGCCAGCTCGACGACATGGGAGACGATCTCGATCCCGGCCGTCTCCTTCAGGTACGAGCGGGCCACCGCGCCCAGCGCCACGCGGGCGGCGGTCTCCCGGGCCGAGGCGCGCTCCAGGATCGGGCGGGCCTCGTCGAAGCCGTACTTCTGCATGCCCGCCAGGTCGGCGTGGCCCGGGCGGGGGCGGGTCAGCGGCGCGTTGCGGGCGAGCCCGGCCAGCACCTCCGGGTCGACCGGGTCGGCGGCCATGACCTGCTCCCACTTCGGCCACTCGGTGTTGCCCACCATGACCGCCACCGGGGAGCCCAGGGTCAGGCCGTGCCGGACGCCGCCCAGGAAGGTGACCTCGTCCCGCTCGAACTTCATCCGCGCACCACGGCCATAGCCGAGCCGCCGCCGCGCCAGGTGGTCCGCCACCATGTCGGTGGTGATCGGCACGCCGGCGGGAAGACCCTCCAGCGTCGCGACAAGTGCGGGACCGTGGGACTCCCCCGCGGTCAGCCAACGCAGCCTGCTCAACGGTGCTCCTCAGTGCTCGCGCCCGGTACTGCCCGGCGTGCGCGGTCGGCGCACGGCGACGACGACACCGGGTGCGCGATCCCGGTACGCCACCTCCGATCCTCCCACGTCCGCGGGGCCCGACGGCCGCCGGTCCAGCAGGCGGACGCGGGGAGGCGTCAGCGGGCGGCGAGCGCCTTCTCCCCGGCCTCCCGCATGGCGTGCACCGGGCCCGGGACCTGGCCGGTCATCTGCTCGAACTGGAGGACGGCCTGGTGGACCAGCAGGTCGAGGCCGCCGACCACGGCGCCGCCCCCCATGGACCAGCGGGCGGCCAGCCGGGTCGGCCAGGGGTCGTAGAGCACGTCGAAGAGGGTGGCGGGGCGTTCGGGCACGGCGGCGGCGAGCGCGTCGGTGGTCCCCGCGGGCGTGGTGGCGATCACCAGGGGGGCGCTCAGCGCCCGGGCGGCGTCGGCCCAGTCCGCCGTGCGCACCTCCACGCCGAGCCGTTCGCCCCACTGCCGCATCTCGACGGCGCGGGCCTCGCTGCGGACGTAGGCGACGACCTCCCCGGTGCAGATCCGGGCCAGCGCGGCGAGCGCGGAGGAGGCGGTGGCGCCGGCGCCCAGGATGGCGGCCGAGCCGACCTCCTCGATGCCGTGCTCGCGCAGCGCGACCACCATGCCCGGGATATCGGTGTTGTCCCCGATCCGGCGGCCGTCCTCGGTGAAGACCAGCGTGTTGACCGCGTCGACCGCGGCCGCGGTGTCGCTGACCTCGTCCAGCAGCGGCATGACCGCCCGCTTCAGCGGCATGGTCAGCGACAGCCCGGCCCACTCCGGCCCGAGCCGGCCGAGGAAGCCGGGCAGCGCGGCCTCGTCGACGTCGAAGCTGTCGTACGACCAGCCGGTGAGCCCGGCCGCCTCGTACGCGGCCCGGTGCAGCACTGGGGAGAGGGAGTGGGTGATCGGAGAACCGAGCACGGCGGCACGACGGCCGTCAGTTGCCCGTGTTGGCATTGAACTTGTCCCTGAGCTCTAGGAATTCCGCGTATGTCTTGGCGAATTCGGTATTGCTCATACCGTCGGTCGCCACGAAGTAGACCCAGCCGTCGTGCGTCGGGTTCAGCGTCGCCTTCAGCGCGTCCTCGCCGGGGTTGCCGATCGGGCCGGGCGGAAGTCCCGGGTACCGGTACGTGTTGTACGGGCTCGGGTCGCTGTTGATCTCCTTCTCGGAGATGTGGATGTTGCTCGTGCCCTTGGCGTAGTTGTACGTCGAGTCGAACTGCAGCTTGCGGTTCGTCTCGGTGTTGGTGGGCTTGAGGCGGTTGTAGACGACCTCGGCCATCTTGCGGAAGTCGTCGTGCGTCTTGCCCTCGGCCTGGACCAGGCTCGCGACCGTGACGAGTTCGAAGGCGTTCTCCACCCCGAGCGCCTTGGCCTTGTCGTCGAGGCCGTAGGCGGCGTACTTCTGCTTGGCCTGGGTGACCATCTGCTTCAGGACGGCGTCGGGCTTCATGCCCTTGGCGGCCGGATAGGTGCCCGGGAAGAGGAAGCCCTCCAGCGGGTCCTTGACATTGCCGCTGTTGCGCGCCCAGGCGGGCAGGCCGAGGGTCCTGTACTGCTTCTCGGCGATCTTCTCGGTGGTGCCCGAGGACAGTTCCAGCTTCTTGTCGATGGCCGCGTAGACGCCGGCGTTGCGCTCGCCGGGGGTGACGATGACGTTGTTCTGGCTGCGCGGGTCCAGCATCAGCCGGACGGCGCTGGCGGCGGACATCTCCTTCTTCAGGAGGTAGGCGCCGGCCTGGATGCCGTCGGCGCCCGGGGTGTTGGTCTGGGCGTGGACGAACGCCTCGGCGCTCTTGACCACCCCGGCCTCCTTCAGGCGGCGGCCGATCTCCCAGCCGCCCGCGCCCTTGGGGATCTCGACGGTGACCGCCTGGCCGCTGCCCTCGCCCGCGTAGTCCGGAGCCGCGCCGAAACGATTTTGGTAGAACTGGTACCCGAAATACCCGACTCCGCCGAGGCCGCCGCCGAACACCAGGACGACCACCATGCAGGCGCAGCCGGTGCGCCGCTTCCTGCTCTTGGCCGGCCCCCGGCCCTTGCCGCGCCGCTCGCGCCGGGTCTGGAGCTCGTGCGCACCGTCGTCGCCCGCGCCGCCGCCGGCCACCGCCGGGGCGTGTTCCTCGTCGTCGCCCGGCTCCGGGGCGGGCTCGGGGCGCCTGCGGCCGGGCGGCTCCGGCGGCGGGTAGGCGTCCTCGGTGCCGTAGAGGTCGGGCTGCTCCGCGCCGTAGGCCACGGGCTGCTGGCCGTAGGGGTCGCCGGGGTCGGCGGCGTAGGGCACCTGGCCGTGGGTGCCGGTCGCGTCCCAGCCGCCCTGGTGGAACTGGTGCTGGGTGTGGCCGACGAGCTGCTGGTCGTACGGCCCGCCGTCGTGGTGCGGGTGCTGCTGCCCCTGGTGTCCGGGGTGCTGCCGGCTCCAGTCGCCGTAGTGCGGCGCCTGCGGATGGTGCTGCGGCTGGCCGCCGTAGGGGGACGGCGAGCCCTCCTGGGCCTGCTGTCCGCCCCATCCGCCGTCCCCGGACAACGGGTCCTCCGGATTCCACGGTTCGGAGCCTTGGCCCCGGCCATACTCAGTCATCGATCCCCTAGAGCCGCGAGGCCTGCGGTCACGCGGCCCAGGGGCCGGATCCCGTTCCGCCTCTTGCTGTGCCCCGGCTGTTCGAACACCGGCGCATCGCGCGGAACGTTACCGTATCGCGATCACATGACCACTTCGACGCCCTCACCGGGTGGTTTGCCTGACACCCGTTCGGATTCCAGGGCCTGCTGCAGGATGATGACGGCCGCCGCCTGGTCGATGACCGCCCGGCCCTTCTTGGACTTCACGCCCGAGGCGCGCAGTCCCTGGCCGGCCGTCACGGTCGTCATCCGCTCGTCCACCAGGCGCACCGGCACCGGCTTGATGCCCCTGGCCAGTTCCTGGGCGAAGGCGCGGACCTTGACCGCGGCCGGGCCCTCGCCCCCCTTGAGGGAGCGAGGCAGGCCGACGACGACCTCGACCGGTTCGTACTCCTCCACCAGTTGACGAAGGCGGCGGTGGGCGGCGGGGACGTCCCGGCCGGGGACGGTCTCCACCGGGGTGGCGAGGATCCCGTCGGGGTCGCACGAGGCGACCCCGATCCGGGCGTCCCCGACGTCGATCGCGAGCCGACGTCCTCTGCGCATCTGCTTGAGCCGTTCCTACTTGGCGGTCTCGGCGACGAGCCGCTCGACGGCCTCGACGGCCTCGCCGACGGCGGCCGGGTTCTGACCGCCGCCCTGGGCCACGTCCGGCTTGCCGCCACCGCCGCCGCCGAGGGTCTTGGCGGCCGTGCGGACCAGGTCACCGGCCTTGAGGCCGCGGTCGCGGGCGGCGTCGTTGGTGGCGATGACCGTCAGCGGCTTGCCGTTGTTGACGGTGAACAGCGCCACCACGGCGGCCCGGCCGCCCTGGATCCGGCCGCGCACGTCCAGGACCAGCTTGCGCAGGTCGTCGGGCGTGGTGCCGTCCGGGACCTGCCCGGTGACGACGGCGACGCCGCGGACGTCCTTGGCGGACTCGGCGAGGCCGGCCGCGGCCTGGAGGACCTTCTCGGCGCGGAACCGCTCGATCTCCTTCTCGGCGTCCTTCAGCTTGCCGAGCATGGCGGAGACCTTCTCGGGCAGCTCGTCCGGGCGCCCCTTGAGCAGCTCGGTCAGCTGGTTGACGACCGTGTGCTCCCGGGCCAGGAAGTTGTAGGCGTCCACGCCGACCAGGGCCTCGATACGGCGCACACCGGAGCCGATGGAGGACTCGCCGAGCAGCTTCACCAGGCCCAGCTGGGCGGTGTTGTGCACGTGCGTGCCGCCGCACAGCTCCTTGGAGAAGTCGCCGATGGTCACGACGCGCACCCGCTCGCCGTACTTCTCGCCGAACTCGGCGATGGCGCCCTGCTTCTTGGCCTCGTCGATGCCCATGACCTCGGCGTGCACGTCCAGGTCGCGGGCGAGCACCTCGTTGATCTTCTGCTCGACGTCGGTCATCACGGCCGTCGGGACGGCGGACGGGGAGCCGAAGTCGAAGCGGAAGCGGCCGGGCTGGTTCTCCGAACCGGCCTGGGCGGCCGTGGGGCCGAGGGCGTCGCGCAGGGCCTGGTGGGTCAGGTGGGTGGCCGAGTGGGCGCGGGCGATGGCCTTGCGGCGGCGGGCGTCGATCGAGGCGTGGGCCTTGGCGCCGACGGTCACCTCGCCGACCTGGACGACGCCCTTGTGGACGTACACGCCCGGGACCGGCTTCTGGCAGTCGCGGACCTCGATGACGGCGCCGGAGTCCACCTTGATGCGGCCGGTGTCGCCGATCTGGCCGCCGCCCTCGGCGTAGAACGGGGTGCGGTCCAGGACGACCTCGACCTCGTCGCCCTCGGTGGCGGCCGGGGAGGAGGCGCCGTCGACCAGGATGCCGACGATCGTGGACTCGGTCTCGGTGTCGGTGTAGCCGATGAAGTCGGTGGCGCCGGCGCTGTCGGCGATCTCGCGGTAGGCGCCCAGGTCGGCGTGGCCGGTCTTCTTGGCCTGGGCGTCGGCCTTGGCGCGCTCCCGCTGCTCCTTCATCAGGCGGCGGAAGCCGTCCTCGTCCACGGACAGGCCCTGCTCGGCGGCCATCTCCAGGGTGAGGTCGATCGGGAAGCCCCAGGTGTCGTGGAGCAGGAACGCCTTGTCGCCGGAGAGGACGGTGCCGCCGGAGGCCTTGGTCTCGGTGACGGCGGTGTCCAGGATGTTGGTGCCGGCCTTCAGCGTCTTGAGGAAGGCGTTCTCCTCGGCGAGGGCGACCTTCTCGATGCGCTCGCGGTCGGTGATCAGCTCCGGGTACTGCTGCCCCATCATGCCGATCACGGTGTCGATCAGGTCCTTGACGACCGGACCGGCGGCGCCGAGCAGCCGCATGTTGCGGATGGCGCGGCGCATGATGCGGCGCAGGACGTACCCGCGGCCCTCGTTGCCCGGGGTGACACCGTCGCCGATGAGCATGGTGGCGGTGCGCATGTGGTCGGTGACCACGCGCAGGGACACGTCCGAGTCGTGGGCGTCGCCGTAGCGCACGCCGGTCAGCTCGGTGGCCTTCTCGATGACGGCCATGGAGGTGTCGATCTCGTACATGTTCTGCACGCCCTGCAGAATCATGGCGAGCCGCTCCAGGCCGAGGCCCGTGTCGATGTTCTTGCTCGGCAGGTCCCCGAGGATCTCGAAGTTGTCCTTGCCGATGCCCTCGCCCCGCTCGTACTGCATGAAGACGAGGTTCCAGATCTCCACGTACCGCTCGTCGTTGACGGCGGGGCCGCCCTCGGCGCCGAACTCGGGGCCGCGGTCGTAGTTGATCTCGGAGCAGGGGCCGCACGGGCCGGGCACGCCCATGGACCAGTAGTTGTCCTTCATGCCCAGGCGCTGGATGCGCTCCTTCGGCACGCCGACGACCTCGTGCCAGATCCGCTCCGCCTCGTCGTCGTCCTTGTAGACGGTGATCCACAGGCGCTCGGGGTCGAGACCGTAACCGCCCTTGTCCTGGGGCGTGGTGAGCAGCTCCCAGGCGAGCTTGATGGCGCCTTCCTTGAAGTAGTCGCCGAAGGAGAAGTTGCCGCACATCTGGAAGAACGTGCCGTGCCGCGTGGTCTTGCCGACCTCTTCGATGTCGGGCGTGCGCACGCACTTCTGCACGCTGGTGGCGCGCGGGAACGGCGGCTTGACCTCACCCAGGAAGTAGGGCTTGAAGGGCACCATGCCGGCGGGGACGAGGAGCAGAGTCGGGTCGTCCGCGATGAGCGACGCCGAAGGGACGACGGTGTGCCCGCGCTCCTCGAAGAAGCTCAGCCAGCGGCGGCGAATCTCGGCCGACTCCATCAGTGGTCCTCATTCCGGTTGTACGAGTACATCGGGGCTTCGATGTACTTCGGTGTGCTGCGGTTGTCGCTGTGGTGGTTCTCGATGGCGGTGTACCGCCGGGGCGCGGGGAGCTCGGGGTCCTCGTGGATGCCGAGGGCGTCCTCCAGCTCGGCCTCCCGCCGGGCCATGTTGTCGCGGACGTCGGACGCGAAGCCGACCGCACGGTCCTTCAGGCGCTGGCCGGTCTCCAGGGCCTTGTTCGCCGCGGTGGCGGCCAGGCTCTCCGGGGTCAGCTGCCTGATCTTGCGGTTGACCTTGGTGGTGGCCCACACACCGGCGGCGACACCGGTGGAGAACCAGAACGTACGGCGGAACATCGCTCGGTCTCAGTCCTTACTTCCGCTTGCGTCGTGCGGCGGGGACCGTCCGGCCCACGATCACGGTACGCCGGGCCGACTTGCCGGGCACGTCCTCCCCCTTGCGGCCGCCGAGCGCGCGGCGGACGCCGTAGCCGAAGGCCGCGACCTTGACCAGCGGGCCGCCGAAGGTGGAGGCGACCGTGGTCGACAGCGCGGAGGCGTTGGAGGTGACCTCCTGGACGTCGGAGGCGATCGCGTCGACCCGGTCGATCTGGGTCTGCGCGGAGCGCACCGCCTGGGAGGCGTCGGCGAGCAGCGGGACGGCCTGGTCGGTCACGTCCGCGACGAGCTTGGTGGTCGCCTTGAGCGTCTGGGCCAGCCTCGCCAGCGCGACCGCGAGGAAGGAGACCAGGATCGCCCAGAAGACGGCCACCAGGATCCCGGCCACCTCTGTACCGGACACGTGCGCACCCGCTCCCTGAAACGTGCCTGAGCATCGGAAAAGTCGTGCCCCGAGCCTATCGCGCCGGGGCCGCGGCTCCGTACCGGATTCCCCGGCGGGAGGGGCGCACTCGCGCCGGGTGATTGTACGCAGTGAACACGGTTCAGTACGCTCCGTGTCCCATGCGAGATCCTCACGATCCCGGTTCCGGGACGGGCGGTGCCCCGCCCCTCGAACTGACCGCTTTCATCGGGCGCTCGGCGGAGCTGGCCGGCCTGGCGGCGGCCCTCGGCCGGGCCCGGCTGGTGACCGTGACCGGGGCCGGCGGGGTCGGCAAGTCCCGGCTGGCCGTGCGCGCGGCGGCGCGGTGGGCGCGCGGCGGTCCGGCGGACGGCGCGGACTGGGGCCGGGTGGAGCTGGCCGAGGTGCGCGATCCGCAGTTCGTCGAGTACGCGGTCGTGGAGGCGCTGGGGCTGACCGACCACACCACCCGGCTGCCCCGCGAGACGCTGCTGGAGCAGCTCGCGGGACGGCGGATGCTGCTGGTGCTGGACGGGTTCGAGCATCTGGCGGGGGCCTGTGCCGGACTGGTGGCCCGGCTGCTGCGCGGGCTGCCGGAGCTGCGGGTGCTGGCGGTGGGCCGGCGTCCGCTGGGCCTCGCGGGCGAGGTGCTGTTCCCGCTGGCGCCGCTCGGCCCCGAGGAGGCGGTGGAGCTGTTCGCCGACCGGGCCCGGGCGCACGGCGTGCCGGTGGCCGACGGCCCGGAGGTGCGGGAGCTGTGCCGCCGGCTGGAGGGGATCCCGCTGGCGCTGGAGCTGGCGGCCGGGCGGCTGCGGGTGTTGTCCCCGGGGCAGTTGCTCGACCGCCTCGACGACCGGTTCCGGCTGCTGACCGGCGGCGCCCGGGACACCCTGCCCCGGCACCGGACGCTGCGCACCGCGATCGGCTGGAGCCACGAGCTGTGCACCCCGGCCGAACGGCTGCTGTGGGCACGGCTGTCGGTGTTCGCGGGCACCTTCGACCTGGAGGCGGCCGAGTACGTGTGCGGCGGGGCGGGGCTGCCCGCGGAGGACGTGCTGGACGTGCTGTCGGAACTGCTGGCCCAGTCGGTGGTCGCCCGCGAGGAGAGCCCGGCCGGACCGCGCTACCGGATGCTGGACACCGTACGGGCCTACGGCGCCCAGTGGCTGGCGGCGGCCGGGGACGCGGACCGGCTGCGCAGGCGGCACCGGGACTGGTACCTGGGCCTTGCGGCCTGGTGCGAGCTGGAGTGGTGCTCGCCCCGGCAGCGGGAGGTGGCCGCGCGCGTGGACGTGGAGCTGCCGAATCTGCGGGCCGCCCTGGAGTGCTGCCTGACCGGGCCGGACGAGGCGCACCTCGGCCAGCAGCTGGCGGGGTCGCTGTGGTTCTGCTGGGTGGGCTGCGGACGGCTGTCGGAGGGCCGGCGCTGGCTGGAGCGCAGCCTGGAGCCGGAGTCCGGGTACGAGCGGGCCCGGCTGAAGGCGCTGTGGGTGCTCGGCTACGTGGCGGTCCTCCAGGGCGACACCGGGCCGGCGCTGCGGACGCTGCGCGCGTGCCGTGAGCGGGCGGAGCGGGCGGCCGATCCGGTGGCGGTGGCCTACGCCGAGCACCGCATGGGCTGTCTGGCCCTGGTCACCGACGACATGGCCGGTGCGGAGGCGCTGCTGCGTTCGGCTCTGGAGCGTTACCGGGCGATGGGCGAGCTGAACAGCAACGTCCTGATGGGGCGGGTGGAGCTGGCGATGGCCCGGGCGTTCCAGGGGGACCTGCCGGGCGCGGTGCGGCTGTGCGAGGAGGTGCGCCGGGTGTGCGAGGAGCGCGGGGAGCGGTGGGCGCGCTCGTACGCGCTGTACGTGCTGGCGTACGCGGCCTGGGCCGCCGGGGACCCGGGGGGCGCGCGGGCGCTGCTGGCGGACGCGCTGGCCGACGCGCACGCCTTCCGAGATCTGCTGGGCTCGGTGCTCGTCGTCGAGCTGCTGGCGCTGGTGACGGTGGCGCAGGGCGATCCGGTGGAGGCGGCGGTGCTCCAGGGCGCCGCCGGGCGGCTGTGGCCCTCGGTCGGGCTGCCGCTGTTCGGTTCGGCGTACTACAACGGGCCGCACGAGCGGTGCGAGGCCGCGGCGCGGCGGGCGCTCGGGGACGCGCGGTACGCCGAGTGCGTGCGGGCGGGGGCCGGGCTGGACCGGGAGGCGGCGGTGGCCCGTGCGCTGCGCCGCCGGGAGCCGGGAACGCTGGACGCCCTGCCGGCGCCGCGCGGCCCGGTCCCGGACACCGGCCCCGGACAGCGCGAACCCGCCGCCTCGCCCACCCGGAGGGGCGGGGAGACGGCGGGCTGAGCCTGTGCCGTGACCTGGGTCAGCGGGCGTAGTACTCGACGACGAGCTGCTCGTCGCAGATCACCGGGATCTCCTTGCGGTTCGGCTCGCGGTCCAGGCGGAACGCCAGGGCCCGGAGGTTCACCTGGAGGTAGCGCGGGGTCTCGCCGTCGGGGGCGAAGCCACCCTCACGGGCGATCTGGAACAGCGTCTTGTCCTTGGAGCGGTCGCGGACCTGCACGACGTCGTCCGGACGGACACGGAAGGACGGCTTGTCGACCTTCTGGCCGTTGACCTGGATGTGGCCGTGGACGACCATCTGGCGGGCCTGGTAGATCGTGCGGGCGATGCCCGAACGCAGGACCAGCGCGTCGAGGCGGCGCTCCAGCTCCACGATCAGGGCCTCACCGGTCTTGCCCTGGACCTTGGAGGCACGCTCGTAGGCGCGCACCAGCTGGCGCTCGGAGATGTCGTACTGAGCGCGCAGGCGCTGCTTCTCCAGCAGACGGACCTTGTAGTCCGAGTTCTGCTTGCGGCCGCGGCCGTGCTCACCCGGCGGGTAGGGGCGGGCCTCGAAGTACTTGACGGCCTTCGGGGTCAGCGCGATGCCGAGGGCACGCGACTTCTTGACCTTGGGGCGGGACTGGTTCGCCACAGTTGTCTCATTTCCTAGATTCCGGCTCGTCAGGGTTTAGGGAGGTCGCATCCGCAGCCGGGAAAACCCGTCGGGTCCGCGCGGGACCTGCCGGGCAGCCGCTTCCCTGGTCTGGGCACATACGTGCAGCACGCGAGTGGCCCACCGACCGTCCCGGGATTGCACGGGGGGTGGTGGGCTGCCCGCGACACCTTCGACGGTGCGCGACGCTCCTGGAGCCGGTCCACGGGGGACCGGGTCTCCGGCCGGATGCCCCGCTCTGACAGCACGGGACTCGGCACTTCGGAGCAGTCTACAGGCTGCTCAGGACCGCTTGCGACCGAGGTGTCTGCGGGTCCACTCGACGGCGTCCGCGTACCGGGCCTCGGCGCCGTGCCGGCCCGGGGTGTAGTACTCGCGGTCCTTCAGGGCGTCCGGGGCGTACTGCTGCTCGGCGATGCCCTCCGGCAGGTCGTGCGGGTACACGTACCCCTGGGCGTGGCCGAGCTTGGCGGCGCCCTTGTAGTGCCCGTCGCGCAGATGCGGGGGCACCGGGCCGGCCAGGCCCTTGCGCACGTCCTCCAGGGCGGCGCCGATGGCGGTGGTCGCGGAGTTGGACTTGGGGGCGAGGGCCAGGGCGATGGTGGCGTGGCTGAGGGTGAGGGCGGCCTCCGGGAAGCCGATCATGGCGACGGCCTGGGCGGCGGCGACCGCGATCGGCAGCGCGGTGGGGTCGGCGAGGCCGATGTCCTCGCTGGCGGAGATCATCAGGCGGCGCGCGATGAACCGGGGGTCCTCGCCGGCCTCGATCATGCGGGCCAGGTAGTGCAGGGCCGCGTCGACGTCGGAGCCGCGGATGGACTTGATGAGGGCGCTGGCGACGTCGTAGTGCTGGTCGCCGTCGCGGTCGTACGTCACGGCGGCGCGGTCGACGGTCTGCTCCAGCGTCCGCAGGCCGATCGCGCTCTCGCCCTGGTCCAGGGCGGCGCCGGCGGCGGCCTCCAGGGCGGTCAGGGCGCGCCGGGCGTCACCGCCGGCGATCCGCAGCAGGTGCTCCTCGGTCTCCTCGGGGAGCGTGACGGCGTTCTTCAGGCCGCGCTCGTCGGCGAGGGCGCGGCGCAGCAGGCCGCGGATGTCGTCGTCGGTGAGGGGTTCGAGGGTGAGCAGGAGGGAGCGGGAGAGCAGCGGGGAGATCACCGAGAAGTAGGGGTTCTCCGTGGTGGCCGCGATCAGGGTCACCCAGCGGTTCTCCACGGCCGGCAGCAGGGAGTCCTGCTGGGCCTTGCTGAAGCGGTGGATCTCGTCCAGGAAGAGGACGGTCTCCTTGCCGTAGCCGCCGGAGGCGCGGCGGGCGCCGTCGATGACCGCGCGGACCTCCTTGACGCCCGCGGTGATCGCGGACAGCTCCACGAACCGCTTGTCGGTCGCCCTGGACACCACGTACGCCAGGGTGGTCTTGCCGGTGCCGGGCGGGCCCCACAGGATCACCGAGGACGGTCCGGCGGGCCCGCCGGAGCCCTCGCCGACCAGGCGGCGCAGGGGGGATCCGGGTCCCAGCAGATGCTGCTGGCCCACCACCTCGTCGAGCGAGCGCGGGCGCATGCGCACCGCCAGGGGGCTGCCCGCCGGGTCCTTCTCCTGGCGTTCTTCTGCTGCGGCGGTGAACAGGTCGGGTTCCACGCTGAAACCCTAGAACACCGCACTGACAATCCCCTCGGGGCCGTCAGCCGGTCCAGAACTCCCACCAGCGGGTCAGCACCAGCATGCCGATGACGCCGATGTGCGCGACCGGCAGGACCCAGGTGAACTCGCCGAAGAAGGACCGCAGCCAGCGCGGGGCCGGCAGGAAGGCGTTGCGGACGTTGAACGAGGTGACGTACCAGAACATGGTGATGGTGGCGACCCAGGCCAGCGAGCACCACAGGCACAGCGCGTTGATCCGGTACAGGGACTGGAACTGCAGCCAGGTGCAGAAGCCCACGCCGAACAGGGTGCCGAAGTTGAACGTCAGCCAGTACCAGCGCGGGAACCGGGCGCGGGCCAGCAGGCTCATGCCGACGCAGATGACGATGCCGTAGCAGACCAGCCCGAGCATCGGGTTGGGGAAGCCGAAGGCGGCGGCCTGCTCGCTCTCCATGACGCTGCCGCAGGAGACCACCGGATTGAGGCTGCATCCGGGGGTGAACGTCGTGCCCGCGACCTTGGCCTCGAGGATCTTGAACTTGTCGATCGTGATGACCCACGAGGCCAGCAGTCCGGCCGCGCCGGTGATCAGCAGCAGGATGGCGAAGGCGCGGCTGCCGCCGGCCGCGCGCGGGGCGTCGGCGGCGCGCTCCGGACCGGGCTTCGCGGAGACGTCGTTCACTGTCGTCTTGCTCATCACGCCGATTCCGTCACTCGAGGGTCGGACCATCTTCGGGCAGGGGTCATTGTGCCGCACGTGCCTGTGTGCGCACCGTTCGCTGCGCATAAGGATCTGCGTACGACGGGTGCCCCCGGCGGGTTCCGGACAGCGGCCGGCCCCGCTGCGGCGAGGGCGCCGGACGCCCCTCGCGGGGAGCGTCCGGCGCCCTCGCGCGCCTGCGGCTAGCCGAGCCGGGACTCGAGTTCCGCCACGATCTCGTTGACGCCGATCGCGGTCTGCTCGCCGGACTCCATGTCCTTGAGCTGGACGACGCCCTCGGCGAGGTCGCGCTCGCCGGCCACGATCGTGTAGCGGGCGCCGGAGCGGTTGGCGTTCTTCATGGCGCCCTTCAGTCCCTTGCCGCCGTAGGCGAAGTCGGCCGCGATGCCGACCTTGCGCAGATCGGTGACCTTGGCGAACAGCACCCGGCGGGCCTCCTCGCCGAGCGGGACCGCGTACACGGACGTCGGGGTCGGCAGGTCCAGTTCCACGCCCTCTGCCTGGAGCGCGAGGACCGTGCGGTCGACGCCCAGCGCCCAGCCGACGGACGGCAGCGCGGGACCGCCGATCATCTCGGACAGGCCGTCGTACCGGCCGCCGCCGCCCACCGCGGACTGCGAGCCCAGGCCGTCGTGCACGAACTCGAAGGTGGTGCGGGTGTAGTAGTCCAGGCCGCGCACCAGCCTGGGGTCGTCCTCGAAGGAGACGCCCGCGGCGGTGATCAGCTCGCGGACCTCCTCGTGGTACGCCTTGCACGCGTCGCACAGGTAGTCGCGCAGCAGCGGGGCGCCGGCGAGCTGCTTCTGGACCGACTCGCGCTTGTCGTCCAGGACCCGCAGCGGGTTGATGTCGATGCGGCGGCGGGTGTCCTCGTCCAGGTCCAGGCCGCGCAGGAAGTCCTGGAGCGCGCTCCGGTACACCGGGCGGCACTCCTTGTCGCCCAGGCTGTTCAGCAGGATGCGGAAGTTCCTCAGGCCCAGCGAGCGGTACGCCTGGTCGGCCAGGATGATCAGCTCGGCGTCCAGCGCCGGGTCCTCCGCGCCGATCGCCTCGGCACCCACCTGGGAGAAGTGGCGGTAGCGGCCCTTCTGGGGGCGCTCGTAGCGGTAGTAGGAGCCGGAGTACCAGAGCTTGACCGGGAGGTTGCCCGTCTTGTGCAGGTTGGCCTCCAGGGCCGCCCGCAGCACGGACGCCGTGCCCTCGGGGCGCAGGGCGAGCCTGTCGCCGCCCTTGGTCTCGAAGGCGTACATCTCCTTGGTCACGATGTCGGTGGACTCGCCGACACCGCGCGCGAACAGTTCGACGTTCTCGAAGCCGGGGGTCTCGATGTAGCCGTAGCCGGAGTTGCGCAGCGGGGCGGCGATGGCCTCGCGGACCGCGAGGTAGGCGGCCGAGTCCGGCGGGATCAGGTCGTAGGTGCCCTTGGGGGCCTGAAAAGTGCTCACGAAAGGTCTCTCGTCACATTCCTCGTCGGGGAGCGTCCGCGCTTCCCGGGCCGGCGGCCACCTGCCGCAGATAGGGGTTGGTGGCGCGCTCCTGGCCGATGGTCGTCTGGGGGCCGTGGCCGGACAGCACCACGGTGGAGTCGTCGAGCGGCAGGCACACGCGGGCCAGCGACTCGAGCATGTCCTCCATGGATCCGCCCGGCAGGTCGGTGCGTCCGATGGAGCCGGCGAACAGCAGATCCCCGGAGAAGAACACCGACGGGACGTCGGCGGCCTCGGGCATCCGGAAGGTCACCGACCCCTTGGTATGGCCCGGCGCGTGCGCGACGGAGAACGTGAGGCCGGCCAGCTCCAGGGCGGCGCCGTCCGTCAGCTCCCTGACGTCGTCCGGCTCCCCCACGGTCAGCTCGCCCATGAGCGGCATGCCGATGGACCGGCCGAGCGCCTTCTCCGGGTCGCTCATCATGTACCGGTCCTGGGGATGGATCCAGGCCGGTACGTCGTGCGCGCCGCAGACGGGGACGACCGAGGCGACGTGGTCGATGTGGCCGTGGGTGAGGACGACGGCCACGGGCTTGAGCCGATGCTTCTTCAGCGTTTCCTCGACGCCTTGGGCGGCCTGGTGGCCGGGGTCGATGATCACGCACTCCTCACCGGCGGCGGGGGCGACGAGATAACAGTTCGTCCCCCAGGCCCCGGCGGGGAACCCGGCAATGAGCACGATCGTCCTTCGTTGTGTCGGTTACAGGCGGCTTCAGCTGCTCCCAGAGCCTACCGGCGCTGCCGTTTCCTCAGCGAACCCATATACGGTACGGGGCTACACGCAGCGGTCGGAGCACGAGGACGCACGCGTACCGCCCGACACACGACACGCATGAGGAGAGAACCCGGTGGTCAGCCAGGAGCAGCGGCGGCGTCAGCTCGCCCGGGAGAAGTTCTTGCGGCAGCAGCAGCGACGCACCGAGGCGCGGCGCAAGGCCCGCCTGCGCAACTCCGTGATCGCGTCGGTACTGGGCGTGGTCGTGATCGGCAGTGTCGCCCTGTACACGACGGGGGTGCTCAAGGACGACGACGACAAGAAGACGAACGCGGGCGCCGAGGTCACCCCGGGTGCCACCCCGAGCACCTCGCCGAGCGCGCCGGCCAGCAAGGCACCGGACCCGTGCGAGAAGCCGGCGGCCGGCTCGGTGAAGAAGCTGAGCTGGAAGAAGGAGCCGGCGATGACGATCGACACGTCGGCGAAGTACACGCTGAAGCTGGCGACGACGTGCGGTGACATCGGCGTCGCGCTGAAGACGTCGGCGGCGCCGCACACGGTGAACTCGTTCGACTTCCTCGCCGGGCAGGGCTACTTCGACCACACCAAGTGCCACCGGCTGACCACCCAGGGCATCTACGTCCTGCAGTGCGGCGACCCGCAGGGCACCGGCGCGGGCGGTCCGGGCTACACGCTGCCGGACGAGAACCTCAAGGACAAGAGCCTGAAGAACAGCACCTACCCGGCGGGCACGGTGGCGATGGCCAACACAGGGCAGGCGCACACCGGCGGCAGCCAGTTCTTCCTCGTCTACAAGGACAGCCCGCTGCCGCCCCGTTACACCCCGTTCGGCACGGTCGACGCGGCGGGCATGAAGGTGCTGGAGAAGATCGCGGCGGCCGGGGAGAACACGGGCGCGGGCGACGGGGCGCCGAACGCGACGGTCGTGATCGACAAGGCCTCGGTCGTCAAGTCCTGACCCGCTGCCCGGACCCGGCCGGCCCCTTCCGGGGCCCGGACCGGGAGGTCAACGGGGCGGGCGGCGGAATTTCGGTGGCGCTGGATGCGGACAGGCCGCCCGCTGGTCGCCTATGTTGGCCGTGACGAAATTGTGGACGATGCCCGGGGTGCTGCGGCCCCCGCAGGCATCATGTGGAGGAGGCGCTGTGAGCAGCGACCCGTGGGGCCGCGTCGACGAGACGGGGACCGTGTACGTGCGTACGGCCGACGGCGAGAAGGTCGTCGGTTCCTGGCAGGCCGGCTCCCCCGATGAGGCGCTGGCCTACTTCGAGCGCAAGTACGAGGGCCTGGTTGTCGAGATCGGCCTCCTCGAGAAGCGCGTGCGGACCACCGACCTGTCGGCGAAGGACGCCCAGGCCGCCATCGGCCACCTGCGCGAACAGGTGGACGCGCACCACGCGGTCGGCGATCTGGACGCGCTGCGGGAGCGGCTGGACAAGCTCGTGGCGACCGTCGAGGCGCGCCGCGAGGAGCGCAAGGCGCAGCGGGCCAAGCAGTCCGACGAGGCCCGCAAGGCCAAGGAGGACCTGGTCGCCGAGGCCGAGGAGCTGGCCCGGTCCGACCAGTGGCGGGCCGCGGGTGAGCGGCTGCGGGCGCTGGTGGACACCTGGAAGGGGCTGCCGCGGCTGGACCGCAAGTCCGACGACGAGCTGTGGCACCGCTTCTCGCACGCCCGGTCGGCGTTCTCCAAGCGCCGCAAGGCGCACTTCGCGCAGCTGGACGCGCAGCGCGAGGAGGCCCGCCGCGTCAAGGAGCGGCTGGTCGCCGAGGCGGAGGCGCTGTCCGGTTCGACGGACTGGGGTCCCACGGCCGCCCGTTACCGCGAGCTGATGGCGGAGTGGAAGGCGGCGGGCCGCGCCCAGCGCGAGCACGAGGACGATCTCTGGAACCGCTTCCGCGGTGCCCAGGACGTGTTCTTCGCCGCCCGCAGCTCGGTGTTCGCCGAGCGGGACGCCGAGCAGTCGGAGAACCTGAAGCTGAAGGAGGAGCTGGCCGAGGAGGCCGAGAAGCTCCTGCCGATCACCGATCTGAAGGCCGCGCGGGCCGCCTTCCGCTCGGTCAACGAGCGCTGGGAGGCCATCGGTCACGTCCCGCGGGACGCCCGGCCGAAGGTCGAGGGCCGGATGCAGGCCGTCGAGCGGGCCCTCCAGGAGGCGGAGGAGGCCGAGTGGCGCCGGACGAACCCGGAGGCACGCGCGCGTGCCGAGGGTCTGACCGGTCAGCTCCAGGCCGCCGTGGACAAGCTGCGGGCGCAGATCGACCAGGCGCGCGCCCAGGGCAACAACTCCAGGGCCGACAAGCTGGAGAAGGAGCTGGAGGGCCGCCAGGCGCTCCTGGACCAGGCTCTGAAGGGTCTGCAGGAGTTCGGCGGCTAGGTACCCCGCAGTCCGGCTGGAAGGGCCCCGTACGCGCGTACGGGGCCCTTCTCGGCGTCCTGGGCTCTCGCGCCGCGCGGGCTACGAGCGGCTGCGTCCCGAGGTCACCCGGTACACGTCGTACACGCCCTCCACGCCCCGGACCGCCTTCAGCACGTGGCCGAGGTGCTTGGGGTCGCCCATCTCGAAGGTGAACCGGGAGGTGGCCACCCGGTCCCGGGAGGTCTGCACGGCCGCCGACAGGATGTTGACGTGCTGGTCGGACAGCACCCGGGTGACGTCCGACAGCAGCCGGGACCGGTCCAGCGCCTCCACCTGGATGGCGACCAGGAAGACCGAGGACTGGGTCGGCGCCCACTCGACGTCGAGGATGCGCTCCGGCTCCCGGGACAGCGAGTCGACGTTGACACAGTCGCTGCGGTGAACCGATACGCCGCTGCCGCGGGTCACGAAGCCGATGATCGGGTCTCCCGGCACCGGGGTGCAGCAGCGGGCCAGCTTGACCCACACGTCCTCGACGCCCTTGACGACGACGCCCGGGTCGGCGGTGGAGCGCCGCTTGCGCCCGCGCCCGCGCGAGGGCGGGACCGTCTCGTCGATCTCCTCGGTGGCCGCCTCCTCGCCGCCGAGCGCCTGGACGAGCTTCTGCACGATGTTCTGCGCGGAGACATGGCCCTCGCCGATCGCCGCGTACAGCGCGGAGATGTCCGAGTAGCGCATCTCGTGCGCGAGGGTGACCAGCGAGTCCCCGGTCAGGATCCGCTGGATCGGCAGGTTCTGCTTGCGCATGGCCCGCACGATGGCGTCCTTGCCCTGCTCGATCGCCTCGTCCCGGCGCTCCTTGGAGAACCAGGCGCGGATCTTGTTGCGCGCCCGCGGCGACTTGACGAAGCCGAGCCAGTCCCGGGACGGGCCGGCGCCGGGCGCCTTGGAGGTGAAGACCTCGACCAGGTCGCCGTTGTCCAGGGTGGACTCGAGCGGGACCAGGCGGCCGTTGACCCGCGCCCCTATCGTGCGGTGGCCGACCTCGGTGTGCACGGCGTACGCGAAGTCCACCGGGGTGGCGCCGGCCGGCAGCGCGATGACATCGCCCTTGGGCGTGAAGACGAAGACCTCGTTGCGGGACAGGTCGAAGCGCAGGGACTCCAGGAACTCGCCGGGGTCCTCGGTCTCCTTCTGCCAGTCCAGCAGCTGCCGCAGCCACGCCATGTCGTTGATGGCGTCCTTGTCCTTGGCCGACGTCTTCGGCGCGTCGGTGCGGACCTTGGAGGCGCCGGCGACGGCCTCCTGCTTGTACTTCCAGTGCGCGGCGATGCCGTACTCGGCGCGGCGGTGCATGTCGAACGTGCGGATCTGGAGTTCGACCGGCTTGCCGTTGGGGCCGATGACCGTCGTGTGCAGCGACTGGTACATGTTGAACTTGGGCATCGCGATGTAGTCCTTGAACCGGCCGGGGACCGGGTTCCATCGCGCGTGCACCGTGCCGAGGGCGGCGTAGCAGTCGCGGACCGTGTCGACGAGGACGCGGATGCCCACCAGGTCGTAGATCTCGGCGAAGTCGCGGCCCCGCACGATCATCTTCTGGTAGACGCTGTAGTAGTGCTTCGGCCGGCCGGTGACGGTGGCCTTGATCCGGGCGGCGCGCAGGTCGGACTGGACCTCGTCGGTCACTATGGCCAGGTACTCGTCGCGCTTCGGCGCCCGCTCGGCCACCAGCCGTACGATCTCGTCGTACATCTTGGGGTAGAGGATCGCGAACGCGAGGTCCTCCAGCTCCCACTTGATGGTGTTCATGCCGAGGCGGTGGGCGAGCGGGGCGTAGATCTCCAGCGTCTCGCGCGCCTTCTTCTCCTGCTTCTCGCGCTTGAGGTAGCGCATGGTGCGCATGTTGTGCAGCCGGTCGGCGAGCTTGATGACCAGGACCCTCGGGTCCTTCGCCATGGCCACGACCATCTTGCGCACGGTCTCGGCCTGCGCGGCCTCGCCGAACTTGACCTTGTCCAGCTTGGTGACGCCGTCGACGAGCAGGGCGACGACGTCGCCGAAGTCGCGGCGCAGGTCGTCGAGGCCGTACTCGGTGTCCTCGACGGTGTCGTGCAGCAGCCCCGCCATCAGGGTGGCCGGGTCCATGCCCAGCTCGGCGAGGATGGTGGTGACGGCGAGCGGGTGCGTGATGTACGGGTCGCCGCTCTTGCGCTTCTGGCCGCGGTGCCAGCGTTCGGCGACCTGGTAGGCGCGCTCGATCTGGCGCAGCGTGGAGTTCTCGATCTTGGGGTCGTTGCTGCGCACTATCCGCAGCAGGGGCTCCAGCACCGGGTTGTAGGGGTTCGCGCGCTGGACGCCGAGGCGGGCGAGGCGGGCCCGGACCCGGTTGGAGGAGGCGGTGCGGGTGGGCTGCGCGGCCGGCTGGCGGACCACCGGGGGTTGCGCCGGACGTTCGGCCGGGGCCGGCTTGGGACGCGCGGACTCGGCGCTCTTCTCCACGGGCGCGGAGTGGGCGTGCTCGACCGCCCCGCGGGTGTCGTTCTTCACCTGGGAAGCGCTCGGCGCGGGCTTCGCCGCGGCGGCCGAGGCGGGCTCGGGCTTGGCGGCGGTCAGTGGCTGGGCCTCGTCTGGCAAGAGGACTCCTCGTGCGCGATCCGGGTCCCCCGGTCAGGCTCCGGAGACCCCATGGTAGCCATCCTGCGCCCGGTCATCGCCTTCAGGCGGCTGTGAGGACCGTGTACCCCTGCAACGCCCAAGGCTGCCCCGGGATTCCGGACGGCCGGTCGCACGGCCCCCGCACCGGCACCGGCGGCGGGCGGGCGGACCCCGGCGGACCTGCGGATACGCCGGCCGGGACCCGCGGGGATCCGGCGGGGATCCCGCCGGAGCGCGGACGGCCGCCCCGGCGCGCGAAGCACCGGGGCGGCCGTCCGCCGCGGGGCGTTCAGACCTGGAGCAGCGCCTGGAGCGGGGCCCCGTCCAGCGCGGTCCCCAGCCGGGCCCGGCCGCTCAGGAAGCCCAGCTCCATCAGCACCGCGAGCCCGGACACCTCGGCGCCGGCGCGCTGGATCAGCTGGATCGCCGCCTCGGCCGTACCGCCGGTGGCCAGGACGTCGTCCACGATCAGCACGCGGTCGCCGACGGCCAGGTCCTCGGCGTGCACCTCGATCTCCGCCGAGCCGTACTCCAGGTCGTAGGCCTGGCGCAGGGTGGCCCCGGGCAGCTTGCCCGCTTTGCGGACCGGGATGAAGCCGAGGCCCGCGCGGACGGCGACCGGGGCGCCGAGGATGAAGCCCCGGGCCTCCAGTCCGACGATCTTGGTCGCGCCGGTGTCGGCGGCGATCTGGGCCAGCGCGTCGGTGAGCGCGGTGAAGGCCGCCGGGTCGGCCAGGAGCGGGGTGATGTCCTTGAACACCACGCCCGGCTCCGGGTAGTCGGCCACGTCGCGGATGCGGCTCAGCAGCAGTTCCTGGATGTCGGTCATCGGCGCTTCCCCGAGGTACGGCCGCGGCCCCGGCCGCGTGCGGGCTGGTTGCGCGGACCCACGACGGCGGGGGCGCCGTCGTCGGTGTCGTCACCGGCACCGGCGCGGACCCCGGCGAGGTCCTCCTCCGCGGCGGCCTGGGCGCGCTTGGCCCGGACCCGCTTGGTGAGGGCCTTCATCGCGGGCTCGCGCTCCTTGAGGTCGGCGACGAGCGGCGTGGCGATGAAGATGGACGAGTAGGCACCGGCCGCGAGGCCCACGAACAGCGACAGCGAGATGTCGTTGAGCGTGCCCGCGCCGAGGAACCCGCCGCCGATGAAGAGCAGACCGGCGACCGGCAGCAGCGCGACGACCGTGGTGTTGATGGACCGGACCAGGGTGCCGTTGATCGACCGGTTGGCGACCTCGCTGTAGGTGAACCGGGTCTGCTTGGTGAGGTCCTTCGTCTGCTCCTTGAGGCTGTCGAAGACGACGACCGTGTCGTAGAGCGAGTAACCGAGGATGGTCAGCAGACCGATGACCGTGCCGGGCGTGACCTCGAAGCCGACCAGGGCGTAGATACCGGTCGTGATGGTGATGTCGTGGATCAGCGCGACCAGCGCGGCCACGGCCATGCGCCATTCGAAGGCGATCGCCAGGTAGATCACCACGAGGACCATGAAGATCGCCAGGCCCTGCCAGGCCTTGTTGGCGATCTGCTCGCCCCAGCTGGGCCCGACCAGGTCGGCGGCCAGCTTCTCGGGGTCGAGCTTCAGGTCCTTGGCCAGCTCCTGCTTGATCCGGTCCGACTGGCCGGTGTCGATGCCGGCGATCTGGATGCGCAGGCTGCCGTTGCCCAGCTTCTGCACGATGGCCTGGTGACCGGAGGCCTTGTTGGCGTAGTCCTCCGCCTGGGCCACCGAGGTGCTCATCTTCGTGGGGGTCGTGAAGACCGCGCCGCCCTCGAACTCGATGCCCATGTTCAGGCCGCGCACCGCCAGGCCGACGATGGCCGTGATGGTGATCAGGATCGAGACGCCGTACCAGATCTTCCGCTTGCCGATGAAGTCGTAGGCGATCTCGCCGCGGTGCAGCCGGGCGCCGATGGTGCCGAGTTTCGACATCGCTCAGGCCTCCTTCGGGTCGACGGGGCCGGCGGCGGGACCGGCGGGACGGCGGGTACGGCGCAGCGGGGGCTTGGCGCCCAGGCTCTTGGGGTCGAGGCCGGACCACTTGTGGCCGTCCGCGAAGAACCTGCGGCGGGCGAGGAGCGTCATCAGCGGCTTGGTGAACAGGAAGACGACGACCACGTCGAGCAGGGTGGTCAGGCCCAGCGTGAAGGCGAAGCCCTGCACCTTGCCGACGGTGACGACGAACAGCACGGCGGCGGCGAGGAACGACACGAAGTCGGAGACCAGGATGGTGCGCCGGGCACGCGGCCAGGCCCGCTCCACCGCGGGGCGCAGCGTGCGGCCCTCGCGGATCTCGTCCCTTATGCGCTCGAAGTACACGATGAACGAGTCCGCGGTGATACCGATGGCGACGATGGCACCGCAGACGGCCGGCAGGTTCAGCGCGAAGCCGATGGCCGGGCCGAGCAGCGACATGATCACGTAGGTGAGGATCGCGGAGACCACCAGCGAGGCCATGGCCACGAGGGACAGGCCGCGGTAGTACACCACCAGGTACAGCACGACCAGGGCGAGGCCGATGGCGCCCGCGAGGAGACCGGCGTGCAGCTGCTCGCCGCCGAGCGCGGCGGTGACGGTGGTGACGGACTGCTCCTGGAAGGAGAGCGGCAGGGCGCCGTACGACAGCATGTTGGCGAGGCCCTGGGCCTCGTCCTGCTGGAAGCTGCCGGAGATCTCCGCCTGGCCGCCGGTGATGGACTGCTGGACGTACGGGCTGGAGACGACCTCGCCGTCCAGGACGATGCCGAACTCGTTCTGCGGCTGCGTCTTCTTGGCCAGCTCGCCGGTGATGTCGGCGAACTTCTTGGCCCCGCCCTTGGTGAAGTTCATCTGGACCTGCCAGCCGGCGGCGCCCTGGGTGTCGAAGACGGCCTGCGCCTTCTTCACCTCGGTGCCGTCCACGGCGGCCGGGCCGAGCAGGTACTTGTACCAGGCGTCGTCGATCTTGCCGCACGCCACGGTGGGCTCACCGGGCTTGGCGTTCTTGCCGGCCTTCGCCCGGTCGGTGGGCTTGGTGCAGTCCAGGGCCGCGTACTGGGCCTGGAGCCGGGCGTCCGAGCCGGAGCCGCTGCCGGCCGGGGCCGACGGCGTGGCCGAGGGCTTGGCGCTGCCGGCGGCGGAGCCGCCCGGGGAGGGGGTGGAGCCGGCCTTCAGGGCGTCGGTGACCGCGCGGCCCTGGGCGGTGGCCGAGGCCGAGGGGGAGGTGGAGCCGCCGGTCGAGGACGCCTTCTCCTTCGAGGAGGCGGACGCGGACGGGCTGCCGCTCGGCTTCGGGGAGGGGCTGTTGCCGGTCGACGCGCTCGGCGACGGGTTCTTCGCGGCGGGGCCGCTGGGCTCGCTGGCCAGGACCGGCCGGAAGTACAGCTTGGCGGTGGTGCCTACCTGCTCCTGGGCCTCCTTGGAGTTGGTGCCCTTGGGGATGTTGACGATGATGTTGTCGTTCCCCTGGGTCTGCACCTCCGCCTCGGAGACACCCAGGCCGTTGACCCGGCGGTTCATGATGTCGACCGCGGTGTCCATGTTGGCCTTGTTGATCGCGGACCCCTGATCGGCCTTCGCCTTGAGCGTGATGCTCGTACCACCGGCGAGGTCGATGCCGAGACGCGGAGTGGTGTGCCCGGAGGCGAACATCCCTCCGGCGAGCGCCACGATGGCGATCAGGATGAGGGCCAGCGAGCGCCCTGGCTTGCTCGGGGCGCTCGCGCTTCGGCCCCTCTTAGGTGCTGCCACCTTCTCGTACTCCCTCTCGGGCCGCCCCGCGCCCGGTCGGCGCGGTCGGCCATGACATGGTGTCGGGCTCCCGTGCGGGAAACAGAAGCGCCCGGGGCACGCGGGGCGCCCATCATGCCGCCGCCGCGTGTCCCGAGGAGTGACTACTTCGCGTCGGAGTCGCCGTCGGTCTTCTTCGGCTGGTCGTCCGCGCCGGCCTCGGGGGCGTCCTTCTTACCGAGGTCGATCTTGTCGTCCGAGGCGGCGGCAGCGTCGGCGGATCCGTCGGTCTCGTCGGTCTCGGTGAGGGAGGAGGCGTCGTCGGGGACGATGCCGGTGTCGGACTTCAGGTCGTGCTCGATGCCGTGGACGATGCGGTTGTACTCGTCGTCGGTGAGGACGGCGCCGATCGAGTTCTTGGCGAAGAGGAGGTCGACGCCCGGCCCGGCGTCGAGGAGGACCGTGTCCTCGTTGACCTCCTTGACCGTCGCGTACATCCCCCCGATCGTGCGGACTCCGGATCCGGGCTGCATCTGGTTCCGCATGTCGGCGGCCTGCTGCTGCTTCTTCTTGGCCGAACGCGTCATCAGGAACATGGCCGCGATGAGCACGATGAACGGGAGAAGGGTATAGGCATTCACGGGACGGAATTTCCTTCGCGCGACCGCGCGGGTGAGCGGCCTTTTGGATGGGGGTGTGGTCGGCGCCGCCCACAAGGGCGGCATCGGCGGAGTCTAAGCGAGTCCGCTCTCATGGAACAACGCTCAGCATGGCACCTGGGTTCCGGCCGGGCCACCGTCCTCGCCGCCCGGCCGCCGTCACGCCCCGAACAAGTCCTGTTGTCCGTTTCCCGCGCCGGGTGCGTGCGGCGGGGTCAGCCCGAGGTGCGCCCAGGCGGCGGGGGTGGCGACCCGGCCGCGCGGGGTGCGGGCGAGCAGTCCCTCGCGGACCAGGAAGGGTTCGGCGACCTCCTCCACGGTCTCCCGCTCCTCCCCCACCGCGACGGCGAGGGTGGACAGGCCCACCGGTCCGCCGCCGAACAGCTTCAGCAGGGCCTCGAGGACGGCGCGGTCCAGCCGGTCCAGGCCGCGCGCGTCGACCTCGTAGACGGCCAGCGCGGCTGCGGCGATCTCCCGGGTGATCACCCCGTCGGCCTTGACCTGCGCGTAGTCGCGGACTCGGCGCAGCAGCCGGTTGGCGATGCGGGGCGTGCCCCGGGAGCGGCCGGCGATCTCGGCGGCGCCGTCCGGCTCGATCGTGACGTCCAGCAGGCTCGCCGAGCGGTGCACCACGCGTTCCAGCTCGTGCGGTTCGTAGAACTCCATGTGCGCGGTGAAGCCGAAACGGTCGCGCAGGGGCGGCGGCAGCAGGCCCGCGCGCGTGGTGGCGCCGACCAGGGTGAACGGCGGCAGCTCCAGCGGGATCGCGGTGGCACCGGGGCCCTTGCCGACGATGACGTCCACACGGAAGTCCTCCATCGCCATGTACAGCATCTCTTCGGCGGGCCGGGACATGCGGTGGATCTCGTCGAGGAAGAGGACCTCGCCCTCCTGGAGCGAGGACAGGATCGAGGCGAGGTCGCCGGCGTGCTGGATGGCGGGGCCTGAGGTGATGCGGATGGGGGCGCCCATCTCCGCCGCGATGATCATCGACAGGGTGGTCTTGCCGAGGCCGGGCGCCCCGGAGAGCAGCACGTGGTCGGCGGTGGCGCCCCGCGCGCGGGCGGCGCGCAGCACCAGGTCGAGCTGTTCGCGCACCTTCTCCTGGCCGATGAACTCGTCGAGGTCCTTGGGGCGCAGGGCGGCCTCGACGGCCTGGTCCTCCCGGTCGGCGGACGCACCGACGAGCCGCTCCTCGGCGGGGGTACCGGTCGTGTCGTCCCAGTTCACGAAGTTCTCCTTGCGGGGTGGCGCAGGTCAGCGGGCGCGGTTCAGGGTCTGCAGGGCGGCCTTCAGCAGGTGGCCCACCTGCGGGGTGCCGTCCGCCGCCTCGGCCTGGGGCGCGACGGCGGCCACCGCCTCGTCGGCCTCGCGGGTGGCGTAGCCGAGGCCGATCAGGGCGGCGTGCAGCTGGTCGCGCCAGCCCTGGGTGACGGGCGCGCCGACGGCCGGGGCGCCGACGGGTTCGCCGAGCCGGTCCTTCAGCTCCAGCAGCAGCTTCTGGGCGCCCTTCTTGCCGATGCCGGGGACCGCGGTGAGGGCCTTCTCGTCACCGGTGGCGACCGCGCGGCGCAGCGCGTCCGGGGTGTGCACGGCCAGCATGGCCTGGGCGAGCCGCGGGCCGACGCCGTTCGCGGTCTGGAGCAGCTCGAAGACCTGGCGTTCGTCGTCGTCCGCGAAGCCGTACAGCGTGAGCGAGTCCTCGCGGACGACGAGCGAGGTGTGCAGCCGGGCGGACTGGCCGATGCGCAGCGTCGACAGCGTGTTCGGGGTGCACTGCACGGCCATGCCGACGCCCCCGACCTCGATGACCGCGGTGTCGGGGGCGAGCGCGGCGACCGTGCCGCTGACGAAGGCGATCATGCCGTGGGGCCTTTCGTTGCGTGGACTGCGTGCCGGGCGACGGCCTGCTGGAGCCGGCTCTGGGCGGGGGCCCGCCAGATGTGGCAGATGGCGAGCGCGAGGGCGTCGGCTGCGTCGGCGGGCTTCGGGGGCGCGGCCAGCCGCAGCAGGCGGGTGACCATGGCGCCCACCTGGGCCTTGTCGGCGCGCCCGGAACCGGTGACGGCGGCCTTGACCTCGCTGGGGGTGTGCAGGGCGACGGGGATGCCGCGCCGGGCGGCGCACAGCATGGCCACGGCACTGGCCTGGGCGGTGCCCATGACCGTGCGCACGTTGTGCTGGCTGAAGACGCGCTCCACGGCGACGAACTCGGGCCGGTGCTCGTCCAGCCACTCCTCGATGCCCTGCTCGACGGCGAGCAGCCGGTGGCTGAGGTCGGCGTCGGCCGGGGTGCGGACCACCCCGACGCCGAGCATGGTGAGCGGGCGCCCCGCGACACCCTCGACGACGCCGATCCCGCACCGGGTCAGGCCGGGGTCCACCCCCAGAACACGCACCGCGCGCCCCTCCCTTCGGTCACCCGCTCGCCTGTTCGTGCAGGCTATCGGGTGCCACCGACAACGCCGTACAACGCGACGGGCCGACGGGGGGTGTCCCGTCGGCCCGGTCGTCAGCCGTACGCGTTACGCGTCGACCTTCTCCATGATCTCGTCGCTCACGTCGAAGTTCGCGAAGACGTTCTGCACGTCGTCGCTGTCCTCGAGCGCGTCGATGAGCTTGAAGATCTTCTTGGCGCCCTCCTCGTCCAGCTCGACCTGCATGGTCGGGACGAAGTTGGCGTCGGCCGACTCGTAGTCGATGCCGGCGTCCTGGAGGGCGGTGCGGACCGCGACGAGGTCGGTCGGCTCGCTGATGACCTCGAAGGTCTCACCGAGGTCGTTGACCTCCTCGGCACCGGCGTCCAGGACGGCGCCGAGGACGTCGTCCTCGGTCAGCTCGCCCTTGGGGACGATGACGACGCCCTTGCGGTTGAACAGGTACGACACCGAACCCGGGTCGGCCATGGAGCCGCCGTTGCGGGTCATGGCGACACGGACCTCGGAGGCGGCGCGGTTGCGGTTGTCGGTGAGGCACTCGATGAGCACCGCGACACCGTTCGGGCCGTAACCCTCGTACATGATCGTCTCGTAGTCGGCGCCGCCGGCCTCCAGGCCCGCGCCGCGCTTGACCGCGGAGTCGATGTTCTTGTTCGGGACCGACGACTTCTTCGCCTTCTGGATGGCGTCGTACAGCGTCGGGTTGCCCTCGGGGTCCGCGCCGCCCATGCGCGCCGCGACCTCGATGTTCTTGATCAGCTTCGCGAAGAGCTTGCCGCGCTTGGCGTCGATCACGGCCTTCTTGTGCTTCGTCGTGGCCCATTTAGAGTGGCCGGACATCTGCCTGTCTCCTTCGCGTAACCCATCCTGTACGAACGCCCCTCGGTCGAAAGGCCGGGGGGACCCCCGGAGATCCTACAAGGACTCCGCCGCCCGGTCGGCGCGCACCATGTCGACGAACAGCGCGTGCACACGATGATCGCCGGTCAGCTCCGGGTGGAAGGAGGTGGCGAGCGCGTTGCCCTGGCGGACGGCGACGATGTGGCCGGCGTGTTCGGCGAGCACCTCGGCGCCCGCGCCCACGGACTCCACCCAGGGGGCGCGGATGAAGACGCCCTCCACGGGATCGCCGGTGATGCCCTTGACGTCGACCGCGGCCTCGAACGACTCGTTCTGCCGGCCGAAGGCGTTGCGGCGCACGATCATGTCGATGCCGCCGACCGTCTCCTGGCCCGAGCGCGGGTCGAGGATCTTGTCGGCGAGCATGATCAGGCCGGCGCAGGTGCCGTAGACGGGCATGCCGGCGCGCACGCGCGCGCGGAGGGGCTCCATCACGCCGAAGAGGACGGCCAGCTTGGAGATGGTGGTGGACTCGCCGCCGGGCAGGACGAGGCCGTCGACCTCGGCGAGTTCCTCGGGGCGCCGCACCGGCCTGGCCACGGCGTCCGCCGCGGCCAGGGCGATGAGGTGCTCCCGTACGTCGCCCTGGAGGGCCAGGACGCCTATGACAGGAGTGTTCATGGGAGTGCCGTTGCCTGTGCGGTTCACCAGCCGCGGTTCGCGTAGCGCTCGGTCTCGGGGAGGGTGTCGCAGTTGATGCCGACCATGGCCTCGCCGAGGTTGCGCGACGCGTCCGCGATGATCTTCGGGTCGTCGTAGAAAGTGGTGGCCTTCACGATGGCGGCGGCGCGCTTGGCCGGGTCGCCGGACTTGAAGATGCCGGAGCCGACGAACACGCCCTCGGCGCCGAGCTGACGCATCAGGGCCGCGTCGGCCGGGGTGGCCACACCGCCGGCGGAGAACAGCACCACGGGAAGCTTGCCCAGCTCGGCGACCTCCTTGACCAGCTCGTACGGGGCGCGCAGCTCCTTGGCGGCGGCGTACAGCTCGTGGTTGTCGTAGCCGCGCAGGCGGGCGATCTCGTTCTTGATCTGGCGCAGGTGGCGGACGGCCTCGACGACGTTGCCGGTGCCGGCCTCGCCCTTGGAGCGGATCATCGCGGCGCCCTCGGCGATGCGGCGCAGGGCCTCGCCCAGGTTGGTGGCGCCGCACACGAACGGGGTGGTGAAGGACCACTTGTCGGAGTGGTTGACCTCGTCGGCCGGGGTGAGCACCTCGGACTCGTCGATGTAGTCCACGCCGAGGGACTGCAGCACCTGGGCCTCGACGAAGTGGCCGATGCGGGACTTGGCCATCACCGGGATCGAGACCGCGTCGATGATGCCCTCGATCATGTCCGGGTCGGACATACGGGCCACGCCGCCGTCCTTGCGGATGTCGGCCGGGACGCGCTCCAGGGCCATGACGGCGACGGCGCCCGCGTCCTCGGCGATCTTCGCCTGCTCCGGCGTGACGACGTCCATGATCACGCCGCCCTTGAGCTGCTCGGCCATGCCGCGCTTCACACGGGCGGTACCGGTCTCGGGAGCCTGGTTCTCGGTGGTGGACACGGGTGACCTCACTGATGGGAAAAGAGGGTTGGTGCACCACTGAGGAAACGCGAGCGGGCCAGGCCACAGCAAGGGCCAATGGAAAGCCGGTGGATCCTTTTGTTCACCCGGTCTTCATGAGACCCGCTCGACGAGGGCCGCGGGCGGCTCGTCGTCCATCTCGAAGGCCAGTGGGAAGGGGGCGTGGCCGGCCAGCCGGAACCAGCGGACCTTGCGGTGTCCGCGGAGTCTGCGGGCGGCCCCCACGGCGTCGTTGTGGAAGCGGCGGGCCATCGGCACCCGGCGGACCGCCTCGGCCAGCTCACGGGCCGCCGCGTCGCCGCCGGGGGCCTCGCGCACCGCCTCCACCTGGGCCGCGTCCTCGAAGACCGCCCGCAGCGCCTGGCTCAGCTCGCTCTCGGCGACCTCCCGCTGCTCCTCCTCGGCCTGCCGGGCCGCGTGCGCGGCCTCGTAGAGCACGATCGAGGCGGCCGGGTCCAGCACGCCCGAGGTCGCCAGCTCCTGGGCCACCGAGGCGCGCCGCAGCAGCTGCGCGTCGAGCGCCGCCCGGGCGGCGTCCATCCGCACGTGCAGGCGGTCCAGCCGCCCGGCGGTCCAGCTGAGGTAGACGCCGACGGCGACGAGCGCGACGAGGATCCAGATGAGGGTTGCGGTCACGCCCGAAGGCTATCGGCCGCCAGGAGGCCCCTTCCAAGCCGCCGGGGCCGGTGACGCCGCGCTGTCCGGTGCCGGCCCGCCCCGGCCCGGCTCGGCCGGTACGGGACCGGCTCGCAGTCGGCGGGGTTCGTACGGGACCGGCTGTCGCGTGAGGGAGGAACGGGCGCGCGGCGGCCGGGGCGGCGCCTCCCGCCCTCGCCGTGTACTCGGGCGCGCGGGCTCCGCCGCGACCGCGAACGGCCAGGTCCCGGTGCGCGTCGCCGGGCAGGCGCGCGGTCCGTGGGGCCGCTGCGGAATCGGCACGGCGCGGCGGACCCGGCGGCCGCCGGCCGTCCCCGCCCCGTACGGCCACAGGCGGACCGGCGCGCGCCGCTCCGCGGCGGG
Source organism: Streptomyces sp. NPDC038707 (assembly GCF_040636485.1). NCBI lineage: Bacteria > Bacillati > Actinomycetota > Actinomycetes > Kitasatosporales > Streptomycetaceae > Streptomyces > Streptomyces sp. NPDC038707. The sequence goes on from NZ_JBEZUP010000008.1 coordinate 134,433, forward strand.
GCTGCGGTCAGCGACCCGGCTCACGCGCCGCCGGGCCCGGCCCCGCGCCCGCCCCCGGACGCCGGAACCGGTGCGGCGCCCTCCCGGGCCCGGGCCCGCCCGCGTGGGTCCCCCGTCGGTCCCGCGTCAGTCGCGTGCGAGCCCGAAGCGGGCCCGTAGTCCCGTGCGCTCGTCCGTGGCGACCGCCGCCGCGCCCGCCGTCACCGTCTCGTAGACGGACAGGATGTCCGCGCCGACCGTCGACCAGTCGAAGCGCCGTACATGGGCGCTGCCCCGCGCGCGCAGCTCGGCCAGGCGGGCCGGGTCGCCGAGCAGGCGCACGGCGGCCTCGGCCAGCGCGTCGGCGTCCTCGTTGGCGAACACCTCGCCGGCCCCGCCCTGGTCGAGGACCTGCACGAACGCGTCGAGATCGGAGGCGAGCACGGGCGCGCCCGCCGACATCGCCTCGACCAGGACGATGCCGAAGCTCTCCCCGCCGGTGTTGGGCGCCACGTACAGGTCGACGCTGCGCAGCAGGCGGGCCTTGTCCTGGTCGCTGATCATGCCGAGGAACTCCACGCGCGGGCGCAGTTCCTCGGGCAGGCCGGCGACGGCGGCCTCCTCGTCGCCCCGGCCGGCCACCAGCAGGCGGGTTCCGGGGCGGGCCGCCAGGATCCTCGGCAGCGCCCGCATCAGGACGGGCAGCCCCTTGCGCGGCTCGTCGATCCGCCCGATGAAGCCGATGGTCCCCCCCTGCCACTCGGGCCTGGGCTCGGCCCGGGCGAAGAAGTCCACGTCGACGCCGTTGGGGATGACCACCGCGTCCCCGCCGAGGTGCTCGACCAGCGTGCGCCGGGCGTACTCGCTGACCGCGATCCGCGCGCTGATCTTCTCCAGCGCGGCCTGGAGGATCGCGTAGGCGGCGATCATCGCCCGCGAGCGCGGGTTGGAGGTGTGGAAGGTGGCCACGATCGGCCCGGACGCCGCCCAGCAGGTCAGCAGGCCCAGCGAGGGCGAGGTCGGCTCGTGGATGTGCACCACGTCGAAGGCGCCCTCGTGCAGCCAGCGCCGCACCCGCGCGGCCGACAGGAAGCCGAAGTTCAGCCGGGCCACCGAGCCGTTGTACGGCACCGGGACCGCGCGGCCGGCGGAGACGACGTACGGCGGCAGCGGGGTGTCGTCGTCGGCCGGGGCCAGGACGGAGACATCGTGGCCGAGACGGAGGAAGTACTCGGCGAGGTCACGGATGTGGAACTGGACGCCACCGGGCACGTCCCAGGAGTACGGGCAGACGATCCCGATTCTCACGCGGGTCCCTTCGCGGGGTCGAGGTCGGCGAGCCACAGGCGCTGGAGCATGTGCCAGTCCTCCGGGTGCTCGGCGATCCCGGTGGCGAAGGCGTCGGCCAGTGCCTGTGTCATGACAGACGTCTTCTCCGCGCGCGTGCCTGACCCGGGTACCGCGATCGGGGGATGGACACGGCCCTTCATGACGGGCGATTCGTCGTACCACAGGGTGACGGGCAGCAGCAGCGCTCCCGTGTGCTGGGCGAGCAGGGCCGGGCCGGCCGGCATGCGGGCCCGCTCCCCGAAGAAGTCGACCTCGACCCCGGAGGCGGACAGATCGCGGTCGGCGACCAGGCAGACCAGGCCGCCGTCGCGCAGCCGCCGGGCCAGGGTGCCGAAGGCCGCGCCGCCGCTGTGCGGCAGCACCTCCATGCCCAGCCCCTCGCGGTAGGCCACGAAACGGTCGTACAGCGACTCGGGCTTCAGGCGCTCGGCGACCGTCGTGAACGGCGTCTCCAGCTCGGTGGTGACCCACGCCCCGGCCAGGTCCCAGTTGGCCAGGTGCGGCAGGGCGAGGACCACGCCCCGGCCTGCGGCCAGCCCCTCGGTGAGATGGTGCACGTCCTTCGGGTCGAACCCCGTCCGCACGCGCTCGGCGCTCCAGGCCGGCAGCCGGAAGGACTCCATCCAGTACCGCAGGTACGAGCGCATGCCGGCGCGGGACAGCTCCGCCAGCCGCTCCGGGGACGCCCCGGGCACCACGCGCGCGTAGTTCGCCTCCAGGCGCCGCACGCCCTTGCCGCGCCGCTTCCAGGCGGCGTCGGCGATGGACCGGCCCAGGCGCACGGCGGCCGGCTCGGGGAGCTTCTTCACGGTGCTCCAGCCGAGACCGTACAGCGCGTCGGCGAACCGGTCCGCGGCGCTCACTGCGCGGCCCCGCCGGCCCGCTGCCCGGCCGCCGCCTCGGCCTCCTCGGACTCCCGGCGCACGGTGACGACCCGCTGCACCAGGGTGACCAGGCTGCCCGCCGCGACGATCCACAGCGCGATCGGCAGCAGCCACTGAATGCCCGGCACCCCGAACTTGTGCAGCCCCGCGAAACCGGCCGCGACCAGCGAGATCACCAGCCGCTCGGCGCGCTCGACGAGCCCGTTGACGGCGACCGGCAGCCCGATCGACTCGCCGCGCGCCTTGGTGTACGACACCACCTGGCCGCTGGCCAGGCAGAAGATCGACACGGCGCACAGCACGTTGTCGTCGCCGCGGCCCGCGTACCAGAGCGCGAAGCCGCCGAAGATCGCGCCGTCGGCGACCCGGTCCAGGGTGGAGTCCAGGAAGGCGCCCCAGCGGCTGGACCGGCCCAGCTGGCGGGCCATGTTGCCGTCGACCAGGTCGGAGAAGACGAACAGGGTGATCACGACCGTGCCCCAGAAGAACTCTCCCCTGGGGTAGAAGACCAGCGCCCCCGCGACCACCCCGGCCGTGCCGAGGAGCGTCACCGTGTCGGGGCTCACCCCCCGCCGGATGAGAAACGCGGCGAACGGTGTGAGGACACGCGTGAAGAATGCACGCGCGTACTTGTTCAGCATGGCCTTCCCGACGGTCGGTGACGCCGCGGCCCCTGCTGGCCGCCGGCTGGCCCATCGTAGCCACGCGCGGGCGTGGCCGACGGGCGGGCACCCGCGCCCGGTGCCCACGAGCGGCGCGCGGGGCGCCCCACGAGCCGGGCGTGACGGAAACCGACACCTGTGGGCACTCTTCGTAGTCCTTCGTATGGACGCAACGTGACGGCAGTGGAAAGCTCGAATAACCGCGGGCGCCGCCGGAGCCGCCGAGCACGCGGATCCCGCGTGTCCGCGCCCACAGTGACCTCACCGTGCACGGGAGGCAGGATCATGGGCGACAAGTCACAGACACACCACTCCGGGGCCGCCGGCAGGGCTCTCACGGCCGACCGGCCCGCCTCTGTACGGAACGTGGTGCTGGTCGGCCACACCGGCTCGGGGAAGACGACCCTGGTGGAGGCCCTCGCGCTGACCGCGGGGGCGGTGAACCGGGCGGGCCGTGTGGAGGACGGCGGCACCGTCTCCGACTACGACGACATCGAGCACCGCCAGCAGCGCTCGGTCCAGCTCTCCCTGGTGCCCGTCGCATGGGACGGCATCAAGGTCAACCTGCTCGACACCCCCGGGTACGCCGACTTCGTCGGGGAGCTGCGGGCCGGGCTGCGCGCCGCCGACGCCGCCCTCTTCGTCGTCTCCGCCGCGGACGGGGTCGACGGCTCGACCCGGATGGTGTGGGAGGAGTGCGCGGCCGTCGGCATGCCCCGCGCGATCGTGATCACCCACCTGGAGGCCGCGCGCGCGGACTTCGAGGAGATGACCCGGATCTGCGCGGAGGCCTTCGGCGGTGACGACCCCGACGCCGTCCTGCCGCTGTACCTGCCGCTGCGCGGACCCGAGGGGCCCGACGGGCACGCACCGGTCACCGGGCTGGTCGGCCTGCTGTCACGGAAGCTGTTCGACTACTCGACCGGGGAGCGCAAGGAGTCCGAGCCCGGCGCGGACGAGCTGCCCGGCATCGAGGAGGCCCGCAACCGGCTCATCGAGGGCATCATCGCCGAGAGCGAGGACGAGACCCTCATGGACCGCTACCTCGGCGGCGAGCAGGTCGACGTCAAGACCCTGGTCCAGGACCTGGAGCGGGCCGTGGCGCGCGGGTCCTTCTTCCCCGTGCTGGCCGCCGCCCCCGCCGCCGAGGGCGCCCGGCAGGGACTCGGCACCGTGGAACTGCTGGAACTGGTCACCGGAGGCTTCCCGACCCCCTTCGAACACCCCATGCCGGGGGTCACCACGATCGACGGCAGGCCGCGCGAGCTGAAACCCTGCGACACCGACGGCCCGCTGGCCGCCGAGGTCGTCAAGACCGCCTCCGACCCCTACGTGGGCCGGCTCTCCCTGGTCCGCGTCTTCTCCGGCACCCTCCGCCCGGACCAGCCGGTGCACGTCTCCGGGCACGGCCTCGCCGACCGCGGCCACGAGGACCACGACGTGGACGAGAAGGTCGGCGCCCTGTCCATGCCCTTCGGCAGACAGCAGCGCCCGGTCACCCACGCCGTCGCCGGAGACCTGGTGTGCGTGGCCAAGCTGGGCCGCGCCGAGACCGGCGACACCCTCTCCGCCAAGGACGACCCGCTCCTGATGGAGCCCTGGCAGATGCCCGACCCGCTGCTGCCGGTCGCCATCCGGGCGCACAGCAAGGCCGACGAGGACAAGCTGTCCCAGGGGCTGGCCCGGCTGGTCGCCGAGGACCCGACGATGCGCCTGGAACAGAACCAGGACACCCACCAGGTCGTCCTGTGGTGCCTGGGCGAGGCGCACGCCGACGTCGCCTTGGAACGGCTGCGCAGCCGCTACGGCGTCCAGGTCGACGTCGTCCCGCACAAGGTCTCCCTCCGGGAGACGTTCGCCACCAGGGCCACCGGGCGGGGCCGGCACGTCAAGCAGTCCGGCGGCCACGGCCAGTACGCCATCTGCGAGATCGAGGTCGAGCCGCTGCCCGGCGGCTCGGGCATCGAGTTCGTGGACAAGGTGGTCGGCGGCGCGGTGCCCCGGCAGTTCATCCCGTCCGTCGAGAAGGGCGTACGCGCCCAGGCCGCCAAGGGCGTCGCCGCCGGGTACCCCCTGGTCGACGTCCGGGTCACGCTGCTGGACGGCAAGGCCCACTCGGTGGACTCCTCCGACGCCGCCTTCCAGACGGCCGGCGCGCTCGCCCTGCGCGAAGCCGCCGCCGACGCGAGGATCCATCTGCTGGAGCCGGTCGCCGAGGTCACCGTGCTCGTCGGCGACGCGTACGTGGGTGCCGTGATGAGCGACCTCTCCAGCCGCCGCGGCCGGCTGCTCGGCACCGAACAGGTCGGCTCCGGACGGACGCTGATCCGCGCCGAGGTGCCCGAGTTCGAGATCGGCCGGTACGCCGTCGACCTGCGCTCGCTCTCGCACGGCACCGCCCGCTTCGACCGCGCCTACGCACGGCACGAACCGATGCCGCCGCAGATCGCCGGACGCGTTCGCGAACAGGCCGGTGAGGAGGGGTAGCACGGAAGCACCGGACCGGCGCACGGGCGGGCGGCTTCGGCCGTCCGCCCCCGGCTGTCGGTGCCGGCCGATACGCTGATCACCTGGTGACGTCGCGCCGCCGCCGACCCGGCCGCGGACCGACGACCGGTTCAACAGGTGTGCGGAACGAGGAAGTCGGGAAGGCCGCAGGCACGGCACCGGCGGCGATGGGGGCGGGAATGTCGATAGGAACGGAGTGGGACGGGCCCCAGGTACCCGTCTCGGTCGGCGAGGGACAGGCGGCGACCGCCGCGCTGGCCTCCGCGGCGTACCGGGACAGCCCGATCGAGGAGATCAAGAAGGCCGACAACGACTGGCACCAGTCGACCGTCAAGCCCGGCCGGATCAAGATGTTCCGGCCCAATCTGGGCGAGGCGTTCTCCCGGGCCCTCGTGGACCGGATGCTGTCCCCCGGCCGCAAACCGCTCATCCAGTCCTTCGGCACAGAACCGCAGTTCGTGGTCGAACACGCCCTGGCCGCCAACAACATCCGCCGGGAGCGGGACAACCGCCTGACGGTCATCACCGCGGTATGCGGCCTGATCTTCCTGCCCGGGACACTGGCCTGGCTGCTCGTCTTCCTGCTGCGCTCCTTCGTCGCCCGCCGCGACGACAAGCGGGCCGGGACGCTGGCCACCGTGCTCCTGCTGGGCTTCGGCCTGCTCGCCGCGCTGTTCCTGGTCAAGATGCCGTTCTCCGGCTTCTGGGCCTGGTACGCCCGCGCGGCCGTCGTCGCCCCCGTGGCCGGCTGGTACCTGGCCAAGCAGCTGTGCGAGCGCACCGCCAGGGATCTGCGCGCGCGCTGGGACGGCCTGCTCTCCGGGACCAGCGTCGGCGCCAAGATCCCCGAGGCCGTGCCGCGCGGCCCCGGTGAGACCGCCGCCGAGGAGCTGCGCCAGTCCCTGGCGCGGCTGAGCGCCGAGCAGCAGTCCAACGCGGTCTTCTACGCCGGCCCCAAGGGCATACTCGGCATGGGCACCCGCTGGGGCGCCTGGCAGCTCGCCGAGGACCTGGTGCCCGCCGACCCCAGCCGGGAGATCCACCCCTTCCGCAGCTGGGACGTGATACGCGCGATCCACGACAAACTGACCCTCCTGGAACGCGGCCCCCTGCACACCGGCGGCTTCCCCAAGCCCTCCATACGGCACTGGATCGTCACACCCATCGGCGAGGGGGCCACGGCGGTCTCCCGGCCCGAGGGCGCCGACGTCGAGGCGTTCCAGGTCAAGCCGCACGCCATACAGGAGATCTGCAACAAACAGCAGTTCGGCAGCGGCGACCGGCACTATCTGGGCGTGCAGTGGACCCTGTGGGACGGACAGCTGGTCATCACCATGCTGATCACCGTCACCGTGCTCCACCAGACCCTGCGCATCGAGGTCACCGGGCATGCGCTGGGACCGGTGAACCCACTGTTCAACAGCAAGCCGGAGGCACCCACCAAGGAAGTCGCCAAGTCCCTCAAGCCCTGGGAGAACCGCACGATCAAACTGCCGCTGGTCACCACCGACGAGGTCGTACGGCTCGCCGTCCGCGCCCCGCTGACCTGGTACCCGCCGCTGCTGAACTGGCTCGGCGGCTCCCTCGCCCTGCCCGAACCGTTCGGTCTGCGGCACGCCTGGGCCGACCAGCCGTGGCGGCATCGTTTCATGGCCGACGACGCGCTGCGCGCGGCCACGCCGGTGCTGCGCGTGGTGCACTCGGCGGCGATCAAGGTCCTGGAGGAGAACGGCGTGGACACCGAGAAGTTCGGCGCCCGCTCCGCGTTCCTCAGCGGCAACGTGCAGGACCCGATGCCGAGGAAGGCCGACCTCTACGACGCGTGACGGGGTGCCCTCCGCTGAGGGCACCCGCCGTCGGGCTACGCCGGCCAGGCCTCCGCGAGCATCGTGCGGGTGTCGGCCAGCAGCTGCGGCAGCACCCTGGTGTGGCCCACCACCGGCATGAAGTTCGTGTCCCCGCCCCAGCGCGGCACGATGTGCTGGTGCAGATGCGCGGCGATGCCGGCGCCCGCGACCGAGCCCTGGTTCATGCCGATGTTGAACCCGTGCGCGCCGGACGCGGTGCGCAGGGCCGTCATCGCCTGCTTGGTCAGCTCCGCCAGCTCGGCGGTCTCCGGCCCGGTCAGCTCGGTGTAGTCGGCCACATGCCGGTACGGCACGGTCATCAGATGGCCGCCGTTGTACGGGTACAGGTTGAGCACGGCGTACACCTGCTCACCGCGCCGCACGATCAGCCCGTCCTCGTCCGACTTGGCCGGGATCGAGCAGAAGGGGCAGCCGTCGTCGGCCCCCGGACCGGTCGGCTTGTTCTCGCCCTGGATGTAGGCCATCCGGTGGGGCGTCCACAGACGCTGGAACGCGTCCTGCGTCCCCACTCCGATCTGCTGCTCCGGCTCACTCGTCATGCTAGGCAGCATATGGCGTCACCCCGGCCCACCGTGCGGCCGGGGCGGACTCCGGCCGCTTCACGCACGAGCGGGCCCCCGGGACGGTGGTCCCGGGGGCCCGGAAGCCCGGCGGATCAGACCTGGGTCCGCTCCTCCACGACCTTCGCGATCTTGGCGATGGCCTCGTCGAACGGGATGCCGTTCTCCTGGGAGCCGTCGCGGTAGCGGAAGGACACCGAGCCGTTGGACATGTCCTCGTCGCCGGCGATGACCATGAACGGCACCTTCTGCTTCTGCGCGTTCCTGATCTTCTTCTGCATGCGGTCCGAGGAGGAGTCCACCTCGACCCGCAGGCCCTTCTTCCTGGCCGCGGCCGCGAACTTCTGGAGGTACTCCACGTGCGCGTCGCCGATCGGGATGCCGATCGCCTGGACCGGGGCCAGCCACGCCGGGAAGGCGCCCGCGTAGTGCTCCAGCAGGACGGCGAAGAACCGCTCGATGGAGCCGAACAGCGCGCGGTGGATCATGACCGGACGCTGCTTGGAGCCGTCCGGGCCGGTGTACTCCAGGTTGAACCGCTCGGGCAGGTTGAAGTCGAGCTGGATGGTCGACATCTGCCAGGTCCGGCCGATGGCGTCCTTCGCCTGGACGGAGATCTTCGGGCCGTAGAAGGCGGCGCCGCCCGGGTCGGGAACGAGGGGCAGGCCCTGCTTCTCGGCGACCTGGCGCAGGGTCTCGGTCGCCTCCTCCCAGGCCTCGTCGGAGCCGACGAACTTGGTCTCGTCCTTGGTCGACAGCTCCAGGTAGAAGTCGGTCAGGCCGTAGTCCCGCAGCAGGCCGAGGACGAAGGTGAGCGTCTTGTCCAGCTCCTCGGACATCTGCTCACGGGTGCAGTAGATGTGCGCGTCGTCCTGCGTGAAGCCCCGCGCACGGGTCAGGCCGTGCACCACGCCCGACTTCTCGTACCGGTACACGGTCCCGAACTCGAACAGACGCAGCGGCAGCTCGCGGTACGACCGGCCGCGCGCGTCGAAGATCAGGTTGTGCATCGGGCAGTTCATGGGCTTGAGGTAGTAGTCCACGCCCTCGTCGAGCTGCATGGGCGGGTACATGCCCTCGGCGTACCAGTCCAGGTGCCCGGACGTCTCGAAGAGCTTCCCCTTCGTGGCGTGCGGGGTGTAGACGAACTCGTAGCCCTCTTCCTCGTGGCGGCGGCGCGAGTAGTCCTCCATCACCCGGCGGACGATGCCGCCCTTGGGGTGGAAGACGGCCAGGCCGGAGCCGATCTGCTCGGGGATCGAGAAGAGGTCCAGCTCGGTGCCGAGCTTGCGGTGGTCGCGCTTCTCGGCCTCGGCGAGGAAGTCGAGGTACGCCTTCAGCTCGTCCTTGGACGGCCAGGCGGTGCCGTAGATGCGCTGGAGCTGCTTGTTCTTCTCACTGCCACGCCAGTACGCGGACGCGTTGCGCATCAGCTTGAACGCCGGGATGAGCCGGGTGGAGGGCAGGTGCGGACCGCGGCACAGGTCCTTCCAGCACAGCTCGCCGGTCTTGGCGTCCAGGTTGTCGTAGATCGTCAGCTCGCCGGCGCCGACCTCGACGTCCGCGCCGTCGTCGTGCGACGCCGAGCCCTTGAGGCCGATCAGCTCGAGCTTGTACGGCTCCTCCGCCAGTTCCTCGCGGGCCGCCTCGTCGGTGACGACGCGGCGGGCGAACTTCTGGCCCCGCTTCTGGATCTCCTGCATCTTCTTCTCGATGGCCTTGAGATCCTCGGGCGTGAACGGCTTCTCGACATCGAAGTCGTAGTAGAAGCCGTCCTTGACGGGCGGGCCGATGCCCAGCTTGGCCTCGGGGAACAGCTCCTGCACGGCCTGCGCCATGACGTGCGCGGTGGAGTGGCGCAGGATGTTCAGACCGTCCTCGGACGAGATCTCGACACCCTCGACCTCGTCGCCGTCGGACAGCTCGTACGCGAGGTCCTTCAGCTCGCCGCCCACGCGCGCGGCGATGATCGAGCGCTCGCCCGCGAAGAGGTCGGCGGCCGTAGTGCCCGTCGTCACCACGCGTTCTTCCCGCTCGGAATCGCGTTGGATGATCACACGGACGTCTGACACCGGTCTCTCCTGACTGAAGGTGGGTGCGGCGCCATACCAGGAGCGCGCGCACTGGCGATCGTACCGACCCGACGGCACCGACCGCGAAACGGTTACTCTGTGTACACGTCCGACTACGCGCCCTCGCGGCCTCGGAGTCCTCCCGGGGGACCTCGGCAGCCGCCCGGTGCGGGGCCGCCCCCGGTTCCGGCCTACGTCATCGCCGCGCCCAACCGCTGCGCGTCACCGGCTCGTTGACCTGGTGTGCCGCTGAACTGCGCGGACCCGTACCCCTGTTGACTCCCGGCGGCGTACGGCGGGAACGGTCCGGGTATCACCCAACGGCAGAAGACGGCACGTCAGCTGCCACGGGGAAGCGAGGAGTTGGGATGACGACCTGGTACGAGGGGCCGCTGGCCGCCTTCGACACGGAGACGACGGGCGTGGACGTCGAGACCGACCGGATCGTGTCGGCCGCCGTCGTCGTCCAGGACGCGCCGGGGACCCGGCCCCGGGTGTCGCGCTGGCTGGTGCATCCGGGGGTGCCGGTGCCGGCGGAGGCCACGGCGGTGCACGGGCTGACGGAGGAGCACCTCCAGCACAACGGGCGCTGGCCGGCGCCGGTGATGTACGAGATAGCGGAGCAGCTGGCGGAGCACGCGACGCTGGGGCGCCCGCTGGTGGTGATGAACGCGCCGTTCGATCTGACGCTGCTGGACCGGGAGCTGCGCCGGCACCGGGCGTCGTCGCTGGCGCGCTGGTTCGACTCGGTGCCGCTGAAGGTGCTGGATCCGCGGGTGCTGGACCGGCAGCTGGACCGGTACCGCAAGGGCCGCCGGACGCTGGCCGATCTGTGCGAGCACTACGGCGTGGCGTTGCGGGGCGCGCATGACGCGGCGGCGGACGCGCTGGCCGCGCTGGATGTCGTACGGGCGCTGGGGCGGCGTTTCGCGACCCGGCTGGAGCGGCTGTCCCCGGCCGAGCTGCACGCGCTCCAGGTGGAGTGGCACGCGGCACAGGCGCGCGGGCTGCAGGCGTGGTTCGCGCGCAGTGGGTCGGAGGAGACGGTGTGCACGGAGTGGCCGCTGCGGCCGGAGGTGCCGGCGGCGGCGTGACGCGGACGCCGGCGTGCGGGCGGCACGAAGCGTGCGGCGGCATGAAGAAGGCCGGTCCGCTGCGGCGGACCGGCCTTTCCCGGTGGGCGATACTGGGTTCGAACCAGTGACCTCTTCGGTGTGAACGAAGCGCTCTCCCACTGAGCTAATCGCCCGGGAACGCACTGAACAATACAGGCCCGGGCGCCGTTCGTTCAAACCGCCCGCAGCCGGCGCAGCAGTCCGCGCCGGCCGGCCCGCATCATCAGGCGGTGGTTGAGGCGGAACAGGGGCCGTCCGGGCACGGCGAGCCGCCTGAGCAGCGGCCGGACCACGTCGACCTCCTGCTCGTAGCGGGCGAGGGTGCCGGGGCCGCCGGCGGTGACCGTCCAGCGGGCCCAGCCCTGGAGATCTCCGGAGAGGGTGGCCTCCAGGACGCCGGCGGCCGGGTCGCGGCGGGTCTGCCGCAGGGTGGACGTGAGGGCGAGCGGCAGCGCGGAGCGGATGACGATCAGGCCGGTCTGCTCGGCCAGGCGGGTCGCCGACCGTACCTGGGGCCACCACCGGGGGTAGTCCTGGGGCCGCTCCAGTACGGCGTACACGGCGGCCGGCGGGGCGGGCAGGGGCCACAGGCTGTGGAAGCGGTAGTGCTGGGGGTCCATGGGGCGAGTGTGCCGGGGTGGGGGCGGGAATCTGAGTACGCGTACTCATGTGCCCCGTCGTGGGGCGGGCCACACTCGGAGGGCGAGCGCCGCCGCCCGTGCCGCGGCGCTCCTCAGTCCCTGCCGGTCAGGCCGGCATCCTGTCGCCGAGCAGGGCGAGGTTCTCGATGGCGGCGAGGCCGTAGAGGGCGGTGTCGTTGGTGGACACCCAGGCCGCCTCGCTGCCCTCGACCAGGGCGGCCGGTCCGGTCAGCTTCTCGGTCTTCCAGGGGGAGGACTCGGTGTAGCCGTCGGAGTGGTAGAACTTCGCCCAGGCGCGCTGGGCGAGGGCCGGGTCGCCGGTCTGTACGGCGGCGTAGGCGTCGAGCCGCGAATGGCCCTGGAAGAGCAGCAGACTGCCGAAGTGGGTGCCGTAGCGTGCGGCCTGTTCGGCCTTGGTGGCGTTGAAGTAGCGGCAGTAGTCCAGGTAGGCGTCCTTGAACCTCGGCATGTCCACGAGGTGGATGAGTTCGGCGCACAGTTCGTTGAGTCCGAAGACGGCCGAGAGGTGGGAGACGGAGACGGCCGGCTGTCCGGCGACGGCGAACGTGCCGGTGTCGAGGTCGTAGAGCCCGCTGCCCTGGACGAAGCCGTTGGGCTGGGCGGCGATGCCCTCCATCGTGGACAGCACGCGCGCCCTGGCCTTCTCCCACTTGGGGCCCTTGCGTTCCCACTCGGTGAGCCAGGCGGAGACCAGGCCGCTCCAGTCGGTGCCGAAGCCGATGGAGAGGGCGTGCCGGTCGGGGGTGTAGGGGTCGGTGCGGACCTTGCGCTGGGGGTCGAGGGCGAGGAAGGTCTCGTCGGAGTCGACGTTGGCGTGCATGAGGTCGCCGACGCGTTCGTCCGCGGTGAGGAAGTAGTAGAAGCGCCGGTAGGTGGTGTTGGCGATGCGCTGCTGTTTGGCGCTGTCGGCGAAGTGCTGGACGCCGTGCCGGGTGCCGAGGCCGGCCCATGTGCCGAGGTGGTAGACGTCGACCTCGCCGGTGTGCCGGGTCATGGCCTCGGCGAAGCGGAAGATGTCGGACCGGCCGCTTCTCAGGTAGGCGTACCAGAGCCACAGGTCGGGTGAGAGTTCGGAGTTGTCCCAGGCGTAGCCGCCGATGTCGTAGCGCCACACGTGCCGGGCGGAGTCGTAGGTGTGCATGATGTCGCCGTAGTCCCAGAAGCCGTACCAGCGGCGGGTCTCCACCTGGTCCTTGTAGTAGGTGAAGAGGAAGTCGAGGTGGTCCTCGATCTTCGCCTTGGCGGGGGTGGAGCGGTCGGGCTCGGAGTACAGGCCGGGGCCGAAGACCTTGGCCTTGATGAGCTGCCTGGGCGGGGCGGCGAGCTGGGGCAGCACCCGTACGGCTTCGGCCTGGCGGGCGAGGGTGTCGGCGGCGGGGGTGGAGCCGTTGGCCCAGAAGAGGAGTTCGGAGGTACGGGCGATCCCGTAGGGGGTGCCGAATCCGGGCTCGTGGTCCTCGTAGGTGATGTTGAGTCCTTCGAGCTGTTCGGCGTAGGTGTCCTGGCCCATGCCGTCGTGGTAGAAACGCAGGTCCATGGGCTGGGCCTCGGGCGACCAGAGCCAGAGGGTGACGGTGGCCTCGTCGGTGTGGGCGTCGCGGATGTCGAGCTGGGCGGGGAACTTCTCCCAGAAGTCGCGCAGGCCGAAGGAGAGGCCGCCGCTCGCGCCGCCGACGTAGCCGAAGCCGGAGGCGCGCCGGCCGCCGCCCGCGGTGATCCAGCCGTGGCCCTTCTTGGTGCGCTTGCGGACGGTGAAGCCGTCGGCGGAGAGCTGGGCGAGGGTGTAGTCGCCCCAGTGCGGGACGTACTGCAGTCGGGTGGTGACGCGCTGGTCCCAGGTGGCGGGGTCGGGCAGCTTCTTCCCTTCGTACTGGGCGGCCTGGACGGCGGCGCCGGGGTCGCGGCGCAGTCCGGTGATGCCCTGGACAGCCTCGCGGAGCAGGCCGGTGCCCTCGCCGCCGATGCGGATGTGCCGGTCGTAGGCCGCGTCGCGCATCGGCACGGTGAAGCGGACGCCGAGGCCGCGGATGAAGTCGCCGCTCGCCTTGCCGGGTTCCTGCTTCCCGTCGTAGGTGACGGTGTGCACCATGCGGAAGGAGTCGGAGCCGGCGTAGAAGTACAGGCGGAGGGAGAACGGCAGCCACTCCCGGTCGCCCTTCCGGTGCTTGCCGTCGATGCGGACGACGGCCCGGACCGGTCCGTCCTGTTCGACGGCGACCTCGGAGACGGCGCCGTCGAAGCGTTCGGTCCTCACGGTGCCCTGGTCCTCGTCCTCGATCTCGGGCTGGCGGAGGAGGACGAGCCGGCCGTTCCTGGCGATCTCGGTGGAGCCGCGGGTGACGGACTTGATCAGCGTGGCGCCGTTCTTGCCGATCTTCGCGGTGATGACACCGGTGGAGACGTCGATGGTGCCGCCGCTGCGGTCGACGGTGACCTTCTTCGCGGGCTCGGCGGGGGTGCCCGGGGCGAGGGTGAGCGTGCCCGTGCCGGTGCTGACGGCGTGGGCGGTCCATTTCAGGGAGCCGTCGGGCCAGTGGGCGAGCGGCCAGGTCTGTACGGGGACGTGCGCGCCGTCGGCGTCGGTGACCGCGAAGGACCGGCCCGCCGGGTGGGCGCCCATCGGCCAGGGCACGCCGACGGTGGCGCCGGGCGCGGCGCCGAGGCCGCCGTCCTCCAGCCAGTCCAGGGTCACCGGGTCGGTGCCGTCGGCGGCGGCAGCGGGCGCGGCCTCGGCGTCCCGGGCGCCCAGGGCCCAGCTGAACTGGGCGGCCGCTCCGGCGACGGCGGCGGCCTTGAGGAGGGACCTGCGGGGGATGGGAGACATGACCTTTCCTTCCAAGGGCGGTGTGGTCAGGGGCATGACAGAGAGGGTTACGGTGCTCAGCGCGCGGACCGCGCCGCCGGACTCGCGGCTCTGTCACCGGCGGCTCCGGAGCCGCGTCGGTCGCCGGTGTTCCGGTGGCGCCGCTCCAGGGACCGCCGTTCGCCGCCCCGCGCGGCGCCGGGCGGGGCGCCGCCGGCTTCAGCGGTGGCGGCGGTGGCGGCGGTGGCGTTCCTCGACGGCGACGGCCGCCGCGGCCACGGCTCCCAGCACGGGGACCGCCAGCGGCGCGACCAGCAGGGCGGACGTACAGGTCAGGACGGCTCCGCCGACCAGCAGGAAGGAACCCGCGGGGTCCCGTACGGTACGGCGCCCGGCGTCGGCGAGCAGGGCCCGCCAGCGCTCCCCCGGCGCCCACACCGCCGCCGCCCGCAGCCCGGCCACGGCGAGCCCGAGCAGCGCCAGCAGGCCCACGGCCCCGACCAGCGGCCCGCCGGGCAGCCCCGCCCGCACCGCCCGGACGTCCAGCCAGGCGACCCACACGGCGGCCCAGCCGGCCACGCCGACGGCCCAGCCCCCGCGCAGCGCGGAGCGGAAGTCGGCGGCGAACTGGCGCCATCCGCCGCCCTGATGGGCCGTGCGCCGGCGCAGGTGCCGGGCGCCCGCGGCGAACGCGGCCGGGCAGGTGACCACACCGAGGCAGGCCACCGCGATCCACACGCCGGTCAGCAAGGACTCGGCGAAGACGCCGAACCGCTCCGCGGACCCGGACTCCCGGGGCGTCCGCACCCGAGCTCGGGACATGACTCAGCCCTTCAGTCCGGAGGTCGCCATGCCGTCGATCAGATACCGCTGGAAGGCGAGGAAGAACAGCAGCACCGGCAGCAGCGCGACCAGGGACATGGCGATCATGCCGCCGTAGTTGGCGGCCACGCCGTCGGAGTCGCGGAACATCATCAGACCCAGGGAGACGGTGTACTTGCCGGGCTCGTTGAGGTAGATCAGCGGGCCCATGAAGTCGTTCCAGGCGTTGATGAAGGTGAAGATCGCACTGGTGATGAGCGCGGGCCGGCACAGCGGCAGCACGATCGACCAGTAGGTCCGCAGGTGTCCGCAGCCGTCGAGCCGGGCGGCCTCGTCGAGTTCCCGGGGCAGGTTCCGCATGAACTGGACCATGAGGAAGACGAAGAAGGCCTCGGTGGCGAGGTACTTGCCGATCAGCAGCGGGACGTACGTGTTGACCAGCTCCAGCTTCTGGAACATCACGTACTGCGGGATCAGCAGCACGTGGTACGGCAGCAGGAGCGTGCCGATCATGAGGGAGAACAGCAGGTTGCGGCCGGCGAACCTGATGCGCGCGAAGGCGTAGGCGGTCAGCGAGCAGGAGACGAGGACGCCGACGACCGCGCCGCCCGCGTAGAGCAGGGAGTTCTGGAAGAACGTCCAGATCCCGATGTCCGCTATGCCGTCGGCGAGGCCCTTGAAGTTGGACAGGATGGGGTGGGACGGGAACAGCGTGAGGCTGTTGATGATGTCCTTGCTGGGCTTGAACGAGGCACCGATCACCCAGACGACCGGGTAGAGGATGACGGCCAGGATCAGCAGCGCGCCGAGGTGCCAGGCGAGGGAGCCGGCCCGCCGGCGGTTCGGGCCCGGGGTCCTGGTGCCGGCCGCGTGCACCGGGACCTTGGTGGTGGTCGCGCTCATCGGGCGTCCTCCTCGTAGTGCACCCACTTCTTCTGGGACCAGAAGAGGACGGCCGTCACCAGGGCCACGGCGAGCAGCAGCATCCAGGCCATGGCGGAGGCGAAGCCCATCTGGGCGTTCTTGAAGCCCTGCTGGTAGAGGTAGCAGGTGTAGACGAGGGTGGCGTCGGCCGGTCCGCAGGCGGTGTTGGAGACGACGTAGGCCGAGCCGAAGATCTGGAAGGAGTGGATGGTCTCCAGCAGCACGTTGAAGAACAGCACCGGGGAGATCATCGGCAGGGTGATGTTCCAGAACCTGCGCAAGGGTCCGGCGCCGTCCATCTCGGCCGCCTCGTACAGTTCCCTGGGGACCTGCTTGAGCCCGGCCAGGAAGATGACCATGGGCGCCCCGAACTGCCAGACGGTCAGCGCGACCAGGCAGTACATCACCCAGTCGGCGTTGCCGACCCAGCCGCCGACGTGGAAACCGAGGAAGGTCTGCGTACGGTCCACCATGGCGCCGTCGGAGAACAGCGAGCGCCAGACGAAGCCGACCGAGACGCTCGCGCCGATGAGCGAGGGGGCGTAGAAGGCGGCCCGGTAGAAGGCCTGGCCGCGGCGGCTCTGCGCGAGGAGCAGGGCGACACCGAGGGCGAGCAGCAGCTTGAGCGGGGTGCCGATGACGACGTACCTGGCCGTCACCTCCACCGACTTCTGCCAGCGCGGGTCGTCGAACATCTTGGTGAAGTTGTCGAGGCCGACCCACCGGGGGCTGGTGAAGAGGTTGTAGTCGGTGAACGCGAAGTAGAGGGAGGCGACCATCGGGCCCGCGGTCAGCAGCAGGAACCCGGCGATCCACGGGGACATGAACAGGTAGCCGGCGAGGTTCTCCCGCCGCCGGCCCGGCCGCCCCGTCCTCGCGGTGGCGGCCCGGCGCGCGCCGCGGGTCGCGGGCACGGAGTCCTTGACGAGCGTCACGGCGTTTCCCATCAGGCCTGGAAGGCGGCTTCGGCCTCGGTGAAGAACTGCTTCACCGCGTCGGAGACCTTGGACTTGCCCTGGCCGAGGTCGCCGCCGATGCGCAGGAACGCGGCCTCGATGGTGTCGGCACCGGAAGGGTGCGGGGTGATCGTGCCGAGGATGCCGGCCTTGGCGGTGTCCTCCTCGTACCGGGCGATCTCCTTGTTGATCCCGTCGGCCGGCTTGTACGCCGCGTACTGCTCGGTACTGGCGAGGATGCCGCGGTCGTAGCCCATGATCTCGCCGACCCGGGGGTCGTGGACCATGAAGTCGATGAACTGCGCGGCCTCCTTGGGGTGCGAGGTGCGGGCGGACGCACTGAGCATCAGGGAGGCGAGGTACTGGCCGGTGTGCTTGCCGTCCGTGGTGGGGATGGGCGCGAGGCCGTACTCGCTGTCGCCCTCGGCCGAGTAGCGGACGGTGAAGTTGTCCCAGGTGAACTCCGAGCCACCGTGACCGGCGGAGAGGGAAGACTTGGGCTTGTCCTGCTGGACGAGCTTGGGGTCGGTGACGACACCTGCCTTGACCCGGCCCAGGCCGTCGGCCCACCACTCCGTCAGATCGGCCCGGTCGAAGCCGAGTCCGTCGTCGGTGAAGAACGCCTTGCCGTGCTGGCGGAGGTAGAGGTCGTACAGGTACATGATCGTGAAGTAGCCGGTGTCCCCGGGAACATTCGTCCTGTCGCGGATGGTCTTCAGGGCCTTGAAGTACTCGTCCCAGGTCCAGCCCGGCCGGGGCTCGACGCCCGCCTTGCGGAAGAGTTTCTTGTCGATGACGAGTGACATGGTGTTGGAGCCGACCGGAATTCCGAGCTGCTTGCCGTCGACCTCACCGACCTTCGTGACGCCCGCGCGGAAGTGATCCAGGCTCAGATGACCGGCCTCCACCTGAGGCTTGAGATCGAGCAGAATTCCGCGCTTGTCGTACTTCCTGAGAAAAGTGACGGCGTTTTGGAAAACATCCGGGGGGTTTCCGCCGGCGGCCTGGGTCTGGAACTTCTCCCAGAACGATTCATACGTCTGGAAGTCGGTTTTTACCTTGATCTTGGGGTATTTCTGCTCGAAGAGGGCGATGGACTGGTTGATCTTCTTGGCCCGCTCCTCGGCACCCCACCAGGAGTAACGGATCGTCACCGTGCCGTTGCCGGAGCCGCTTCCGCCACCGCAGCCGGTGGTCGCGGCGAGCCCGAGCGTCGCCGCCGACGCCCCGGCGGCCTTCAGGATCGTACGCCTGTCAAGATTCCTGGTTCCCACAGTCGGGCCCTCCCCGCAGTATCTCCGCCACGCGCATGAATCGTTTCAAGTAAGCGCTTGCTGGCACAAGGTACGAAGGGGCCCGGGGTGCGTCAATGACCCGGGCAGGATTTTCTTGCGGGCGACGGCAGGGGCGGACCGGCCCGCCGCCCGCTCCCGCCGGCGGGAAGGAACGGACCCGCCGGCCGTTCCCACTGGTGAGGGAGGCGTGACCGACGGGCCGAACGAGCCGGACGGGGCGTCAGGCGGGCAGGGAGGCCAGCCAGTCGAGCAGGATCCGGTTGGTCTCCGCGGGACGCTCCTGCTGGACGAAGTGCCCGCAACCGTCCAGGACGTGCGCACCGAGAAGGCCGGGCAGGGTCTCGGGGTAGGCCTTGACGGCGTCGGCCAGCCAGGCGAGGGAGGCGTCCCGCTCACCCCCGACGAACAGGGACGGCCGCGTGATCGGCTGCCCCGCCCAGCCGGCCAGGTCGGCCCAGTCCCGGTCCATGTTCCGGTACCGGTTCAGGGCCCCGGTCATCCCCGTCCGCTCGAACTCACCGGCGTAGACATCGAGGTCCCGCTCCCCCAGCCAGGACGGCAGCACACCGACGGGAAAACACTCGCGCAACGTCCCTCCGGCCCCGGTGAAGTGCGGATCCGGAGCGCCGGGGGCGGGCATGGTGTCCCCGGACAGAGCCGCGTAAAAGCCGGCCAGCCAGCCGCGGACATCGGGTTCCATCTCGGCCTCGGCCCGGCCGGGCTGCTGGAAGTAGGAGACGTAGAACTCGTGGGGGCGGGGCTGGTCGCGGGGAGCTCCTCCGACGCCGGTCTCCTCGCTGCCGGGCCTCTCGGCGCCAGGGGTTTCGGGTTCACCGGCTCCACGCGTGCGGGCGAAGACCTCGCTGGGGCGTGGACCGCCGGGCGGGGTGTACGGCACGCCGAGCAGACCCACGGCCCGGAACACGTCCGGCCTGGTCAGAGTGGACATGGCGGCGATCGTCGCGCCCCAGTCGTGCCCGACGACCACGGCGGAGCGCTCGCCCAGCCCCTCCACCACAGCGACGTTGTCCGCGACCAGCTCGAGCATCCGGTACGCCTCCACGGCCTCCGGCTTGGACGAGCGGCCGTACCCCCGTACGTCGATCGCCACCGCCCGGTAACCGGCGGAGGCGAGTGCGGGCAACTGGTGCCGCCACGTGTACCAGGACTCCGGGAAGCCGTGCAGGAGCAGCACCAAGGGACCGCTGCCCTGCTCGACCAGGTGGATACGGCCGGCCGGCGAGGTGAGAAGGCGGTGAGTGGGGGCGGAAGGAGCGGGTCGGGAACTGGCGATGGGCGGCATGCGGCCTCCTGGGTCTGCCGGGGGTGGCGAGGGCTCGGGGTGGATCGCGGTGGTGTCCTGATGGTTGGGCTTGCGAGGGTTCGGACGGGCTTCGGTCGGCCGCAGGCGGGTGCGGCAACGCCTCCTGGGCGGCGCGGGCGGGGTGACACGTTGCCCGGCTGGACGGCGGGCGTCCCGGACCTGCACGGCGCCTGTCGGGCCGGGCGGCCCCGGCGGATCGGTGCGGTGCCCGCCGAACTCGGCGGTCATCCGGTTCGCCACGGCTTCCCGGACGGCCGGAGCGGGGGCGGACGGTACACGAGGACGGCGAGCTGCCGGGTGAGTGACTCGTTGGGCCGGCGGCCGGAAGGGACGGTGGCGTGACGTGGTCGGCCCGCTCCCGGTGCGCGGGAAGCACGGGCGGAGGGGTACGGGTGGGTGTGGGAGACGGCGGGTGGCTCATGCTGCGGGCCCTGGCCTCGATGATCCAGTGAGTGGCCCGGCCGGGACGAGGGTTGTTGCCGGTTCGGCAAAACGGTCTCTGGGGGGACTGGAGGGCGAGCGGAGCGGGTGGCCCGCCTGCGCCCGGCCCCGCGAGGAGACGAGAGGCAGGGGCCAGGGCCTGCCGAGGAGCCTGAGGAGAGGAGCCGGGGCTCCCGGGCAGGGAGCGCGTGAGTTCAAGGCCCGGGGCCCCGTCAGGGCCGGTCAGGCAGACGTGCGAGGCCCGGGAGGGCGGAGGTCCCGCCAAGGCGGTCGGGAAGCCGGTGGACCCCGCTCGTGCAGGACGCGCCGGCCCTCACGGTGCCGTCGGGGCGTACGGAAGTGACCCGAGGACGCCTGCGCGAGGCTCGGGAAGTCCCGGAGGCACGGGCGGACACGCCGACGGCCCATCCGCTGTGCGGATGGGCCGTCGGTCCGGGTGGGCGATACTGGGTTCGAACCAGTGACCTCTTCGGTGTGAACGAAGCGCTCTCCCACTGAGCTAATCGCCCGGGCGCAGGAAGAACATTACCGCATGTCAGAGGGTGCTTCCGACCAGGGGCCGGACGGCGGGCGCCGCCGGCCCCCGCAGCCGCGTCACTGGTCCTTGATCTTCCAGGGCATGACGAAGCCGAACTTCCACAGGTAGACCCCGGCGAGCACGCCGATGATCACCAGCCCGATCACGGTGAGGGTGATGTTGCGGCGGCGCACCTTGGGGTCGAGGGCGCGGTGGGCCGCCTCGGTGACCTTGCGTTTGGTCCAGCGGAGCACGAGCTGGGCCCAGACGAACTCGGTCGCCCAGATCGCCATGCCGCCGAAGATCACGACCCAGCCGGGCCCGGGCAGCGGCAGCATGATGATGCCCGCGGCGACCACCGCCAGGCCGACCACGAAGACCCCGACCTGCCAGCTCAGGTGGAGGAGCCGACGGGATTTGACGAATTCCGGCGCCCGCGAGCCGAGCCCGCGCTCGCTCTCGTCACCGGCTTCCCGCTGGTTCGTCTTCGCCTCGTCCGCTGCCACGGCGACCTCGCCCGGTTCGTCACTCCCCGTATTCATACAGACAAACCCTACCTGAGTGAATCCAGTCACCGGAATGGCGGCAGAACCGGTACGAGTTCTCGGCCGGAAGAGTTACGTAAACCCATGCAAAACCCTCAGAGGGGTTTACAACGGCACCGTAGGTGGCATGTCGATTTCGCCGACGTGCGAATCCCCGAGCGCACACTGAGCGAAAGGCCCTGGCGCTTATGAACACCACGGTCAGCTGCGAGCTGCACCTGCGCCTCGTTGTGTCGAGCGAGTCCTCCCTGCCTGTCCCCGCAGGCCTGCGGTACGACACGGCCGACCCCTACGCCGTGCACGCCACCTTCCACACCGGAGCCGAGGAGACCGTCGAGTGGGTGTTCGCCCGTGACCTCCTCGCCGAGGGCCTGCACCGGCCCACCGGCACCGGCGACGTCCGCGTCTGGCCGTCCCGCAGCCATGGCCAGGGCGTCGTGTGCATCGCCCTCAGCTCCCCGGAGGGAGAGGCGCTGCTCGAGGCCCCCGCGCGGGCCCTGGAGTCCTTCCTGAAGCGAACCGACGCCGCCGTGCCGCCCGGCACGGAACACCGGCACTTCGACCTGGATCAGGAGCTCTCGCACATCCTGGCGGAGAGCTAGGCCGCCGCCCTACGAAGCAGCCCGGCGCCGTCCACTCGGGGAGACGGCTCGGGCGAAGACAACCGCATACGGCACCGGACCGGCGCCGCCGCCGTGAGCGCTCACGGGGCGGCGCCGGTGTGCCCTCGTCCGCTTCGGTCCGCGAGCGAACGGTCGCCGTGCGTGACTCCGCGATGGAACCGGCCGCGGTGGGCGCGCGGCCGTCGCGGTGCGGGTACGCCGCTCCGGGCCCGGCGGTCCCGCAGCCGGCCGGGGCCCGGCGGGAACCCCTCGCGGCGCGGGGGCGTTCTCAGGGCGATCGGGGTCGGGGAAGGACGGGTACGGCCGGCGCGGTTGTCGCTACCATCGGCCAGCACCGGCGGGCGCCCGCCCGACCCCCAGGCCAGGGAGCGAAACGTGCTGATCACCCACGACACCCGGTGCGCCCTCGACACCGTGGTGGATCTGGTGAACTCCGCGCCCGAGGACGATGCGGCAACGGACGGACTGCCCGATGTCCAGGCACTCACCGATTTCGTGCGAAGCCACAAGATCAGTGATGTCGGCGTGCTGTCGGAGCTGGACCTGTCCGCCGTACGCAGGATCCGGGGGCGGTTCGCGGCGATCTTCGCCGCGCCGGACCCGCGGTCCGCGGCCCTGGTGATCAACGAGCTGGTCGCCGCCGCGGGCACCACGCCCCGGCTGACCGACCACGACGGCTACGACTGGCACATGCACTACTTCGCGCCGGGCGCCTCCGTGGCCGACCATCTCGCCGCGGACTGCGGGATGGCGCTGGCCTTCTTCGTGGTGGCCGGGGAGCAGGAACGGCTGCGGCGCTGCGAGGCACCGGACTGCCGGCGCGCCTTCGTGGATCTCTCCCGCAACCGCTCGCGCCGTTACTGCGACAGCCGTACCTGCGGGAACCGGCTGCATGTCGCCGCCTACCGGGCCCGGCGCAAGGAAGCGGCGGGCTGAGCGGGGGCGGACCGGGGGGGCCGTGCCGCGCCCGGTGCCCGATGCGACGTCGGTCCCGGCGGGTGGCGCCGGGACGGACGTGTACGGCTCACAGCAACAGCAGGTCGTGCAGCGCAGCCATGAGCAGCAGAAACCCGATCACCGCCAGGAAGATCATCAGCGGTGGCTGGGAAAGGGCGAAGAGGCACCCGCGCGGCTCGTCCTTGGGCGGCGCGGCCTCGCTCTGCGTAGTGTCGAGCATCTCGCGGCAGATCATGGCGCACCCGGAGCCCGGTCGCGATCAGCGCTCAGGGATCTTGCGGGAGTTCACCGAATGCCGTGAGGTCTCGTCCGGCTGGTGAACGATTCCGGCCGCCCGGGGACTCACTGTGTCCCTTCGGCCAGTTATGTGACTGTCATATGCCGTGCTTCTTGAGGATGGCCTCGATGTCGCTGAAGTCCTCCGGCGCTCCGGCGGACCGCGGGGCGGGCCGAGGAGTGGACGGGCGTGCCGTGCCGTGGGCCGTCCCGCCCGGGAGCGGCGCCGCGGCCGCGGGGGCCACCGCCTCCCGCTCCGCCTTTCCGGCCGCCCCGCGCTCGGCAGCGGTGGTGCCGCGCCGGCGCTCCACGGCACGGGTGCCGGTGAACAGGAGCCAGGCGGCGCCGAGCACTCCGAAGCCGGCCCAGGCGGTGGGGCTCAGCGCGGTGTCGGCGAGCCAGCCGACGACACCGGTCATCACCAGGCCGACCGGGACGAGCGAGTAGGCCGCGAGGCGGGCGGCCGCCACATAGCGTTTGCGGTAGGCCGTGACCACCGCGATACCAAGGCCCGCCGCGGACACGGCGGAGCAGACTGTCTCGGCAATCATCCGGTCCTCCTGGCGGGCTCGGTCCGTCGCTTCCATCGTGCACCGCCGGATCCCCGCGAGGCCATGTTCCCGCCGGACATCAGGGACATCTCCGGGTCGCCTCCTACGGGAGTGCCGGGTGCGCGCCCTCCTCTCCTGCGGACGGACCGGTGCGCGACCGGCCCCGCACGCCGCCGGTCCCGGTTGGGTCGCCGGGGCCGGGCCTGGAAGACTGGTGGGCATGAGCGACTCCTCCCCCGCCCGCACCGATGCCCTCGTCCTCGACGTCTGGTGTGAGCTGCAGTGCCCCGACTGCCGCACCGCCCTGGACGACGTACGCGCCCTGCGCGCCCGCTACGGCGACCGGCTGGAGCTGCGGCTGCGGCACTTCCCGCTGGAGAAGCACAAGCACTCGTTCGCCGCCGCGCAGGCCGCCGAGGAGGCGCTGGAGCAGGGCAAGGGCTGGCCGTACGCGGAGGCCGTGCTGGAGCGGGTGGCGGAGCTGGACCGTCGGGGAGAACCCTTCCTGGTCGAGGTGGCGCGGGAACTCGGCCTGGACGCCGAGGAATTCGACACCGCGTTGATCGACGGCCGGCACATCCTGGCCGTGGACGCCGATCACGCCGAGGGCAAGGCCATCGGCGTGACCGGCACGCCGACGTACGTCATCGGCGGCGAGCGTCTGGACGGCGGTAAGAGCCAGGAGGGCCTGCGCGAACGCGTCGAGCGCATCGCGGACCGCCTGCTGGCCGACCGCGCCGCCGGACAGGCCTGAGCGCCGGGCCCCGGCCGGCCGCCGGCACACCCGGCGGCTACAGCGGCTACAACAGGGGCTTGCTCAAGGAGTACGTCACCGTTTCGTAGCCGAGTGAGGCGTACAGCCGCTCGGCGGGGGTGTTGCCCGCGAAGACGTTGAGGCCGAGGACCGGGCGGCCGGAGCCGGTCGCCTGGCGTTCCGCCAGGAGCATGAGCGTACGGCCGTGTCCCCGGCCCCGGTGGTCCGGGAGGGTCCGCACGTCGAACACGTACGCCCTGCCCTCCTGGAGTGCCACCCACAGGGTGCCCACCGGGCTGCCCCCGTGCTCCAGCACGGTGAGGAGCATGCCGTCGGTCGCGAGGCCGTGCGGCAGCAGCCGTGCGTGGTCGTCGCGGGTCTTGGCGAGGGCGTCGGCCTCCGGGACGCCGAGGTCGATCCACGTGCGCGCGAACCGTTCGCTCTCCGCCTCCAGCCAGGCGCCGAACTCGTCCTCCGTCATGGGCCGCGCACGGCTGCCCGGGGGCAGCGCGGGCGGGACGGCACCCAGGGGTTTCTCCATGATGCGGTTGCGCACGGTGTAGCCGAGGGTGTGGAACAGCCGCACGGCGGCGTCCGCGGAGCGGGGCACCATGGTCTCCATCTGCGCGCAGCCCCAGCCGCGGGCCACCTCCTCCGCGGCCAGCGCCGCCACGGTGCCCCGCCCGCGCCGCCGGTCGGGCTCGGCGATCCGCAGATCGAGGACGCGGGCCACGGAGTCGCCGAGGGACGGCGAGGTGCCGAGGTGGATCTCGCCGACGGGACGGCTGTTCACGCACACCGCGTAGCGTCGTGAGCGGGTCCCGTCGGGGTTCTGCCGGAGCGGCTCGGCCGGCCGCAGGGTCGTCGTCATCACAGGTGTTCTACCCACGCCCACCCGCCGAGTCAGCCGGTTTTCCCGGTTCAGGGGTCCAGGTCCTGCCCGGACCGCTCGTCGAAGACGCGCATCGCCGCGGCGGTCACCGGGCCCCGGCTGCCGGGCAGTTCGCGGCCGTCGACCCGGTGCAGGGGCTGTACGTCCCGCAGGCTCGAGGTGAGGAAGACCTCGTCGGCGCGCTGGAGGACGTCCAGGGGCAGGTCCGTCTCCCGGGCTCCCGTCCACTCGACGACCAGGGCGCGGGTGATGCCGGGCAGACAGCCGGAGGCGACCGGCGGGGTGTGGATCTCGCCGTCCAGGACGACGAAGACGTTGGTCGCGGTGCCCTCGCAGAGCCGTCCGGCCGTGTTCCCGAACAGCGCCTCGGAGGCGCCGTCCCGGCGGGCCCGGTCGAGGGCGACGAGGTTCTCCGCGTACGACGTGCTCTTCACACCGGCGAGGGCGCCGCGCTCGTTGCGGGTCCAGGGGACGGTGACCGCCGCGGTGGAGTCGGGGCGGCGGGTGGTCTCGCCGACGGCGACCACCAGGGTCGGGCCGTGCTCGGCGCGGCCGGTGCCGAGCGGGCCGCGGCCGCCGGTGCAGGTGATCCGCAGCCGGCCGAGCGGCATCGGATTGGCCTCCAGCACGGCCGTACAGGCGTGGCGGATCTCGTCGTGGTCGGGGTCGGGCAGGCCGAGGACGCGGGCGGAGCGGGTCAGCCGGTCGAGGTGTCGGGTGAGCGCGAACGGCCGGCCGCGGACCGTCTTCAGGGTCTCGAAGACGCCCTCGCCGACCGTCAGGCCGCGGTCGAGGACGGAGACCCGGGCGGACTCCGCCTCGCGCAGCCCGCCGTCCAGCCAGATCATCATCCGAGTGGTTCCCCCGTCTCGTCGTACGCGCCCGACGCCACCGCGAGGAGCCGGGCCGCCTTCAGCTCGGTCTCCCGCCACTCCCCTTCCGGGTCGGACCCCCAGGTGATGCCCGCGCCCGCGCCGAAGCGCAGGGTGCCGTCGGAGCGGTCGATCCAGAAGGTGCGTATGCCCACGGCCAGCTCGCCGGTGCCGCGGTCGGCGTCCACCCAGCCGATGCCGCCGCAGTAGGGGCCGCGCGGCGCCGTCTCCAGCGTCTCGATGATCCGCACGGCGCTCTGCTTGGGGGCGCCGGTGACCGAGCCGGGCGGGAAGGCCGCGGCCAGCAGCTCGGGCCAGCCGGCGTCCGGGCGCAGCTCGCCGCGCACGGTGGAGACGAGGTGGACGAGCCCGGGGTGCTTCTCCACCGCGCACAGGTCGGGGACGGTCACGCTGCCGGTCTCGCAGACCCGCCCGATGTCGTTGCGGACCAGGTCCACGATCATCACGTTCTCGGCGTGGTCCTTGTCCAGGAGCTCCGCCTCCGTGCGTGCGGTGCCCTTGATCGGGCCCGACTCGACGCCGCGGCCGACCCGGCGCAGGAACAGCTCGGGCGAGGCCGTGGCGATCTCCACGCCGTGCTCCGGCAGGCGGATCGTGCCCGCGTACGGCGCCGGGTTGCCGCGGGCCAGTACGGCGGTGAGGGCGTCCACGTCGGCGCCGGGGGCGACGGGCGCGCTGAGCACGCGGCAGAGGTTGGCCTGGTAGACCTCGCCGGCCGCGATGTGCTCCCGGATGCGGCGGACGGCCGCCGTGTACCCGGCTCGGTCGAGGGAGGAGGTCCACTCCCCCGGCCGCGGGCCCCGCCAGCGGCCGGGGCGCGGCGCGGGCACCGGTTCCTCGCGTACGTCCGCGAAGCGGGCGCAGGTCAGCCGGCCCTCGTAGTCCGCGCAGACGGCCCAGAAGCCGGTGGAGTCCAGGGCGGCCGGGTCGTTGGTGACGTCGAGCAGGCCGGTGGCGACACGGTCACCGAAGCGGGCCAGTGGGGGGAGTCCCAAGGGGTGGTCGAGCACGTGGTCGAGTCTAGGCCGGGTGTCCGCCGGGTGGCCCCGGGATGTCCCGGAGGGGGCGCTGACCACGGGGTACGCGGGGCGCAGCGCAGCACGCTGCGCAAACGCGTTTTTGTACTGGCCGGGGAATCCGCTAGAGTTCAACACGTCGCCGGGACGCGGAAGCGCACCGAAACGACAAGCGGACGTAGCTCAGTTGGTAGAGCGCAACCTTGCCAAGGTTGAGGTCGCGAGTTCGAGCCTCGTCGTCCGCTCGAAGGAAGAAGGGGTCATCCCGATCCCCTACACTCCTGGTGGAGTGGCCGAGAGGCGAGGCAACGGCCTGCAAAGCCGTCTACACGGGTTCAAATCCCGTCTCCACCTCCAAGGACGATTAGCTCAGCGGGAGAGCGCTTCCCTGACACGGAAGAGGTCACTGGTTCAATCCCAGTATCGTCCACTGGATCTTCGGATCCTGGATCTTCACGAAGATCCCCCCGCGCGATTAGCTCAGCGGGAGAGCGCTTCCCTGACACGGAAGAGGTCACTGGTTCAATCCCAGTATCGCGCACCGTCCGTGACTTCCGAGCCACGGTCCGCGGACGATTAGCTCAGCGGGAGAGCGCTTCCCTGACACGGAAGAGGTCACTGGTTCAATCCCAGTATCGTCCACACAGCAAGGAGCCCCCGGCCGTCTCGTACGGCCGGGGGCTCCTTCGTGTCAGCGTGTCAGCTGGAGAACAGCATGTGGCCGAAGCTCTTGTGGCGGTGGTGGCCGTAATGACCGTGGTCGCCGTGGTGGCCGCCGTGCGGGGCGCCCCAGGCGGGCGCGGGCGGGGCCGCGGGGTAGGCCTGCGGGGCGGGCGGCGGGGGCGGGGCCGGCTGCGACCACTGGGCCTCCAGACGGGTCAGCGCCTCCAGCTCGCCGTAGTCGAGGAATATGCCTCGACAGCCGCTGCACTGCTCGATCTGGACGCCGTTGCGGTTGTAGGTGTGCATCGGCGCATGGCACTTCGGACACTGCATGCTCGGCTCAACTCCTCGCCGGTCGGTACCGCTTCGTGTTTCCCCGGGACAGACTCCGTCCGGCCCCGGGCGGTTGCAGCCTAGCCCGGGATTTCGGACGCCGGCCGGGGAGGGTGCGCGGGGGCGGACGGCATGCGCGCGCAGGCGTCGGCCACGGCCTGCTCCACCTCGTCCAGCGGGCGGCCGGCGGCGAGCGCCTTGCTGATCGCCAGGGCGGCCGTCTGCACGGTGAGCGCGCGGGCCGGGACGTCCAGGGCGGGCCAGGGGTCGCCGTCCGGGGGCACGGCCGGGCCGCCGGCCCGCCGGTAGGCGGTCAGGAAGCGGGTCCACTCGTCGGGCGCGAGGAGTCCGCAGGCGTACCAGGCGGCGGGGCGGGCGAGGTCCCAGGCGGGCACGCCCACGCCGAGGTCGTCCACGTCGATGAGCCGCCAGGGGCCGTCCGGGGCGGGGTGCCGCACGAGCTGCCCGAGGTGCAGGTCGCCGTGGCAGAGCGCCGCCGGGCCGGGCATCGGGGCCCCGGCCCTGGCCCAGGCGGGCAGGGCGGACCAGGCGGCCAGCACCGGGTGGGCGGCGGAGCCGGCCGGGCCGTGGGGCGTGGTGCGCAGGGCCGCGCGGAGCCGGTGGAGGGCGCGGGCGGCTTTGGCGGGGCCGCGCATCGGGGGGAGGCCGGCGGGGGCGGGGGTGCGGTGCAGCCGGGCCAGAAGGGTCGCCACGGCCTCCCAGGGGGCCGCGTCCGGGTCGTCCGGGTCCACGGGGGCGCCGTAGGGCCAGAGGGTGACCGGGCGGCCGTGCGGGTTGCGGGAGGTGTACGGGCCGTGCGGGTGGTAACGGTCATGCGGGTCGTACGGGGCGTACGGGGCGTGCTCCTGGGCCGGGGCAGGGGTGAGCGGCGGCAGCAGCACGTCCGGGAGAAAGGCGGCCGCGGCGACACGGAGGGCCAGTGCGGCGGGGTCGGTGTCCGGGGCGTGTGCCTTGGCCACGACGCCGGCGTGACGGATGACGGTGGCGTCGGGGCGGGTGACGAGGGGGGTGGTGGCGCAGGAGCAGGGGGCGGAGGTGCCGTGAGCCGCCGTCCTGGCCTGGGCGGTCAGGGCGGGCATGAGGGTCTCCGCGCCTGCGGTCGTCGCGGTGTCCGGGCCTGTGGTCGTGGCGGTGTCCGCGCCGGTGTCTGCGGTCAAGGCTGCCTCGGGGAAGGGTGGCTGTGCGGCCGAGGGTACCGGGACGGCCGGAAACGGCTAATGCCGGCGCAGCTCCCCAGCTGCGCCGGCATCGTTGCCGTCCGCCGCACCCCCGTCCCCACGGGGTTTCATGGATGGATGTCCCCGCCCGGACCGCTCTTCCGGGCCTGGGGTCGCCGCTCAGCGCCCCAGCATCACACCCACGGACGACGCCTGTGTGGCCACCGTCTCCCAGCCGTCGAAGACGAGCAGGAGCAGGGCCGCCAGGGGAAGGGCCATGAGCGTCGCCACCACGGGGTGGCGACGGCCCGTACGGCGGGAAGCGAACGCCGGACGTCGCGGTGCCGTGTGGGCCATGGTTCCTCTCCTGACTGTTCGGTTGTCGTTGGCAGCGGCGGGCGTCCGACCTCGGGGGACGAGTACCGCACCCGCCGCTTGACCTCAAATCTAGGCGGGCCGCGTCCGGGCGACGTCATGCCCTCGTACCGATTGCCGGGCCTCCAAGAGGATGAGCCCCGAGCGGCGGAGTACTCCCCTGGGTGGAGACGCGGGCCCGGGTGTCGGGGTCTTCCCGGAGGGGTCGCCCGCTCTGTCCGGTCATATCGGAAGCGTCCCGCTCACCGGGGGGAGTGACTTCGATCACTCGGACCGGTGCCGGAAGGGGCACCGGGGACGGATCACCGGCCGGGACCCGGCCCCACCCGTGGACGGTCGGCACCCGACGGCCGGCGGGGGCGGCCTCCGGAACACCCTCCCCACGTGCGAGCTCAACCTCCCGGAGCGGCAGGCGGGTTGGGGGTGCGGCCGGCCCGAAGTCGCCGTGCGGCGTGGCTCGCTGACCGGGTTTCACCTCACCCGGACGGCCCGCACAATCCGTGCCGCCGAGAGGGCGCGGCCTCTGCGCGCGGGCGGCCGGGGAAACGTAAGCTGTGCCACGTCACAGGGACCGGGCAGCGGGGATGAACATGGCGATGATGCGCCTGAGGCGCGAGGACCCGCGCGTCGTCGGCTCGTTCAGGCTTCACCGACGGCTCGGCGCGGGCGGAATGGGCGTGGTGTATCTCGGCTCCGACAAGAAGGGGCAGCGGGTCGCGCTGAAGGTGATCCGGCCGGATCTGGCGGAGGACCAGGAGTTCCGGTCGCGGTTCGCGCGCGAGGTGTCCGCGGCCCGGCGGATCCGCGGCGGCTGTACGGCCCGGCTGGTCGCCGCCGACCTGGAGGCCGAGCGGCCCTGGTTCGCCACGCAGTACGTGCCCGGCCCTTCCCTGCACGACAAGGTCGCCGAGGAGGGGGCGCTGGGCGCGGCGGACACCGCGGCGATCGGCGCGGCCCTGTCCGAGGGACTGGTCGCCGTGCACGAGGCCGGTGTCGTCCACCGGGACCTGAAGCCCTCCAACATCCTGCTGTCCCCCAAGGGGCCGCGGATCATCGACTTCGGCATCGCCTGGGCCACCGGCGCCTCCACGCTCACACACGTGGGCACCGCGGTCGGCTCCCCCGGCTTCCTCGCCCCCGAGCAGGTGCGCGGCGCGACGGTGACCCCGGCCACCGATGTCTTCTCGCTCGGCGCCACGCTGGCGTACGCCTCGACCGGTGACTCGCCCTTCGGGCACGGCAGTTCCGAGGTGATGCTGTACCGGGTGGTGCACGAGGAGCCGCAGCTGGCCGGCGTGCCGGACGCGCTGGCCCCGCTGATCCGGGCCTGTCTGGCGAAGGACCCCGAGGAGCGGCCCAGCACGCTCCAGCTGTCGCTGCGGCTGAAGGAGATCGCCGCCCGGGAGGCGCAGGGGCTGAACGACGTACGGACGCCCCATCCGCGGGCCGCCGAGGCCGACCGGCCCACCGGACGGCTCGCCGACACCTATCCCGAGCCGCAGCGCGTCCAGCGGCGGACCTCCCCCGGCACGCCGGCGCCGCGCCCGGGCATCCCGGGACGGGGCGGTGTGCCGTCCAGGGGAGGCGTCTCCCCGCGCGGCGACGCGCCGTCCCGTGGAGGTGTGGCCGCGCGTGGCGGTGGTGGTGGGCGTGGCGGGGCCGGGTCCGCCCGGCCGGGTACGGCGCGTCCCACCCCGGCACCCCGCGGCGGCGGCCCGCGCTCCGGCGGCGGGCGTCCGGCGCCGCGCGGCGGTTCCGGGCGGCGCCCGGCGGGAGGCGGGCTGCGGCCCGCCAATCCGCGGCTGCTGCGGCAGCGGCTTTTCGTGTTCGTCGTGGTGACGCTGCTGGTGGCGCTCGGTATCGCGGTGGCCCAGGGCTGCCAGGGTCCGGCGCGCGGGCTGGGCGGCGACGGCGGGGTCCAGCGGGAGCGGCGCGCCCAGCCGGCCGCTCCGGCGGGCCAGAGCCTTGCGGCGCGGCCCGGCGGTGCGCCGGCCGGCGACGGCGGGTCGGGCCCGGACCGGTCGGCGTGGACGCCGGGCCACGGCAGCTGAAGGTGACGGCCCGGACGGCGAGGCGCCCGGCGGCGAGGAGAGCGGTCCGGCACTGAGAAGGGCCGTCCGGCTCCCGCCGTCAGGGCTGTGGCCGGCCCGTCGTCACCGCGTAGAACGCCACCGCCGCCGCCGCGCCCACGTTGAGGGAGTCGACGCCGTGGGACATCGGGATGCGGACCCACGCGTCGGCGGCGGCCAGGGCCTGCCGGGACAGGCCGTCGCCCTCCGCGCCGAGCATGAGCGCCACCCGGTCCATGCGGTGCGGCGCGGCCTCGTCGAGGCTGCCGGCCTTCTCGTCCGGGGTGAGCGCGAGCAGCGTGAAACCGGCCTCGCGGACCGCGTCCAGCCCCTTCGGCCAGGTCTCCAGGCGGGCGTACGGTACGGAGAACACCGCGCCCATGGAGACCTTGACGCTCCGCCGGTACAGCGGGTCGGCGCAGTCGGGCGACAGCAGCACCGCGTCCATGCCGAGGGCCGCCGCCGAGCGGAAGATCGCGCCGATGTTGGTGTGGTCGTTCACCGACTCCATGATCACCACGCGGCGGGCGGTGCGGAGCAGTTCGCCGGCCGTCGGCAGCGGCTTGCGCCGCATGGACGCGAGGGCGCCGCGGTGCACGTGGTAGCCGGTGACGCGTTCGGCGAGTTCCGGGCTCACGGCGTACACCGGGGCCGGAAGTTCGTCGATGACGTCGCGCATGGCGTCGATCCACTTGGCCGAGAGCAGCATGGACCGCATCTCGTAACCCGCTTCCCTGGCCCTGCGGATGACCTTCTCGCCCTCGGCGATGAACAGGCCCTCCGCGGGTTCCCGCCGGCGGCGCAACTCGACGTCGGTCAGGTCCGTGTAGTCGGTCAGGCGCGGGTCGTCGGGGTCCTCGACGGTGATGAGATCGGCCACGGGGTGATACTGCCTTGTCCTGGTGTGCTGCCAACGGCGGGGTGAAAGCGGGCCATTCCGGGTTATCCCAGGTTACTCAGAGTTACGTCGAGTTACCCGTAGGGTATCCCGGCCGGGTCAGGCGGCGGGCTCCGGGCCGACCCGTACGACCTCGCCGACGACGATGACCGCCGGGGGCCTCACGTCCTCGGCCCGGACCGTCTCGGCGACCGTGGCCAGGGTGGCGTCCACCCGGCGCTGGGCGGCCGTCGTGCCCTCCTGGACCAGGGCCACCGGCGTCGTCGCGGGCCTGCCGTGCGCGACCAGCGTCTCGGCGATCTTCCCGATCTTGTCGACGCCCATCAGGATCACCAGGGTGCCGGTGAGCTTGGCCAGCGACGGCCAGTCGACCAGCGAGCGCTCGTCGTCGGGCGCCACATGGCCGCTGACCACGGTGAACTCATGGGCGACCCCCCGGTGCGTGACCGGGATGCCCGCCGCGCCCGGGACCGAGATGGAGCTGGAGATGCCGGGCACCACCGTGCACGGGATGCCGGCTTCGGCGAGTGCCTGGACCTCCTCCATGCCCCGGCCGAAGACGAACGGGTCGCCGCCCTTGAGCCGGACCACCGCCTTGCCCTGCTTGGCGTGCTCGATCAGCGCGTTGTTGATGGCCTCCTGGGCCATGTAGCGGCCGTAGGGGATCTTGGCCGCGTCGATCACCTCGACGTGCGGCGGCAGCTCGGCGAGCAGATCGCGCGGGCCCAGCCGGTCGGCGATGACGACGTCCGCCTCGGCGAGCAGGCGCCGGCCGCGGACCGTGATCAGGTCCGGGTCGCCGGGTCCGCCGCCGACCAGGGCCACGCCGGCGGCGCGGGTGCGGTGGTGCGGGGCGACGAGGGTGCCGTCGCGCAGGCCCTCCACGACCGCGTCCCGGATGGCGGCGGTGTGGCGGGGGTCGCGGCCCCGCGCGTGCGTGGTGAGCACGGCGACGGTGACGCCCTCGCTGTGGCCGGTCGCCGGGGTCCAGGCCGTGGCCTGGTCGGCGTCGTCGGAGCGGACGCACCAGACCCGGTGCCGCTCCGCCTCGGCGGAGGCACGGGTGTTGGCGTCGGGGTCGCTGGTGGCGATGAGGGCGTACCAGGCCTCGGCCAGGTCGCCCTCGGTGTAGGCCCGCCGCTCCCAGGCGATCTCCCCCGCCTCCGCCATGGCCTCGACCGAGGGAGTCGCCTCCGGGGACACGACGGTGATGTCCGCGCCGGCCGCGATCAGTGCGGGCAGCCGGCGCTGGGCCACCGTGCCGCCGCCTAGGACGACCACGCGGCGGCCGGAGAGGCGGAGGCCTACGGGGTAGGCGGGGTGTTCGGCCATGAGGGCGTCCTCCGGTGGCTGTGCGGTGGCGCTGACGTGCGGATTTTACGGTGACGGCGGTGGGGGGCGGGGCGGGTGTCCGGTGGCTGGGCAACGCCGCCCGGACGTGCTCCCACGTGGAGGGGCCCGGTGGTGCGGGCCCGCGAACGCGGGTGTACCGACAGGACCCCGGGAACGTACGTGGTCAGGCGCCCGGCACCGCGCGTGCCGGGCGCCCGGCCCCTACTTCTCGGTGACGCCCGCCGAATCGAACGTGGCCACCTCGTGCATGGCGCGCGCCGTGGACTGGACCAGCGGGAGCGCCAGCAGGGCGCCCGTGCCCTCGCCGAGGCGGAGGTCGAGGTCGACCAGGGGGCGCAGGCCCAGCTTGTTCAGCGCCGCGACATGGCCCGGCTCGGCGCTGCGGTGGCCGGCGATGCAGGCCGCGAGGACCTCGGGGGCGATCGCGCGGGCGACGAGGGCCGCCGCGCCGGCGCTGACGCCGTCCAGGATCACCGGCGTCCGCAGGGACGCGCCGCCGAGCAGCAGGCCGACCATGGCCGCGTGCTCGAAGCCGCCGACGGCCGCGAGGACGCCGATCGGGTCGGCCGGGTCCGGCTGGTGGAAGTCCAGCGCGCGGCGGACGACCTCGGTCTTGCGGACCAGCGTCTCGTCGTTGATGCCCGTGCCGCGCCCGGTCACCTCGGCCGGGTCGGCACCGGTGAAGACGGAGATCAGCGCGGCGGACGCGGTGGTGTTGGCGATGCCCATCTCACCGGTGAGCAGCGCCTTGTTGCCGGCCGCCACCAGGTCGCGGGCGGTCTCGATGCCCACCTCGATGGCCGCCTTGGCCTCCTCGCGGGTCATCGCGGGGCCGGCGGTCATGTCGGACGTGCCACCGCGGATCTTGCGCGGCAGCAGGCCCGGGGTGGCCGGCAGGTCGCCGGCGACACCCACGTCCACGACGCACACCTCGGCGCCGACCTGGGCGGCGAAGGCGTTGCAGACGGCTCCCCCGCCGAGGAAGTTGGCCACCATCTGGGCGGTCACCTCCTGCGGCCAGGGGGTGACGCCCTGGGCGTGCACGCCGTGGTCGCCGGCGAAGATCGCGACGGCGGCGGGTTCCGGGATCGGCGGCGGGCACTGCCGGGACAGCCCGCACAGCTGTGCGGAGATGATCTCCAGCATGCCGAGCGCGCCGGCCGGCTTGGTCATGCGCTTCTGGCGCTCCCACGCCTCGCCGAGCGCCTTGGCGTCGAGCGGGCGGATCTGTGCGACGGTCTCGGCGAGCAGGTCGTGGGGTTCCTCTCCGGGCAGGGCGCGGCGGCCGTACGTCTCCTCGTGCACCACCCAGGACAGGGGGCGTCGCTTGGACCAGCCGGCCTGCATCAGCTCGGGCTCGTCCGGGAACTCGTCGACGTACCCGACACACAGGTAGGCGACGACCTCCAGGTGCTCGGGCAGGCCGAGCGCGCGGACCATCTCCCGCTCGTCGAAGAAGCTGACCCAGCCGACGCCGAGGCCTTCGGCGCGGGCGGCGAGCCAGAGGTTCTCCACCGCGAGCGCCGAGGAGTAGGGCGCCATCTGCGGCTGGGTGTGACGGCCGAGCGTGTGCCGGCCGCCGCGGGTGGGGTCGGCGGTGACGACGATGTTGACCGGGGTGTCGAGGATGGCCTCGATCTTCAGTTCCTTGAACTGCTTGGCCCGGCCCTTCGGCAGCGACTTGGCGTAGGCCTCGCGCTGTCTCATCGCCAGTTCGTGCATCGTCCGCCGGGTCTCGGCGGATCTGATGACGACGAAGTCCCAGGGCTGCGAGTGGCCCACGGACGGCGCGGTGTGCGCCGCCTCCAGGACCCGGAGCAGCACCTCGTGCGGGATGGGGTCGCTGCGGAAGCCGTTGCGGATGTCGCGGCGCTCGCGCATCACCTTCAGGACGGCCTCGCGCTCGGCGTCGGCGTAGGCGGGCGCGGCCGGGCCGGTGGACTGTCGTGCTTCCGCCACCGCGGCCGTGCTCTCTTCCTGGTCGGCGGCCCCGGTGACCGGGTCCTCCGTTTGCTGTACGACGTCGGGGACGGGCCCGGCGTGGGGTACGGCGGCCGGCTCGCCCTCACGGGGCGCGGGCACCGTGGCCACCGGCTCGGGCCCGGGCGCCGGCTCCGGCTGCTCCTGCGGGAGCGGCGAGGCCTGCGGTCCGGCCGCGTCCGGCACCGCGGTGGGCGCCGGCTGCGGATCGCTGGGCACCTGGCCCTGCACGGGCACGAACTGCCCGAGGGGCTGCTGGGGACCCGGGGCCGGCACGGCGGTGTCCGGCGCGGACTCCGATGCCTGCGGCTGTTGCGCGGGCTGCGGGTCGGTGACCGGCGCCGGGCCGGCGGTGGGTGCCGGGTCGGTGACCGGCGCCTGGTCGACGGTCTCCGCCGGGTGCGGCTGCTGCTCCGGGGCGGCCGGGGCAGCCGGGGCCTCCGCCACCGCTTCGGCCACGGCTTCGGCCACGGCTTCGGCATGCGGGGCGTCTTCGGCGGGCTCCGGTCCCTGCGGCTGGCGCGCGGCCGGCTCGGTCGCCTCGGCCGGTGCCTGGGTCTGCGGTGCCTGGGTCTGCGGTGCCACGGGGGCCTGGGCCACGACGGGCTGGGCGACCGGTACGGCTTCCGGGGCCTCCGGGGCTTCCAGGGCTTCCAGGGCTTCCGGGGCCGACTGGGCCGGAGCCGCGGTGGGGGCGGGCTCGGCGGGGGCCTGAGCCATCTCCTGGGCGGCAGCCGGGACCGCCTCCTGGATGCCGGCCGGGGCCTCGACGGAAGCCGGGTCGATGGTCTGGGGCGCGACCTGGGCCGCGTCTTGAGCGGGGGCCGGATCGGCGGGTGCGACGGGCTCCGGGGCGAGGGCGGCTGCCTGGGGCTGGGCGGGGTCGGCGTCCTGCGGGGCCACGTCCGGCCGCATGCCCGGGGCGGCCTGCGCGCCGTGGCTGGTCTCCGGGTCCTGCGCGGGCCGCGCGGCCTCGAACGGCTCGGCGTCCCCGCTCGGCTGAGCCACCGCAGTCACGGCGGGACCGGCGACGACGGGTTCGGGCGCCCCCGGTTCGGTCACGGCCGCGTCGGGCGCCGCGGGCTCGGCCGTCTCGGTCTCCGGAGCCACGGCAGCGGGCTCGGCGACGGCAGCCTCGGCGGTCGCCACGGCGTCCTCGGCGGTCTGCGCGAGCTGCGCGGTCTCCTCCGGCCCGGCCGGACCGGCGACGGTCTGCTCGGGCGCCGGCTGCGCCGGAACGTCCGTGTCCGCCGGGTCCGCCGGGTCCACCGCGTCCGCCACATCCTCGGCACCCGGCGCCTCGGCCGGGGCGGCGTACACCCCGTCGTGCCCATGCGCCGGCTGGAGCCCGTCATGACCGTGCACGACCGAGAACTGGCCGGTGTCGCCGGACCCGCTCTGGGCCGCCGCCTGGCTCGCGAGGCGGGCCACCGCCGCCTGGGCCGCGTCGGCCGGCTCGGCGGGGGCAGGGGCAGCGGGAACAGCGGAAGCGGGGGGCGTGGCCGGGCCAACCGTTTCCGCAGCGGGTGCCTCAGCGGCGACCTGCTCCTGGGCGGGGGCCTCGCTCCGGGCCGGGGCCTGAATCTGGGCCTGGGCCTGGGCAGGAGTCTCGGCCTGGCCGTCGGCCGGAGCCGGGACCGGAGCCTCGGAGCGCGCCTGAACCTGCGCCGGAGCTTCGTCCTGCACCGGAGCCTCAGCCTGTACGGGAACCTCGGCCTGCACGGGAACCTCAGCGGGCGCAGGAACCTCAGCCGGAGCCTGAACCTCCGGCTGAACCTGAACCTGAACCTCGGCCTGGGCAGGGGCCTCGGCCTGAACCTGTGCGTCGGCCGGAACCCGAGCCTCTTCCCCCTGGACCGGCACCTCCGTCTCGCCCTGAACCTCACCCGGGGCCTGGGTCTCGGCCTGGACCGGAGGCTGGGCCGTGGGTGCCGTTCCCCAGGGGGCCGCGTTCTGCGGGGCCGGCTGGGGGTGGGCGTCGAGGTACTCGGGGCCGGGGGCCGGCGGGCCGGGCTGTCGTACGGGGACTCCGGCGGGGCCGCGGTCGGCGAGGGAACGGACCGGGCTCGCGGAGGCGTCGGGGATCGGCGGGCCGAGGTGCAGCGGACGGCGCGGCGGCTGCGGTGCGGCGGCCGGGTCGTGCGGCGCCGAGAGGATGGGCGACGGCGGCACCGACGCCGGTCCCGTGTCGGGCAGGCGGACGCCGCCGAGGTCGACCGAGCCGGTGTCACGGCCGGCCGTCTCGTGCGGGCCCGGCTCGTGGACGGCCTCCACCACCGGTTCCGGAGCGGGGGGCGGCACCTCGTTGCCCCACGCGCCCTGGGCACCCGGCAGCAGCAGGTCTTCGTCCTCGGCGGGCGCCTCGGAGAGGTAGGTGTACGCGCCGTGCGCGGGGACGCCCGGCTGCTCCACCATGCCTGCGCTCTCCGGCTGCCCCTCGCCCGGGACCTGGCCGGTGTCGGTCATGCGTACCCCTCGCCCATCGGTTAGTGCTTCCTACGACCAGCTCACCCGGAACGGCGCACCGACCGCCCCGCAGTGAAGAACGAGCGTCCGTGCCCAGCGGCACGAACGGCCCGCCGGAAAAGGCGACAAAGCCATTCAGTGGCATTGTCCCGGCCGTTCCGCCGTCGCGACAGCATGATCCGCGACAGCCCGCTGTGGACTGCGCCACGTTGCGCGTCCTCCGGTTCCGCAGTACCGCAGCCGACCCAAGACGGGCGTGCGATCCGGACATTGGCGAACGAAGTCCGGGCCACCGGTGCGGTACAACGATCGGCCAGCCTACCGCGCGCGGTATGACAACCGGATCACGGGGCGTGCTCGGGCAGGACCCCGCTGAGCAGGAACGCGACGTTCCGCTCGGTCTCGGTCCAGGCCCGGGTGTCGAGTTCGACGGACTGGACCAGGGCGCACTGGACCCGGTATCCGTGCTCGGTCAGGTCGCGGCCGACGCGTTCGGCGGCGTCCCGGGTGGCGGCGTGGGTGACGATGCGCCGCGGGCGCCGGTCGGCGACCGCGGTGACGACGGCCGGTCCCCCGCCGCCGACCCGTACGACGTCCGGCTCGGGCAGGTTCTCCAGGACGTGCGGGGCGCTGCCGTGGACCACCTGGAGCTGGACCCCGAAGCGGCGGGCGGCCCCCTCGGTGCGGGCGCAGGCGGCCGGGTCGTGGTCGACGGCGATGACGGCGGCGCCGGATCGGGCGGCCTCGGCGGCGAACGCGCCGGCGCCGCAGCCGATGTCCCACACGAGGTCGCCGACCCGGGGCCCGAGGCGGGCGAGTTGGGCGGCGCGCAGCAGTTCCCGCTCCCCTTCGCCGAGCCCGCCGGCCGGACCGCTGCCCGCGGCCGCGCCCGGTCCGTCCGCGTAACTCGCGTCGGGCTGTACCCAGCCGCGCGGGCCCGTGCCCGGGTCGCGGCCGGCGATCCAGCCGCCGCCCTCCCCGGCGCCGGCCGGTCCGCCGATGACGATGACCACGTTGGGGTCGCGCCAGGTGTGGTCGGCGGCCTTGTCGGAGGTGACGACGCTGACCTGTTCGCGTCCGGTGCCCAGTTCCTCGCAGATGACGAAGGTGCGGTGCACGCCCTCCAGCAGCAGCCCGAGTTCGGCGGGGCCGGCGCCCGGCGCGGTGAGGACGGCGACCTTGGTGTGGGCGCGGCAGACGTTCACGGCGCGGCGCAGGGTGCGCGGGTGGGCGACGACGACCTGGGCGTCGTCCCAGGGCATGCCGGCCCGGGCGAAGGCGGTGGCGACGGAGGAGACGGCGGGGACGACCTCGACCTCCAGGCCGAACTCGGGCGCGCGCAGGGTGCGTACCACGCCGAAGAAGCCGGGGTCGCCGTCGGCGAGGACGACGGCGGTGCCGCGGTGGGCGGCGATGCGGCGGGCGGCCAGCGGGAGGCTGCCGAGGCGGATGCGTTCGGCGCTGGGCGGCACCTCGGGCAGCGCCAGGTGGTGGGCGGCTCCGGCCACGAGGGTGGCGGCGCCGAGGGCGCTCCGTGCCGCGGCGGTCAGCGGCGAGCCGTCCCAGCCGATCACCGTGACCCGGTCGGCCATCGTCGTCAGTCTCCAGTGGTTCTGCGCGGGTCTTCGGGGAGGGAGCCCGGTGCACGGGCTCCGTGAGCGTACCTGGTGACGCTCGGAGGACTCAGTTCCAGTCCGAGTACGAGGTGAAACCACTCGTGTCGGCGAGCTGCTCGCCGACCCCGGCGAGGTCCTCGGGCAGCAGGCTCCAGACGATGACGTCGGTGCGTACCCGGGCCCAGGTGCCGTCCTCGGTCCTGGCGCGGGCTATCCAGGCGTTGCGCAGGACGCCCTCGCTGATGCAGCCGATCTTCTGCGCCACCTGCTGGGAGGCGGTGTTGTCGGCGGGGGTGCGCAGTTCGAGCCGTTCGAAGTCCTGGTCGTGGAAGAACCACTGGGCGATGGCGAGGGCGGCTTCGGAGGCGTAGCCCTCGCCGCGGGCCCAGGGGGCGATGACGTAGGCGAGTTCGCTGGAGCGGACGCGCCAGTCCGTGTGCTTCAGGTGGACGACGCCGACGAGCCGCTGGGTGAGGAACTCGGTGACGGCGAGGACGATGCCGCTGCCCCCGGTGCGCTCCCCGGGGGCGAGCCGGGTGATCCACTGGCGGGCGTCGGCCTCGGTGTAGGGGTGGGGGACGGTGGTCCAGGCGATGACCTGTTCGTCATTCATCATCTCGGCCAGGGCGGGCACGTCGTCCTCGTCCAGGGGACGCAGCACCAACCGCTCCGTGCTGATGGAGATGTTGGGGAAGGTGCTCGTCATGCGCCGCTCCGTAACCTTCGGAAGATTCCTCGGAAGACCGTCCGGGCCGTCAGGTCCGCTGAACTGCCCAGCATGCAGCATGAAACCACCGGAGCGCACGACGGGGTCCGCTCCTCGTGAGGGAGCGGACCCCGTGCGTCGCCGGACCCGGTGGACCCGGTGTGCGTGCCGTCAGCCGCCGGTCGCGGGCAGGACGGAGCCGTGGTACTTGTCCTGGAGGAACGCGCGGACCTCGGGTGAGACGAGCAGCGCGGCGAGCTTCTTCACCCGTGGGTCGTCCTCGTGGCCGCGTTTGACGGCGAGGAGGTTGGCGTAGGGGTTGTTCTTCGCCGACTCCAGCAGGATCGCGTCCTCGGTGGGGCTCAGGCCCGCGTCCTGGGCGTAGTTGTTGTTGACGACCGCGGCGTCCACGTCGTCGAGCGAGCGGGGCAGCTGGGCGGCTTCCAGCTCCTTGAACCTGAGGTGCCGGGGGTTGTCGGTGACGTCCCTCGGGGAGGCGTCGGTGCCGGCGCCCGCCTTGAGCTCGATGACGCCGCCGGCGGCGAGCAGCTTCAGGGCGCGGCCCTCGTTGGTGACGTCGTTGGGGACGGCGACGGTGGCGCCGTCGGGGAGCTGCTTGACGTCCTTGATCCGGTGCGAGTAGACGCCCATGGGCGGCAGGTACGGCTTGACGACCGGGACCAGGTCGGTGCCCTTGGACTTGTTGAAGTCGTCCAGGAAGGGCTGGTTCTGGTAGAGGTTGGCGTCCAGCTCGCCCTCCTGGAGGGCGGTGTTGGGCAGGACGTAGTCGGTGAACTCCTTGATCTCCAGCTTCAGTCCGGCCTTGGCGGCGAGGTGGTCCCTGATGTAGGTGAGCACCTCGCCGGCCGGGACGGCGGTGGCGCCGACGACGAGGGTGCCGTCCTTGCCACCGCCCTTGCCGGAGTCCGTGCCGGAGCCGCAGGCGGTGAGGCCGAGGCCGAGGGCCAGGGCCGCCACCGCGGCGACGGACGCGCGCATGGCTTCAGTCCCCCCTCAGGGCTCAGAACGACGGGATGACCGAGCCCTGGTACTTGTCCTCGATGAACTTCTTGACCTCGGGCGAGGTGAGGAGCTTGGCCAGCTTGGTCACCCGCGGGTCCTTCTCGTCGCCCTTCTTCACGGCGAGGAAGTTGCCGTAGGGGTTGTCCTTGGGGGACTCCAGGACGAGGGCGTCCTTGGCGGGCTTCAGGCCGGCGGAGATGGCGTAGTTGCCGTTGACCACGGCCGCGTCGACGTCGTCCAGGGAGCGCGGGGTCTGGGCCGCCTCGACCTCCTTGAACGTGAGGTTCTTGGGGTTCTTGGTGATGTCCCGCGGGGTGGCCTCGTTGCCGACGCCGTCCTTGAGGGTGATCAGTCCGTTGCCGGCGAGCAGCTTCAGGGCGCGGGCCTCGTTGACGGCGTCGTTGGGGACGGCGATCGTCGCACCGCTCTTGAGGGCGTCGGCCTTCTTGACCTTGTGGGAGTACAGGCCGAGCGGTTCCAGGTGAACCGTGACGACGGGCACGATGTGGGTGCCGCGCTTCTTGTTGAAGTCGTCGAGGTACGGCTGGTTCTGGAAGTAGTTGGCGTCCACCGAGCCGTCCTCGGTCGCCGTGTTCGGCGTGATGTAGTCGGTGAACTCCTTGACCTCCAGGTCGAGGCCCGCCTTCTTCGCCAGCTTGTCCTTGACGAAGTTGAGGATCTCGGCGTGCGGGGTCGGGCTCGCGGCGACGACCAGCGGGCCGCTGGTGCCGGAGGAGCCGGAGTCCTTGTCGGAGCCGCAGGCGGTCAGCCCGAGGGTGAGGGCCGAAGCGGCGAGGACGGCGGTGGTGAGCTTGGCGGTGTTACGCACGAAAAGTGCCTTTCCTTAAGGGTGGTGCGACCCCGGGTACGACTGGCCGGGGAGCCTGAGGGTGCCTTGCGCGACCGTGCT
The DNA here is from genome assembly GCF_040636485.1 of Streptomyces sp. NPDC038707. Classification (NCBI taxonomy): domain Bacteria; kingdom Bacillati; phylum Actinomycetota; class Actinomycetes; order Kitasatosporales; family Streptomycetaceae; genus Streptomyces; species Streptomyces sp. NPDC038707. The sequence continues at coordinate 177,252 of NZ_JBEZUP010000008.1, forward strand.
GGTCCGGGTCCTTACGCGACCTTGCTGATCTCGGCCGCCGCGGGCTCCTTGGCCTTCAGCAGGCGGAGCTTGGGTGCGGGGCCGGAGCGGGCGCCGCGGCGGTGCAGGGAGCGGGCGGCGAAGTCGCCGGCGAACTGGATGAGGGAGATGACGACGGCGAGGATCGCGACGGTGATCCACATCAGTTCGGTCTCGAAGCGCTGGTAGCCGTAGCGGACGGCGAGGTCGCCGAGGCCGCCGCCGCCGACCGTGCCGGCCATCGCGGAGTAGCCGATGAGGGCGATGACCGTGGTGGTGGTGGAGGCGATCAGCGAGGGCAGGGCCTCGGGGACGAGGACCTTGCGGACGATAGTCCAGGTGTTGCCGCCCATGGACTGCACGGCCTCGACGAGGCCCTGGTCCACTTCGCGCACGGCCGTCTCGACCAGGCGGGCGAAGAACGGGATGCCGCCGATGGCGAGCGGCACGATGGCCGCGGTGGTGCCGATGGTGGTGCCGGTGACCCAGCGGGTGAAGCTCATCAGCGCGACCATCAGGATGATGAACGGCATGGACCGGCCGACGTTCACGATCTGGCCGATCACCTTGTTGGCGATCACGTTCTGCAGCAGGCCGCCCCGGTCCGTCAGCACCAGGAGGATGCCGAGCGGCAGGCCGGCGACGACGGCTATCACGGTGGACCAGAGCACCATGGTGAACGTCTGGCTACACGCGTCCGACAGCAGCGGCTGCATCTCCGACCAGGTCACTTGGCACCTTCCTTCACCAGCGGGGCGTCCTGGCCCACGACGTCGATCTGCAGTCCCTGTTCGCGCAGGAAGCCGATCGGGACCACATTCTCCTCGTAGCGGCCGGGCAGTTCGATGCGCATCCGGCCGACCTGGAGGCCGCCGACGGTGTCGATGGCGGCGCCGAGGATCGAGATGTCGATGTTGTAGGTGCGGGCGAGCTGGGAGACGACCGGCTGGGTGGCGCTCTCGCCGTGGAAGGTGACGTCGAGGACGGTCCGGTCGGCGCCGGTGGCCTCGCCGCCCACCGGGAACAGCGCGGCGGCCAGCGTGGAGCCCGGGGTGGCGAGCAGTTCGCTGACGGTGCCGGACTCCACGATCCGGCCGCGCTCCATGAGGGCGGCGGAGTCGCAGATCGACTTCACGACGTCCATCTCGTGGGTGATGAGCAGGACGGTCAGGCCCAGCTGCCGGTTCAGGTCGCGCAGCAGCTGGAGGATGGAGCGGGTGGTCTCCGGGTCCAGGGCGCTGGTGGCCTCGTCGGAGAGCAGCACCTTGGGGTCGCCGGCCAGGGCGCGGGCGATGCCGACGCGCTGCTTCTGGCCGCCGGAGAGCTGGGCGGGGTAGGCCTTGGCCTTGTCGGCGAGGCCGACGAGGTCCAGGAGCTCCAGGGCCTTGCGGGAGCGCTCCTTGCCGGACGTGCCGAGGATCTCCAGCGGCAGTTCGACGTTGTCCTGCACGGTCCGCGTGGACAGCAGGTTGAAGTGCTGGAAGACCATGCCGATCCGGCTGCGGGCGCGGCGCAGTTCCCGGCCGGCGCGCGGACCGCGGCCGGCCAGGGCGGTGAGGTCCTGCCCGGCGACGGTCACGGTGCCGGAGGTGGGGCGCTCCAGCAGGTTGACGCAGCGGATGAGGGAGGACTTGCCGGCGCCGGACTGGCCGATGACGCCGTAGACCTCGCCTTCGCGGACGTGCAGATCGACGCCGTCGAGGGCGGTGACCTCACGGCCGCGGGAGCGGTAGACCTTGGTCAGGCCCGAGGTGGTGATCACGTGGGTTTCCGTCACTGTCGAGTGCGCGGGCGTGGGTGTTGCCCGGGCACGGGTGCATGCGGGTGCGGCATGGAGGGTGTTCGTGCGGCTCGTACGGCCTACGGCGCACGGACATGCCACGGTCTCGCTTCGGGGCGCGAGGCTCAGCTGATGCGGGGGCCCTCTAGAAGGCGCACATTCGACACATCAGGCAACACATACAACGAGCACCGGGCGTCGTGGTCGCCTCGGTCGCAAGGGTGCGGCAGCTCGTCGTGGTCATGCGGTCAGTAAACCAGACAGGCGGTCCTGAACCGTCGCCGCTGTCCGGATGGTGGACACCGGCGGACAGTCCGGGCCCGGCTCCCGGCCGCGGCGGGCTGCCGCCGCGCCCCGGCCGGTGACCAGTGCGGACAAGGCCGGCGGGTCGCCGGCCGCCGGACCGGCGTCCGGTTGTGCGGCCGGCGGGTTGTGGCCAACGCCACGGCGGCCGGGCGGAGAGGATACCCGGCGCCGGGGGTGCGGCGGAGCCGGGTGAGGCCGGTGGCGTTCGGCGGGGGCGGCGGCTCCGGAACGTTCCGGCCGTAATAAGGTCGCGGCATGCTCAACGCCCTGATGCTGGTGACCGGGGTCGCCGCGCTCCTGCTCGCCGCCTGGTGCGGCTGGGCCGCCTACCGGGACCAGCCGACGAAGGACTGGCACTTCATCGGCATGGCCGTGGTGTCGGTGCTGGCCCTGGTGCAGCTGGTGGCTGGGATCGTGCAGCTGACGCGGGGCGAGAAGCCGGAGCAGGGCACGACGATCTTCGTGGCGTATCTGCTGGGCTCGTTCGCGTGCGTGCCGGCCGCGGGGTTCATGTCGCTGGCCGAGCGGACCCGCTGGGGCTCGGTGACGGTCGCCGCGGCCGGGGTGGTGCTGGCCGTCCTCGAAGTACGGCTCTACGACATCTGGGGAGGCTGAGATGACGGCGGTTCAGGAGAAGCCGGCCCGGCTGATCAGCGGGCCGGGCATGCTGCTGGTCTGGTTCTACGGCGTGATGGTGGTCGGCGCGCTGTCGCGCTCGGCGTACCAGATCGCCACGGAGTTCGACCGGGCGCCGCTGGCGTACGCGCTGTCGGCCGTGGCGGGTGTGGTGTACGCGTTCATCACGTACACGCTGGTGCGCGGCGGGGAGACGGCGCGCAGGGCGGCGCTGGTGTGCTGCGCCGCCGAACTGGCGGGGGTGCTGATCGTCGGCACGTGGACGCTGGTGGAGCCGTCGGCGTTCCCGGACGCGACCGTGTGGTCCGAGTACGGGATGGGTTATGTGTTCATTCCCGTGCTGCTGCCCCTGTCCGCGATGTACTGGCTGCGGAAGGCGGCCCTTCGCAGGGGCGCCTGAGGAACGCCGGCGGCCCGCGCCCCTTCCGGGGTGCTCCTGCTCACGCTCACGCCGTGGCGACGAAGGCGCCCGCTTCCTTCTCCAGGATGACCAGCTCCACGCCGTCGTCGCCCTTGGCCCGGCCCACCGCCTGGTAGCCCACCTTGCGGTACAGGCGGAGGTTGCCCTCGCTGCGGTGGCCGGTGTGCAGGCGGAAGCGGGTGGCGCCGTGCCGCTCGGCGAGTGCGGCCTCGGCCGCGCGCAGCAGCCGGGCGCCGATGCCGTGGCCCTGGAGGCGGGGGTGGACGCAGAGCTTGGCGATGGCCGCCGCGCCGTCCTCGGTCACCTTGCCGCGCACCGAGCCGACGACCTCCTCGCCGAGGCGGGCGACGAAGACGCAGTCGGTGGCGACCTCCTGCCGGACGGAGTCCAGGGTCTGCACGAGCGGGTCGATGCGGTAGTTGCCGTACAACGCGGCCTCGCTCTGGAAGCACAGGTACTGGAGCCTGAAGATCTGCTCCGCGTCCTGCCCGGCCGCCGCCGAGATGGTCACGCTCATGCCCATGTGCGCACGCCTCCCGCTCACCTGATCACCTGTCGTCCCCCACTCCTATCCCCGCGCTCCGCACGTCGCAACCTCCGGTGTGAGCAATCTCCGCAGACAACCGAGACATCTGGAACGTTCCGGTCCCAGACTGCCCTGTGAGATACCCAACTCCCCCGCGATTTCCCGGTAGGTGAGGTCCTCGGGCGAGAGCAGCGCCTCCATCAGCCGCGGGCAGCGTCCGGGCAGGCGGCGGACGGCCTGCCGCAGGGCGCGGTACCGGGCGGCGGTCAGCGCGTGCTGTTCGGGCCCGGGGCCGAGGACGTCGGGGGGTTCCCCGTCGTACGGCTCCTCCCGCCAGGTGGCGTGCCGGCAGCGGCGGGCCTCGGCGCGGACGGCCTCGCGCAGCCAGCCGGGCGGGTCCGGCGGGGGCCCGTCGGTCCGCAGCCGCTCCAGCAGCCGGAGCCACACGGCCTGCTCCAGATCGCCCGGCTCGCTTCCGGAGGCATATGCCTCGGCGGCGGCCTCGGCGGACAGCAGCGGGCGCAGGGCGGCGACCAGGTCGTGCGTCATGTGCGGAACGACGAGCCGCCCCGGCGGCGGGTTGCCGGGGCGGCGCACACTCACCCCGAACGGGGTGCCGGCCGGTGCGGTGGTTGACGGCGTCAGCCGGCGAGGAAGTCGGCGCGGGCGAGCAGGCCGGTGTCGGGGTTGTCGGTGAAGACGCCGTCGATGCCGGTCGCGAAGTACTTTCTGAAGGCGCCGAGGACGTCGCCGTAGCCGTCGGCGGCGCTGCCCCTGCGGTACTCGGCGGGCAGGAAGGGATTCTCGTTGCGCAGGGTGTAGGGGTGCACGACCAGGCCCACCCGGTGCGCGTCGGAGACGAGCGCGGTGGGCTCCGCCAGGGTGCCGTCCGTCTTCTTCGGTATGACCAGGTCGACGGTGGGCCCGATGCCCTGGGCGTAGCCGGCGATCTCCCGCAGCCCCTTGGGGGTGACGAGGTCGGCGACCGTGCGCGGGTCGTTCGCCGCCACGAAGTCGTAGGGCCGGCTGTTCGCCGAGGAGAGCAGGACGACCAGGGGGTTGTCGACCAGCCGGTTCAGCCGCTGGATGCTCGTCGGTTCGAAGGACTGCAGGATGACCGGGGAGTGGCGGCCGTCCTTGCCGTACTTGCGCAGCAGTTTCGCCACCCGCTCCTCCAGGCCGAGGCCCAGCTCGCGGAAGTAGGTGGGGTGCTTGGTCTCCGGGTAGATCCAGACCTGCCGGCCGCGCCTGCGGGTCTGCTCGTCCTGCCACTTCAGGACCTCTTCGAAGGTGGGGATCTCCCAGCGGCCGTCGTAGAGGGTGTTGTGCGGCCGGTTGGCGGGGACGCGCTCGACGGCGCGCAGCGTCTTCAGTTCGGCGAGGGTGAAGTCCTCGGTGAACCAGCCGGTCGTGGGGACGCCGTCGAGCACCTTGGTGGTCCTGCGGCCGGCGAACTCCGGGTGGGCGGCGACGTCCGTGGTGCCGCCGATCTCCGGCTCGTGCCGGCAGACCAGATGGCCGTCCTTGGTGGGCACCAGGTCGCCGGCCTCGACCACGTCGGCGCCCAGGTCCAGCGCCAGGTCGTAGGAGCCGAAGGTGTGCTCGGGCCGGTAGCCGCTGGCTCCCCGGTGGCCGATGACCGTGGGCACCGGCAGGCCCTTCAGCCCGCGGCCGGGGCGCCCGGCCGTGCGGGTCCCGTCGGCCCGGGCGGCGCCGGGCAGTCCGAGGACCGCTCCGCCCGCTCCCAGTACGGCGGCGCCGAGCAGTGCCCGCCGTCCCGTGTCCCGCGTCTGCCCGTTGTCCTGGTCGCCGCCCATGAGCGCCCTCCTGCCGTTCGCTTCTCCGGTGCGCGCCGATCGTAGGGGCGCACACATGACCGAAGGGAGGCTCTCGTTCGAACACCGGGGTGCCGTCGGGTGTCCGGCGGGCGGCGGAGGGTGACGGGGCGTCGGCGGGCGGGGCCGGCGGCCGGCGCGATGTGCGTCACATGCGCACAAGGCTGTTACACGTCGTCCTGACCGCGCCACCGCAGGTAAACGCGTGTCAACAGTTCGTAAGACCTCGGCGAAGCGGGCGTTCCCGATGTGCGCGCGGACGTGCGCCGCGAGTAATGTCCTCACCTGCACAGACTCATATCGCCCCCCTTGACATCGGAGGACCCGTTGTCCCGCTTCGCGCTCATCAAGGCAGTGCTCGGACCGATCATGCGCCTGATGTTCCGCCCCCAGGTGGAGGGCGCGGAGCACATTCCGGGGGACGGCCCGGTGATTCTGGCCGGTAATCACCTCACCTTCATCGACTCGATCGTGCTGCCGGTGGTCACCAAGCGGCAGGTGCACTTCATCGGCAAGGACGAGTACGTCACCGGAAAGGGCGTCAAGGGACGGCTGATGGCCTGGTTCTTCACCGGCGTCGGCATGATCCCGGTGGACCGGGACGGGGCGAACGGCGGCGTGGCCGCGCTGATGACCGGGCGCCGCGTCCTGGAGGAGGGTCGGATCTTCGGGATCTACCCGGAGGGCACCCGCTCGCCCGACGGCCGGCTGTACCGGGGCCGTACCGGCATCGCCCGGCTGACGCTGATGACCGGCGCGCCGGTGGTGCCGTTCGCGATGATCGGCACCGACAAGCTCCAGCCGGGCGGCAAGGGCTTCCCGCGGCCGGGCCGGGTCACCGTGCGGTTCGGCGAGGCCATGGAGTTCTCGCGCTACGACGGCATGGACCGTGACCGGTACGTCCTGCGGGCGGTGACGGACTCGGTGATGACCGAGGTGATGCGGCTGTCCGGGCAGGAGTACGTGGACATGTACGCCACGAAGGCGAAGGCCGCCTGAGACCCCGGGCGAGGGGCGCGGCGCCCTCGCCCGTCCGCCTGCCGGTGGAATCTGTCCCCGACACATCGGGCATTCGGCCGCATTACCGGGCTATATGACCACCCAACATGTCTTATTTAGACATGTTCACACCTTCTCGGCGTACCCTGCTCCGCACCCCCCTCGCCGCCGCCGGCGCGGGATTCCTGGCAGCCTGCACCAGCTCCGGTCCGGGGTCCGGCTCCGGACCCGAACACCCCGGCGGCGGGGAGAGGTTCGTCCCGGCCGGGCCCCGAGGGTACGTCAACCCCTCGGACCCGGAGGTCCTGGCCGCCGAGCGCAGACGCGGGGCCGGCCGCGAACGCGTCCTGCGGTTCACGGCGGCGGAGTCCGAGCTGGACATCGGCGGGCGCTCCGTCCGGACCTGGTCGTACAACGAGGAGGTGCCGGGCCCGCTGGTGCGGATCACCGCCGGTGACGTGCTCGACCTGACGCTGGCCAACCGGCTGCCCGCGACCACCACCCTGCACTCCCACGGGGTGCGGCTGCGCTGCGACATGGACGGCGTCCCCGACCTGACCCAGCGCGCCATCCACCCCGGGACGGACTTCCGCTACCGCTTCACCGCCGCTCACCCGGGGACCTATCTGCTGCACTCCCACGTCGGGATGCAGCCCGACCGGGCCCTGTACGCGCCGCTCGTCGTGGAGGATCCCAAGGAGCCCCTCTCCTACGACAAGGAGTGGGTCGTGGTCCTGGACGACTGGCTCGACGGCGTGGAGGGTTCCACCCCCGACAACGTCCTGGAACAGCTCAAGCCGGGCGGCGCCATGGACATGGGCGGCATGGACATGGGCTCGGGGCACACCGGGAAGGCGCATCCGGCGCCGTCCAAGAAGTCCACCGGCCCGAACCGGGTGCTGCACAACTCGCGCAGCCGCATGCTCCACGGGGAGGGCGGCAGCGTCGCCTACCCGTGCTACCTGGTCAACGGACGGCTGCCCGCCCACCCGTCGGTGTTCCGCTGCCGCCCCGGCGAACGGGTGCGGCTGCGCATCATCAACGCCGGCTCCGAGACCGCCTTCCGGGTGGCGCTGGGCGACCACAAGATGACCGTCACCCACACCGACGGCTACCCGGTGCGGCACAAGGAGACCGACGCGCTCCTCGTCGGGATGGCCGAGCGGTACGACGTGCTGATCACCGCCCGGGACGGCATGTTCCCGCTGGTCGCGCTCCCCGAGGGCAAGAAGGGCAGGGCCCTCGCGGTCCTGCACACCGGCAAGACGCGCAAGTCCCTGCCCCCGGGGGACGTCCACCCGCACGAGCTCGACGGCAACACCGTCCCGGCGCGCCGGCTGCTGCCCCACGAGTCCGTGGCCCTGGACGACCGGGACCCCGACCGCGAGGTCCGCATCCGGATCACCGGGACGATGGCGAAGTTCGACTGGGGGTTCGACCACAAGACCTACACCCCGCAGCAACGCCACCCGGTCCGCGCCGGGGAGCGGGTGCGGCTCACCCTCATCAACGCCACCGACATGTGGCACCCCATGCATCTGCACGGGCACACCTTCGCGGTGACCGGGCTCGACTCCGTCGGCGCGCGCAAGGACACCGCGCTGGTGCTGCCGCACCGGAAGCTGGTGCTCGACTTCGACGCGGACAATCCCGGGCTGTGGATGCTGCACTGCCACAACCAGTACCACTCGGAGAGCGGGATGATGACGGTCCTCGGCTACAAGAAGTGAGCCGAGGACCCGCTCAGCTCGGGTCGCTCTCCAGTTTCTGGCCCTTCAGCAGGAACCAGGCCACCGCCGAGGCCGCCAGCAGGACCGCCGCGCCCGCCGCCGAGGCGAGGTGCAGACCGTGGACGAAGGACGCGCGGGCCGCGTCGAGCAGTGCCCCGGCCTGCTGCGGGGGCAGGTGCGCGGCGGCCTGCACCGCCGCGCCCAGCGACTCGTGGGCCCCGGCCGGGGTGCCGGCCGGGCCCGTGAAGTCGCGGTAGACGCCGGTCACGATGGAGCCGAGCAGGGCGATGCCGAGGGCCGCGCCGAGTTCGTACGCCGTCTCGGAGACCGCCGAGGCCGCGCCCGCCTGGTCCTTGGGGACGCTGGAGAGGATGACGTCGGCGGTCACCGTGAAGGAGAAGCCCGCGCCGACGCCGACCACCAGCAGGGCGGCGCCGAGCAGCGGGTAGCCGGCGGACCGGTCCAGCGTGGTCAGGACCGCCAGGGCGACACCGACCGCGGCCAGACCGCCCGCGACCACCGCGCGCACCGAGAAGCGCCGGGCGGCCCGGCCCGCGACCAGACCGGCCGTCACCGCGCCCACGGCGGCGGGCAGTTCGGCCAGTCCCGCCTCGAACGGGTGCCGGTCCTGCACGAGCTGCAGGAACTGGGAGAGGAAGAACACCAGCCCGGACATGCCGAGGACGGTCAGCAGGTCGGCGAGGACCGCCCCGCTGAAGCCGCGCCGCCGGAACAGGCGCATGTCCAGCAGCGGCACCGGCATGGTCAGCTGACGGCGGACGAAGCCGTACAGCGCCGCCGCGCCCAGCAGAGCGGCGCCGAGGGCCGGCCAGGAGAAGCCGTGCGCCGCCGCCTCCTTGACCGCGTAGACGAGGCCGATCATGCCGACCAGCGACAGCAGCACGCTGGTCAGGTCCCACGGGCCCGGGCGGGGGTTGCGGGACTCGGGCAGGGTACGGATGCCGACCAGCACCAGGACGGCCATCACCGGCAGGTTGATCAGGAAGACCGAGCCCCACCAGAAGTGCTCCAGGAGGAAGCCGCCGGCGATCGGGCCGACGGCCATGCCGGCGGAGGCGGTGGCGCCCCAGATGCCGACGGCCAGGCTGCGCTCGCGCGGGTCGTGGAAGATGTTGCGGATCAGGGCCAGGGTGGCCGGCATCAGGGTCGCGCCCGCGACGCCGAGCAGCGCCCGGGCCAGGATCATCAGCTCGGACGAGGTCGCGTAGGCGTTCAGCACGGACAGCGCGCCGAACGCGGTGGCGCCGACGAGCAGGATCCGCTTGCGGCCGATGCGGTCGCCGAGGCTGCCCATGGAGACCAGCAGACCGGCGATGACGAAGGAGTAGACGTCGCCGATCCACAGCAACTGGGTGCCGGAGGGGTGGAGGTCTTCGCTGATGTAGGGGGTCGCCAGGCCGAGGACGGTGGCGTCGACGGCCACCAGCAGCACGGCCAGGACGAGGACGGACAGCGCCAGCCAGCGGCCCGGGCGCTTCACCGCCTCGGTCGCGTCGGCCGGCCGCAGGGTGCTGGTCATGGTTCCTCTCTCCGCAGAGCGCCGCCGAGCAGCAGCTCGGCGATCATGGTCGGGAAGTCCCGGGCGGCCACGCGGCCGTCCAGGGTGGCCCAGGCGCACGAGGCGATCAGCCCGTACAGCGCCTCGGTGAGCCAGACCGGGCTGAGGTCGATCCGGAACTCGCCGGCGCGCTGACCGCGCTGGAACAGGGCGCCGATCCGGGCGTCCAGGCGCTGCCAGCCCTCGTTCAGGCCCTCGCCCTCCCACAGCTGGTTCTCGCCGTAGAGGAACGAGAGCAGTCCGGCGGCCGGCTGGATCTCGCGGACCAGCCGGCGGACGGCCTCGGCCGCGGGGCCTTCTTCCGGCCGGGCGCGCTCCAGGGCGCCCTCGCACTCGGCGATGCCGAGCTGTTCCAGCGCCCGCACGAGCGCGTCGCGGCCGGCGAAGTGGCGGTGCAGCGTGGCCCGGCTGATCCCGGCGGCCTTGGCGACCTCGTCCATGGTCGCGGTGGATTTGCGGGTCAGCAGGGCGGCTGCGCTGCGCAGCACGTGGTCACGGTCCAGGGCCATGCGACAAGAGTAGCCCACATGAGACGTCAGTGTCTCATTCTGGGCGTGCGTGACTCATTTCCCAGGGTATCGCGGGGTGTGTCAGTGCCAGGGCAGTCGCCGGCGCCGCTCCCAGTACGCGCCGGGCTCCTCTCGCAGCGCCGCCAGGCGGGCCGCCTGGTCAGTGTCCAGGCCCACGGCGGGGGCGTGCAGGTTGGACAGGAGCTGCGGGACGGTCGCGGCGCCCGAGAGGACCACGCCCGCCCAGGGCCGGCGCAGGATCCAGCCGAGGGCGACCGCGTCGCAGCCGAGTCCGGTGGCGGCGGCCACGGCCCTCAGGGCGTCCGGGGCGTGCGGACCGGCCAGCCGGCCGTTCGCCATGCCCTCCTTGACGATCACGGTGAGCCCGGCGTCGTGGGCCTCGGCGAGGGCGGGGCCGGCCGAGGTCTCCAGGAGGTTGTACGTCGACTGGACGGTACGGAAGAGGGGCTCGCCGCCGACCGTGACGGCGAGGGCCGCGCGGATGGCGTCGGCCTGGGCGGGGCCGCTGGTGGAGAAGCCGACGGTGAGGCCCCGGGCGGCGGCCTCGGCCAGCCTGGCGTGCAGGTCCCGGTCGGTCAGGGCCGGGCTGTCCGGGGTCACCGAGTGGATCTGGTAGAGGTCGAGCCGGCCGCCGAGCAGGGCGTCGGTCTCGGCGCGCTGCCGGTCGTAGGCGGCCGGGCTGTGGTCCTTGACCTCGTGCGTCCCGGCGTGCGCCGACCAGCCGGCGGTGTAGGTGTAGCCCCATTTGCTGCCGATGACCACGTCGTCGGCGCCGGGGTTGCGCCGGAGCCAGTCCGCGAGGAACTCCTCGGAGCGGCCGTAGGAGCGGGCGGCGTCGACGTAACGGACGCCCTGGGCGTAGGCGGCGTCGAGGAGTGCGTGGGTGCGGGTGCGGAGCGCTCCGACGCCGCGGTCCTCGCCGAGGTCCTTGTCCCGGTCCAGGTTGATGTAGCCGGGGCGGCCCACCGCGGCGAGGCCGAGGCCGATGCGGCAGGTGGGGGTGGTGGCTGTCGCCAGCCGGGCGAAGGGCATCGCGGGGTCCGTTCGGTCGGGTCCGGTACGGCTCCGACCAACGTAACCCTTGATGACCTTCGCCTCGGTGCCCGGGTCGTGCGGTGCGTCGGCGGGCGCGGGTGCGGGTGCTCCGTGGCTGCCCGCGCCCGCGCGGCGGTGGCCGCGTGTCGGCCACGGCCCCGCCGCCCCTCAGGCCTGCTGCCGAGCCGTTGCCCAAGCGTGCTGCTCCGCCACGTCCGCCTTCACCTCTGCCAGCTGGACCGCCACCGCGCTCGGGGCCGTGCCGCCGCGGGCGTTGCGGGAGGCGAGGGCGCCGGGGACGTTGAGGACCGTGCGGACCTCGGGGGTGAGGTGGGGGGAGATCTTCGCGAACTGCTCGTCCGTGAGGTCGTCCAGCTCCTTGCCCTCGGCCTCGGCGGCCTTGACGCACTCCCCCGCGACCTCGTGCGCCACCCGGAACGGCACGCCCTGCCGCACCAGCCACTCGGCGATGTCGGTGGCCAGCGAGAAGCCGGCCGGGGCCAGCTCCTCCATGCGCTCGCGGTGCACGGTGAGCGTGGCGATCATGCCGGTGAAGGCGGGCAGCAGCACCTCGAGCTGGTCGCAGGAGTCGAAGACCGGCTCCTTGTCCTCCTGGAGGTCGCGGTTGTAGGCGAGGGGCAGCGCCTTGAGGGTGGCCAGCAGACCGGTCAGGTTGCCGATCAGGCGGCCGGACTTGCCCCGGGCCAGCTCGGCGATGTCCGGGTTCTTCTTCTGCGGCATGATCGACGAGCCGGTGGAGAAGGCGTCGTGCAGGGTCACGAAGGAGAACTCCTTCGTGTTCCAGATGATGATCTCCTCGGCGATCCGGGAGAGGTTCACGCCGATCATCGCGGTGATGAAGGCGAACTCCGCGACGAAGTCCCGGGAGGCGGTGCCGTCGATGGAGTTGCCGGCGCTGCCGCGCTCGAAACCGAGGTCCCGGGCGACCGCCTCCGGGTCCAGGCCCAGGGAGGAGCCGGCCAGGGCGCCGGAGCCGTACGGCGACACGGCCGTCCGCTCGTCCCACTGGCGCAGCCGCTCGGCGTCCCGGGACAGGGACTGGACGTGGGCGAGGACGTGGTGGGCGAAGAGCACCGGCTGGGCGTGCTGGAGGTGGGTGCGGCCGGGCATGGCCACGTCCGGGTGGGCCTCGGCGAGGCCGATCAGGGCGTCCTGGAGGTCGGCGATCAGGCCGCCGATGATCCGGGCGTGGTCCCGCAGGTACATCCGGAAGAGGGTGGCGACCTGGTCGTTGCGGGACCGGCCGGCGCGCAGCTTGCCGCCGAGGTCCGGGCCGAGGCGCTCCAGCAGCCCGCGCTCCAGGGCGGTGTGCACGTCCTCGTCGGCGATGGTGCCGGTGAAGGCGCCCGACGCCACGTCCGCTTCCAGCCGGTCGAGGCCGGCCAGCATCCGGGTCAGCTCGTCCTCGGTGAGCAGCCCCGCCTGGTGCAGCACGCGGGCGTGGGCCCGCGAGCCGGCGATGTCGTAGGGCGCGAGCCGCCAGTCGAAGTGGACGGACGCGGACAGCTTCGCCAGGGCCTCGGCGGGTCCGTCGGCGAAACGGCCGCCCCAGAGCCGTACGTCACCGCTGTTGCTGCTCACTTGCGTTGCTCCTCGAAGCTCGTGATGTGCCACCGCCTCCCCGCGTTTCCGGGCGGGGAGGCGGCTGTCAGGCCGGTGCGGGTGAGGTGACCCTCGTGTGCCGGGCCAGGTCTGCGTCAGGCTCCGCCTGCCAGATCACGCCGCGCGGCGATCTTCGACGACAGGCTGTAGATGTCGATGAAGCCCTTGGCGGCCGACTGGTCGAAGGTGTCGCCCGTGTCGTAGGTGGCGAGGTTGAAGTCGTACAGCGACTCCTCGGAGCGCCGGCCGGTGACGACCGCGCGACCGCCGTGCAGGGTCATCCGGATGTCGCCGGAGACGTGCTGGTTGGCCTCGTTGATGAAGCCGTCCAGGGCGCGCTTGAGCGGGGAGAACCACTGGCCGTCGTAGACCAGTTCGCCCCAGCGCTGCTCGACCTGGCGCTTGTAGCGGGCCAGTTCGCGCTCGACGGTGACGTTCTCCAGCTCCTGGTGGGCGGTGATCAGGGCGATCGCGCCCGGCGCCTCGTACACCTCGCGGGACTTGATGCCGACCAGGCGGTCCTCGACCATGTCGATCCGGCCGATGCCCTGGGCGCCGGCGCGCTCGTTGAGCTGCTGGATGGCCTGGAGGACGGTGACGGGCTTGCCGTCGATGGCGACCGGGACGCCCTCCTTGAAGGTGATGACCACCTCGTCGGCCTCGCGGGGGGTGGCCGGGTTCGAGGTGTACTCGTAGATGTCCTCGATCGGGGCGTTCCAGATGTCCTCCAGGAAGCCCGTCTCGACGGCGCGTCCGAAGACGTTCTGGTCGATGGAGTACGGGGACTTCTTGGTGGTGGCGATCGGGAGCTGCTTGGCCTCGCAGAAGGCGATCGCCTTGTCCCGGGTCATCGCGTAGTCGCGCACCGGGGCGATGCACTTCAGGTCGGGGGCGAGGGCGACGATGCCGGCCTCGAAGCGGACCTGGTCGTTGCCCTTGCCGGTGCAGCCGTGGGCGACCGTGGTGGCGCCGTGCTTCTTGGCGGCGGCGACCAGGTGCTTGACGATGGTCGGCCGGGACAGGGCGGAGACCAGCGGGTAGCGGTCCATGTACAGGGCGTTGGCCTTGATCGCCGGAAGGCAGTACTCGTCGGCGAACTCGTCCTTGGCGTCCGCGACCTCGGCCTCGACGGCACCGCACGCGAGGGCGCGCTTGCGGATGACGTCCAGGTCCTCGCCGCCCTGGCCGACGTCGACCGCAACGGCGATGACCTCGGCGCCCGTCTCCTCGGCGATCCAGCCGATGGCGACGGAGGTGTCCAGACCGCCTGAGTAGGCGAGTACGACGCGCTCGGTCACGGGTTTCTCCTCACAGTGCATTCGCTGACATGCATGAGTATGCAGGGCTCTGCATGATTCGTCAATCAGCCTCACGAGTGAGAAATACTTAGACAAGCGAAAGAGTTTGGCCGATAATCCTTGGACATGGGAAAGACCTATGACCGCATAGACGGCAGGCTGCGCTCCTTCATCGAGGAACAGCCCCTCTTCTTCACCGCGACCGCCCCGCTCTCCGGCGACGGCACGGTCAACCTCTCCCCCAAGGGCCTCAAGGGCTCCTTCGCGGTGCTGGACGAACTCACCGTGGCGTACCTGGACTTCGCCGGGTCCACCGCCGAGACCATCGCCCACCTGCGGGAGAACGCCCGGATCACGCTGATGTGGTGCGCCTTCCAGGGCCCGCCCAACATCGTGCGCGTGCACGGCCGGGGCGAGCCCGTCTTCCGCGACGACCCGCGCTTCCCGGAGCTCATCGCCCGCTTCCCGGACATCGACCCCGGCGCGCACGGGCTGCGCGCCGTCATCGTGGTGCGCGCCGACCTGGTCCGCGACTCCTGCGGCTACGCCGTCCCCTTCATGGCGTACGAGGAGGACCGCGATCTGCACGCCAGGCGCTTCGCCCGCGAGGACGACGCCTCGCTGAGCGCGTACTTCACCAAGAAGGAGCACATCGCGACCAGCCTGGACGGACTGCCCGGGCTGCCGTTGCCGCTGCCGCCGTCTAGCGTCTGAGCCATGCGCCCCGGTGTGGTCCTCGCCCTCGTCCCCGTCCTCTGTCTCGCCCTGCTCGGCGCCGCGCCCGGCCGGGACCCGGCACCGCTGCCGGCCCGGATGGCGGACACCGGCGGCGGCAGCCAGCTGATCGTCGCCGAGGCTCCGGACACCGGCGCCACCGAGGGCACGGTCGGCTGGTGGGACCTCAGGGAGGGCCGGTGGACCCTGGCCGGATCCGCGCCGGCCCGCTTCGGAGCGGGCGGGCTGGTGGAGGGCGGCACCCGGGTACAGGGCACCGGCACGACCCCGACCGGCCTGTACGACCTCCCCTTCGGCTTCGGGACCGAGCCGGCACCGGCCGGGACGAGCGTCGAGTACCGGGCCGTCAAGGACAGTTCCTGGTGGTGCCAGGACAACGGCTCCCGCTCCTACAACCGCTGGGCCGACCCGCTGCCCGCCGACTGCCGGGCCGCCGAGTCCGAGCACCTGGCCGACTTCGGGGAGCAGTACGCCCGCGCCCTGGTCATCGGCTTCAACTACGACCGGCCCGTGCACGGTCGCGGCGCCGGCATCTTCCTGCACGTCAACGGGCGGGGGGCGACGTCCGGTTGTGTGTCGGTGCCCAAGGACGCGATGGAGCGGATCCTGCGCTGGGCGGCACCCGGACGCGCGCCGCACATCGCGGTGGGAACCACGGCCGGACCCACCGCGGTCACCCGCTACTGAGACACCCCCAGGCACCCGAGAGGGGGCGCGGGGAACCGCGCGACCGGCCGCCGCGGACCCGCACCCGGCAACCCGCTCCGGGCCACCGCAGCACACCTGCCGCCGCAACAGACGACACCGCAACTACCCCAGAAGCGCGGGGAAACGGCGCAACCAGCCACCACGGACCCACACCCGGCAATCCGCTCCGGGCCACCGCAGCAGACGACGCCGCAACCTCCCCAGGGGCGCGGGGGAACCGCGCGACCGGCCGCCGCGGACCCGCACCCGGCAACCCGCTCCAGGCCACCGCAGCACACCTGCCGTCGCAACAGACGACACCGCAACTACCCCATAAGCGCGGGGAACCGCGCGACCGGCCGCCGTGGGCCCGCGCCCGGCAGGGAGGACGCGCCGCCCCCTTCAGTGGCCGTTCTGGGCCAGCCGCAGCAAATGGTCCGCCAGTGCCTGGCCCCCGCCGGGATCCCGGCTGATCAGCAGCAACGTGTCGTCGCCGGCGATCGTTCCCAGGATGTCGTGGAGTTCCGCCTGGTCGATGGCGGAGGCGAGGAACTGCGCGGCGCCGGGCGGCGTGCGCAGGACCACGAGGTTCGCCGAGGCCTCCGCGGAGATCAGCAGCTCCTGGGAGAGCCGCCGCATCCGCTCCTCCTTCGCCGACTCCCCCAGCGGGGCCCGCGGCGTACGGAACCCGCCCTCGCTCGGCACCGCGTAGATCAGGTCGCCGTCGGTGTTGCGGATCTTGACCGCGTTCAGCTCGTCCAGGTCCCGGCTGAGCGTCGCCTGCGTGACGTTCAGCCCGTCGTCGGCGAGCAGCTTCGCCAGCTGGCTCTGCGACCGCACCGGCTGCCGGTTGAGGATGTCCACGATCCGGCGGTGCCGTGCGGTGCGGGTCTGCGGTAGGGCGGGCCCGGCCCCCACGCCCTGCTCGTGGTCCTGCGCCTCGCTCATCGTCGTCTCATTCTCCGGATCGTCCGTCCCCATCCACAGGGCTCGCTGCGTCGAGGATGCCGGGCAGCGCCCGGAGCAGCGCACCCGCCTCGTCGTCGCGCAGGTTCAGCGGCGGCATGAGCCGTACGACGTCGGGGGCGGGCGCGTTCACCAGGAACCCGGCCTCCTGGGCCGCCGCCTGCGCCTGTGGCGCGCGCGGCCCGGTGAGCACGATACCCAGGAGCAGGCCCGCGCCCCGGACACCGTGGACCAACGGGTGGCCGAGCGCCTCGATTCCCTCCCGCAGCCGCTCGCTCTGCCGCTTGACGTTGTCCAGCAGTCCCTCGCCCTCGATGGTGTCGAGCACGGCGAGTCCGGCGGCGCAGGCGACCGGGTTGCCGCCGAAGGTGGTTCCGTGGTGGCCGGGCCCGAGCAGTTCGGCGGCCCGGCCGAAGGCCACGGTCGCGCCGAGCGGCAGCCCGCCGCCGAGCTGCTTGGCGAGGGTGACGACGTCGGGCAGTACGCCGTCGTGGGCCTGGTACTCGAACCAGGTCCCGGTCCGGCCGATGCCGGTCTGCACCTCGTCCAGGACCAGCAGCGCGCCGGTGGCGGCGGTGATGGCGCGGGCGGCCTTGAGGTAGCCGGCCGGGGGCACGATCACGCCGTTCTCGCCCTGGACCGGCTCGATGATCACGAGCGCGGTGTCCTCGGTGACCGCGGCGGCCAGCGCCTGGGGGTCGCCGTAGGGCACGTGGGTGACATCGCCGGGCAGCGGCCGGAAGGGGTCCTGCTTGGCGGGCTGGCCGGTGAGCGCGAGGGCGCCCATGGTGCGGCCGTGGAAGCCGCCGTCGGTGGCGACCACATGGCCGCGCCCGGTCAGCCGGCCGATCTTGAAGGCGGCCTCGTTGGCCTCGGCGCCGGAGTTGCAGAAGAAGACCCGGCCGTCCCGGCCGAACAGGCGCAGGAGCCGTTCGGCGAGGGCGACGGTGGGCTCGGCCATGAAGAAGTTGGAGATGTGGCCGAGGGAGGCGATCTGGCCGCTGACGGCCTCGACGACGGCCGGGTGGGCGTGGCCGAGCGCGTTGGTGGCGATGCCGCCGACGAAGTCCAGGTACTCCCGGCCCTCGGCATCCCACACCCGGGTGCCCTCGCCGCGGACGAGGGGCAGGCGCGGGGTGCCGTAGTTGTTCATCAGCGCGCCCTGCCACCGCGCGGTCAGTTCCTGGTTGCTCATGACTCCCCCTGTGCGTCCGGTACGACCATGGTGCCGATGCCCTCGTCGGTGAAGATCTCCAGCAGGATCGAGTGCTGGACCCGCCCGTCGATGACCCGGGCGGTGGTGACGCCGTTGCGCACGGCGTGCAGGCAGCCCTCCATCTTGGGCACCATGCCGGCACTCAGGTCCGGCAGCAGCTTCTCCAGCTGGGAGGCGGTGAGGCGGCTGATCACCTCGTCGGAGTGCGGCCAGTCCACGTAGAGCCCCTCGACGTCGGTGAGGACCATGAGGGTCTCGGCGCCGAGGGCGGCGGCGAGTGCCGCGGCGGCCGTGTCGGCGTTGACGTTGTAGACGTGGCCGTCGTCCTCGGCGCGGGCGATCGAGGAGACGACCGGGATCCGGCCGTCGGCGAGCAGGGCCTCGATGGCGCCGGTGTCGATGCCGGTGATCTCGCCGACCCGCCCGATGTCGACCGGTTCCCCGTCGATCTCGGGGAGGTGCCTCGTCGCGGTGATGGTGTGCGCGTCCTCACCGGTGAGGCCGACGGCGAGCGGGCCGTGCCGGTTGAGCAGGCCGACCAGCTCGCGCTGCACCTGCCCGGCGAGCACCATCCGTACGACGTCCATGGCGTCCTCGGTGGTGACGCGCAGGCCCGCCTTGAACTCGCTGGCGATGCCGTGCCGGTCGAGGGCGGCGCTGATCTGCGGGCCGCCGCCGTGCACGACGACCGGCCTGAGGCCGGCGTGGTGCAGGAAGACGACGTCCTGGGCGAAGGCGGCCTTCAGTTCCTCGTCCACCATGGCGTTGCCGCCGAACTTGATGACGACGACCTTGCCGTGGTGCCGGGTGAGCCAGGGCAGCGCCTCGATGAGGATGCGGGCCTTGGGCAGCGCGGTGTGCTTGCGGGTTGTCATGAGGAGTAGGCGCTGTTCTCGTGGACGTAGTCGGCGGTCAGGTCGTTGGTCCAGATGGTCGCGGTCTCGGTGCCCGCGGCCAGGTCGGCGACGATGTGGACCTCGCGGTAGCGCATGTCGACCAGGTCGCGGTCCTCGCCGACGGAGCCGTTGCGGCACACCCAGACGCCGTTGATCGCCACGTTCAGCCGGTCGGGTTCGAAGGCGGCCCGGGTGGTGCCGATCGCGGAGAGCACGCGGCCCCAGTTGGGGTCCTCGCCGTGGAGCGCGCACTTGAGGAGGTTGTTGCGGGCGATGGAGCGGCCCACCTCGACGGCGTCCTCCTCGGTCGCCGCGTTGATCACCTCGACCTTGATGTCCTTGCTGGCGCCCTCGGCGTCGCCGATGAGCTGGCGGCCGAGGTCGTCGCAGACCTGGCGGACGGCCTCGGCGAACTCGTCGAAGCCGGGGGTGACGCCGGAGGAGCCGGAGGCGAGCAGCAGCACGGTGTCGTTGGTGGACATGCAGCCGTCGGAGTCGACGCGGTCGAAGGTGACCCGGGTGGCCGCGCGCAGCGCCTTGTCCAGCGCCTCGCTCTCCAGGTCGGCGTCGGTGGTGAGGACGACGAGCATGGTGGCGAGGCCGGGGGCGAGCATGCCGGCGCCCTTGGCCATGCCGCCGACGGTCCAGCCGTCCCTGGTGGTGACGACCGAGGTCTTGTGGACGGTGTCGGTGGTCTTGATGGCGATCGCGGCCTTCTCGCCGCCGTGCTCGCTCAGGGCGGCGGCGGCCTTCTCCACGCCCGTGAGGACCTTGTCCATGGGCAGCAGCACGCCGATCAGACCGGTGGAGCAGACGGCGATCTCGATGGCGCCGCGGCCGAGCACCTCGGCGGCCTTCTCGGCGGTGGCGTGGGTGTCCTGGAAGCCCTTCGGTCCGGTGCAGGCGTTGGCGCCGCCGGAGTTCAGGACGACGGCCGAGACCTGGCCGCTCGCCAGGACCTGCTCGGACCACAGCACCGGGGCCGCCTTGACCCGGTTGGAGGTGAAGACGCCCGCGGCGGCACGGCGGGGCCCGTTGTTGACCACCAGGGCCAGGTCGGGGTTGCCGTTCTCCTTGATCCCGGCGGCGATCCCCGCCGCCGTGAATCCCTTGGCTGCCGTGACGCTCACGGTGCGACTCCGATCGTGGAAAGCCCGGTGGTCTCGGGAAGACCGAGGGCGATGTTCATGCTCTGGACGGCACCGCCGGCGGTGCCCTTGGTCAGGTTGTCGATGGCGCTGATCGCGATGACGCGGCCCACGGCGGCGTCGTGGGCGACCTGCACCTGGACGGCGTTGGAGCCCTGGACGGACGCCGTGGCGGGCCACTGGCCCTCGGGGAGCAGATGGACGAAGGGCTCGTCGGCGTACGCCTTCTCGTAGGCGGCGCGGACGCTGTCGGCCGTCACGCCGGGGGCGGCGGACGCGCTGCACGTGGCGAGGATCCCGCGGGGCATCGGGGCCAGGGTCGGGGTGAAGGAGACCTTCACGGGCCGGCCGGCGACGGCGCCGAGGTTCTGGATCATCTCGGGGGTGTGCCGGTGGCCGCCGCCGACGCCGTACGGCGACATGGAGCCCATGACCTCGCTGCCCAGCAGGTGCGGCTTGGGGGCCTTGCCCGCGCCGGAGGTGCCGGACGCGGCGACGATCACCGCCTCGGGTTCCACCAGCCCGGCCGCGTAGGCGGGGAACAGGGCGAGGGAGACGGCGGTCGGGTAGCAGCCGGGCACCGCGATGCGCCTGGACCCCGTGAGCGCGGCGCGGGCGCCCGGCAGTTCGGGCAGGCCGTAGGGCCAGGTGCCGGCGTGCGGGGAGCCGTAGAACCGCTCCCAGTCGGCCGGGTCCTTCAGCCGGAAGTCGGCTCCCATGTCGACCACGAGGACATCGGGGCCGAGCTGTTCGGCGACGGCCGCGGACTGGCCGTGGGGCAGCGCGAGGAAGACCACGTCGTGCCCGGCGAGGGCCTCGGGCGTGGTCTCGGCCAGCACCCGGCCGGCCAGCGGCAGCAGGTGCGGCTGGAGCGCACCGAGCCGCTGTCCGGCGTTGGAGTTCCCGGTCAGGGCACCGATCTCGACCTCGGGGTGCGCGAGGAGCAGTCGCAGGACTTCTCCGCCCGCGTATCCGCTCGCTCCGGCCACCGCCGCACGTACTGCCATGTCCACCCTCCTCTGGATGGCATGACTATACGTATCGCTGCACGTTTATGCAATGGACTTCGGGAGCATCACCCAGCGGGAGACGACGAAGGTGACCGGGATCGCCGCGGCGGAGGCGGCCAGCGGGGCGAGGCGGCTCCCCGCGTGCAGCACGTCCACGATCAGGTACACCCCCGCCGTCGTGATCACGAAGTTGGTGAGGTTGGTCAGCGGGAACAGCAGGAATTTCCGCCAGGTGGGCGGGGTCCGGTAGGTGTAGCGGGCATTCAGGAAAAAGGAGCCGACCATGGCGAGCACGAAAGCCAGGATGTGCGCCGCGAGATAGGGAAGCCCGGTCAGGAACAACAGGTAAAGACAGTAGTAGGTCGCCGTATTGACGACACCGACCGCCGCGAAGGTCAGTATCTGCCGCATCAGGGAACGAGGTCCTTCGTCCGTTCCACGTTGGTCGCCTTCACCAGGAAGTGCGGACGCCTCTTCACCTCGTAGTAGATGCGGCCGGTGTACTCCCCGATGACTCCCAGCATGACCATCTGCACGCCCGCGAGGGCGGTCACCGCGGTGATGATCGTCACATAGCCGGGGGTCTGGACGCCGTGGACGAGCGCGGCGCCCACGATCCAGGCGGTGTACAGGCCCGCGCACATCAGCAGGGTCACGCCCAGCCAGAGGGCGGCGCGCAGCGGGCGGTTGTTGAAGGACAGCAGGCCGTCCAGGCCGTAGTTGAGCAGTCCGCGCAGGTTCCAGGAGCTGCGGCCGGCCTCGCGGACGGCGTTCCGGTACTCGAAGGTGGTGCTCGGGAAGCCCACCCAGGCGAACAGGCCCTTGGAGAAGCGGTTGTACTCGGTCAGCCCCAGCACCGCGTCCACCACCCGGCGGGACAGCAGCCGGAAGTCGCCCACGCCGTCCATGAGTTCGACGTCGACCAGGCGGTTGACGAGCCGGTAGTACAGGCGCGCGGTGAGGGTCCGGGTCAGCCGGTCGCCGGTGCGGGTGCGCCGGGCGATGACCTGGTCGTGGCCCTGTTCGCGCAGCTCGACCATGCGCTTGATCAACTGCGGCGGGTGCTGGAGGTCGGCGTCCATGACGATCACCGAGTCGCCCGAGGCGTGCCGCAGCCCGGCGAGCAGGGCCGCCTCCTTGCCGAAGTTGCGGCTGAAGGAGACGTACCGCACCCGGGCGTCGCGCCCGGCCAGCTCCTGGAGGACGGCGAGCGTGCGGTCCCGGCTGCCGTCGTCGACGTAGACGAACTCCATGTCGTGGCCGAGGGGCAGCAGCTCCTCGGCGACCTTCTGGACCTCCTCGTGGAAGCGGGCGAGGACGTCCTGCTCGTTGTAGCAGGGCGCGACGACGGATATCAGCATGGTGTTCTCCCCCTGGGCGCGGTCAGTGAGCGGTGGTCGCCCGCTCGCGCGGCGATGTGGTCGTGGGCGGCGCCGGGGCGCGCCGGCGGCGCAGGGCGGAACCGGCGGCCAGCACGGCGAGGACGAGCAGCGAGGCGCCCCCGACCGCCGTGCCCAGCCGGAGTCCGGGCGGGTGGAAGGTGCAGGTCAGGCTGGTCGACGCGGGGCCGAGGGGGACGGCGACCAGGCCGTGGTACTCCCCCGCCGGCCGCTGCGGGCCGTCCCCCGTGGCGCACCGCCAGCCGGCGACGCGGGGTGCGGCGAGGACCGCGAGGCCCCGGCTCCCGGCGGGCAGCCGGGCGTGGACGGTGCCGCCGGAGACGGTGACGCCGGTGGCGCCGCCGGCCGTCAGCTGCGCGGCGGCGGTGCGCAGCCGGCCGGTGTCCAGGCAGCCGATCGCGCCGGGCGGGACGCTGCCGGGCCGGGCCGGGGTGAGCCGGACGGTCACCCGCCCCGAGGCGGGGGCGGTGCCGAGCGGGGCCATGGCGGCGCGGCTGCGGTCGCCCCGGGAGTTGAACGGCGTGGCGGTGCCGTCGCCGAGCCGGGCGGTGCCGGAGTAGTGCGGCGCCCACAGGTGGACCTGGGTGCCCGCCGGGCAGCGGGCGGTGATCACCGGCCGGGTCCGGGCGGTGCCGGAGCCGGTGCGGCGGTCCGGCAGCGGCCTGCCGGAGTCGTCCCGTACGGCGATCCGGGGGACGGTGTAGACGCGGCTGCCGAGCAGGATCTCCTGGTTGCGGTACGGCGAGTCGCCGAAGGGCCGGGGGTCCGGGGCGGGCCGCACGGTGACCAGCGGCGGCACGTCCCGCCGGGACAGCCGCACCGGGCGCCGGTCCGGCGGCGCGTGCTTCTGGTGCGGGTCGGGCGGGGAGTGCACCCGGGCGCCGACGGAGAAGATCACGTCGGTGACGGCGTTGTCCAGGCTCTGCACGCTGCGGCCCCGGGAGGTCCAGCCGCCGCCGAGCGCGGTCAGGGTGCGGCTGAGGACGTCGGAGGTCAGGCTGCTGTAGTACTGGGCGCCCTCGCCGCCCACCAGCAGCGGGTCGTTGCCGACGGTCTGCTCCCGGCCGGGGTCGGTGCGGTACCGGGGCCAGGCGTCGGCCTCGGCGATCAGCGCGGACTGCCGTTCCTGCCGGGCGCCCCAGGGCGCGTAGTCGTCCAGGCGCGCGAGGTGCAGCCGGGTGGTGACGGCCGTGGTGGCGGCGCTCTCCCCGGTCTGCGCGCCGAGCAGCAGGACGACGGCCAGACCGGCGAGCCGGCCGCGCCGCCCGGCGCGGGCCAGCAGCACCAGGCCGCCCAGCGCGCCGGCGACGGCGAGCAGCAGCACCGGCCAGGTGAGGGGCCGCACCACGGTGCTGCGGCCGGCGAGGGCGGTGATCAGGGCGAGCAGCCCGGCCGCCGGGCCGAGGGCGCGCGGGCCGGGCGGGCCGTGGGACAGGGTGTGCCAGGCGGCGATGACGAGGAGTCCGCAGACCACGAAGGTCTGCCGGTAGGGGCTGCCCTGCGGGGTGGCGAAGGCGTGCCAGACCAGATGGGTGGGCGCCCACTGGAGGGACAGGACCGCCAGCAGCACCAGGGCCGTCCAGCCGGCCCGGACCCGCCCGGGGACGGCCCGGTGGAAGGGCAGGGCGAGGGCGAGCAGCAGCGTGGTGGTGCCGGTGCAGAGCGCCGGGGAGCCCCAGCCGTACGCCGTCGGCAGCAGCCGGGCGAGCACGTCCTCGGCCGGCACCGGGGCGAACGCGCGCGCCCGGCCCGGGTAGGCGTGCCGGGTGCCGAAGTAGACGGTCAGCACCAGCGGGGCGGCGAGGCCCGCCCCGAGGACGGTGGTGAGGGCGCCGCGGCCGGCCGCGGCGAGGGCCTGCCGGCCCGGCGGCCGGGCGAGCACGAGGCGGAGCAGCAGCACCAGGGCGGCGCCGAGGGTGGCCATGTAGGCGGTGTAGAAGTTGGCGGTCCAGGCGAGCGCGACGATCAGCGTGCCGGGCAGGAACCGGCGTCCGGTGCGCGCCCATTCGCCGACCAGGCACAGCAGGGGCAGGGCGATCAGCCCGTCCAGCCACATCGGGTTGTAGTCGGCGTCGGCGAGGGTCCAGCCGCACAGCGCATACGAGGCGCCGAGCAGCCCGGCCGCCCACCAGCGGCCGGGCCGGAGGGCGAGCAGCAGTCCGGTCATGGCCGCGGCGGCGCAGGCGAGTTTCAGCAGGGTGATCACGTACACCGCGAGGTCGATCTCGTCGCGGGGGAAGAGGGCGACCAGCGGGGCGAACGGGCTGCCGAGGTAGGTGCCGAGGTCGGGCAGGAAGGAAGCGCCGTAACCGGACTGCCAGTTGACGAGGAGGCCGCCCTCGGCCCGGCCGTGCAGCAGGTCCCACAGGTGGGCGTGGAACGGCACGAACTGGTTGCCCAGGTCGTTGACGCTCCGGGTGCGCGGGCCGAAGGGGTAACTGCGCGCGAGGGCGTCACCGGCGCAGAAGGCGGTGACCGCGAGGGCGGCGGCGAGCAGGCAGGCGGCCCGCCCCGGCCGGGACATCGCTTTCACATCCGGTTCCCGTCCGGGTGCGGCCCCGGGTTCCCCCCGGCATTGCCGGGCGCGTCCCATGGAGTGCTGCGGTGCATTGTCGGCGTCCTCACAGAATGCGTACCCCGTCTATTCGCGGACTTAGACGGAGCGCGTTTCCTGTTGGTTGTGCGCTCACCGAAAAATCGGGTGACTTTCTCCGGGACGGGGAAACACCGCGTGAATTTGATGGCCGGCCGGATAATTCTTGATTTCCGGCAGGTGTTTTTAGGGTGAACCGGCCTTGCGGGCCGCGTAGGCCCGGGCCGCCCGGACCCGGTTGCCGCACTTGGTGGTGCACCAGCGGCGGGCGCCGTGGGAGCGCAGGAACCAGCGGGCGCACCCCTGGGCGGCGCACTCGGTGAGCTGGGCCGCGTCGGGGCCGGTGAGCAGCTCGGTGGCGTCCTCGGCGAGCAGGGAGAGCGCGGCGGCGGCCGGGTTGCCGGAGTCGGGGAGGTCGGCGCGGCGGGGGCCGTCGGCGCCCCAGGCCAGCTGGGGCGTGGCGGGGGCGGCGGCGAGGGCGGTGTTCAGGGTGTCGAGGGCGTCACCGGACGGCCGGGTCCTCGCGGCCCGGGCCGCGAAGAGGTCCCGCAGCGCCTCGCGCAGGGCCCGCAGCCGGCCGGCCTGCCGGCCCGCCAGGGCGACGGGGTCGGGCAGCAGGGCGTGCCGGACCAGCCACAGATGGGCGGCCCGGGTGTCGTCGAGCAGGTCGACCTGGCCGTGACTGACGGTGAACCGGGTGTTGACCAGCGCCAGCGAGGCGTACCGGTCCTCACCGGGGACCGGGAGCCGGTGCAGGTGGACGGGTGTCTCATCTTCCACGTCTCTCATGGTATTCCTTGCGGTTCTCCGTGAGAATGACCTAGCGTTCCTCACGGAGAACCGAAGACGAAACCGTGAGAGGTGACAGCCGTGGCCTTCGATGTGGACGCGCTGCGCGAGGACTTCCCGATCCTTCGGCGGACGGTGGCGAGCGGCGCGCCGCTGGTCTACCTGGACTCCGGGGCCACCACCCAGAAACCGCTCCAGGTCCTGGACGCGGAGCGGGACTTCTACCTCACCCGCAACGCCGCCGTGCACCGCGGGGCGCACCAGCTGGCCGGCGAGGCGACGGAGGCCTACGAGCAGGCCCGGCACACGGTCGCCCGGTTCATCGGCGCCGCCGACGACGAGGTGGTCTTCACCAAGAACACCACCGAGGCCGTCAACCTCGTGGCGTACGCGCTCGGCAACGCCGGCCGGATCGGCCCCGGCGACCGGATCGTGGTGACGGAGATGGAGCACCACGCGAACCTGGTGCCCTGGCAGCAGCTGGCCGCGCGGACCGGCGCGACGCTGGACTGGTTCGGTCTGACCGACGAGGGCCGGCTGGACCTGACCCGGGCCGGCGAGCTGCTGGACGAGCGCACCAAGGTGCTCGCGCTCACCCACCAGTCCAATGTCCTCGGCACGCTGAACCCGGTGCGGGAGCTGGCCGACCGGGCGCACGCGGCCGGCGCGCTGGTGGTGGTGGACGGCGCCCAGTCGGTGCCGCACCGCCCGGTGGACGTGACCGGGCTGGGCGCGGACTTCCTGGCCTTCTCCGGGCACAAGATGCTCGGCCCGAACGGCATCGGCGTGCTGTGGGGCCGCGCGGAGCTGCTGGCCGGCCTGCCGCCGTTCCTGACCGGCGGTTCGATGATCGAGGTCGTGGAGATGGACCGCACCACCTTCCTGCCGCCGCCGCAGCGCTTCGAGGCGGGGGTGCCGATGACCGCGCAGGCGGTGGGGCTCGCGGCGGCGGTGGAGTACCTGGAGCGGCTGGGCATGGCGGAGGTGGCGGCGTACGAGGACACGCTCACCGCCCGCGCCCTGGCCCTGCTCGCCGAGGTGCCCGGGGTGCGGATCGTCGGCCCCGGCGACCTCGCCGACCGGGGCTCGGCCGTCTCGTTCACCGTGGACGGCGTCCATCCGCACGACGTCGGACAGGTGCTGGACGAGCGGGGCGTCGCCGTGCGCGTCGGCCACCACTGCGCCCGGCCGCTCGCCCGGCGGTTCGGCGTCCCGGCGACCACCCGGGCGAGCTTCTACGTCTACAACACGCCGGAGGAGGTCGACGCGCTGGTGGCGGGGGTGCGGGCGGCCCAGCGGTACTTCGGCGCCTGAGCACCCCCGCGCGCCCTACTTCTCCTTGATCCTGAGGAAGGTGACGGAGTTCGCCGGGAAGGTGTACGTGAACTTCCCCGCGACCCCGGTCACGGTGGACGTGCGCGGGGCGACCGCCGTGGCCGTCTCGGTGTTCACGGCGTCCGGCGCGGCGGCGAGCGTGGTCGCCGTGGCCCGGGACGCGACCCTGGCCCCGCCCAGGTCGACGGCGGTGCGGGCGGCGGCGGACCGGGCGTTGACGACCTTGACGATCAGCTCGCCGGTCTTCGTGTCGCGCGTGACGACCTGCCGGAACGGCTCGGCCGGCTTGTCGTCCGTGAAGGCGCCCCACTCCTTGCCGTCGAGGTAGAGGGTGACCTGGCGGCCCCGCACCTTGACGTCGATGTCGTAGGCGCGGCCGGTCTCGACCGAGCCCGCCTTGGTCATCAGCGTGGACTTGCCGCCGTCCACGGCCTGCTCGACGGCCGACTGGGTGTTGTTCCAGCCGCCGATGTTCCACCAGTAGTAGTTCCCGGTGTCCTTGACGCCGAAGGCGACGAGGAAGCCCTCCCTGCCGGACTTCTTGGTGGCCTTCACCCGCAGGTCGTAGTCGTGCCAGGAGGGGTCGCCGGCCTGGACCATGGTGTTCTCGGCGGTGTCGTCCGTCTGGACGTAGCGGCCGTCCTGGACGCTCCAGCTGCCGGTCCCGGTGTGGGTCCACTTCGAGGCGTCACCGGAGAAGTCGTCGGCGAGCAGCGCGGAGCCGTCGGCGCCGGTGACCCGTACGTCGTCGTAGGCGGCGCTGGTGTTCCAGGTGGACAGGCCGACCGCGCCGGCGATGGGTCCGCTGACGCCCGGGGTGCCGGTGGCCGTGCTCGGCACCACCCGGTCGCCCACGTTGGTCATGAACAGCTTCTGCACCTCGTAGTTGGCCGAGCCCCAGGAGGCGTGGTTGTTGAACCACACCAGGTCCGGGCGCCACTGGACGGCGTCCTCGTTGGCGAACAGCGGGGCGTAGGAGGCGAGTTCGACCACGTCCGCGTTGCGTTCCAGGCCGGTCATGAAGGCCGCTTCGGCGAGTCCGTTCTTGAAGGCGTTGCCCTGGGAGGCGTACTCGCCGAGGAAGACCTTGGGGCCCTGGCGGTCGTAGGAGTCGTAGCGGTCGTTGTTCTGGAGGAACCACTGCGGGCTGTTGTAGTAGTGCTCGTCGACCATGTCGACCCCAGCGTCCCGGTTGAGCTTCCAGGCCGTGTCGAAGGTCGTGCCCGAGTCGTCCGGGCCGGAGTTGGAGACGACCTTCATGTACGGGTACTTCGCCTGGATCGCCGCGCGGAACTTCTGGAAGCGGGCGAAGAACTCGGCGGGCAGGTTCTCCTCGTTGCCGACCTCGATGTGGGTGAGGTGGAAGGGCTTCGGGTGGCCCATCCGTGCCCGCACCTTGCCCCAGGCGGAGGTCGCCGGGCCGTTGGCGAACTCGACCAGGTCCAGGGTGTCCTGGATGTGCCGCTTCAGCAGGGCGTCGTCGTCCACGGCCCGGTTCTGCCCGCAGCCGGTCACCAGGGCCGGTACGACGGGCAGCGGCATGGCGCCGATGTCCTCGGCGAACCGGAAGTACTCGTAGTAGCCGAGGCCGTAACTCTGGTTGTAACCCCAGAAGTTGGCGTTGGTGGCGCGCTGCTCGACCGGGCCGACGGTGTCCTTCCACTGGTAGGCGCGCTTGCGCTGCCAGCCGGACGCCTCGCTGTAGTCCTGCATGGAGCCGGTGTTGACCAGGCAGCCGCCGGGGAAGCGGACGAAGCCGGGGTGCAGGGCGGCGACCTTCTCGGCGAGGTCCTTGCGCAGGCCGTTGGGCTCGTGCCGGTAGGTGTCGCGCGGGAAGAGGGACACCATGTCCAGGGCGGCGGCGGAGTCGGCGGCCACGGTGAGCCGGCCCGTGGTGCTCGTCCGGGTGGCCGTGAAAGTGGCCCGGTAGCGGGCCCAGCCGTGCTTCTTCACGGCGATCCGGCGGGCGGTGGCGAGCGGTCCGCCGGAGTCCTGGAGGGTGACGGTGAGCGTGGCGCCGGCCTCGGCGCGGGCCCACACCGAGAAGTCGTACTTCTCACCGTCCCGTACGGCGATGCCGGTGTTGTAACCGGCGTTGGTGACGGACGAGCCGGCGCCCAGCGCCAGGTAGGTGCGGTTGCGCTCGTTGAGCCGGCCGGCGTCGTCCGCCGCGCGGGCGGTGCCGGAGACGGTCCAGGCGGTGAGCGGGGTGTAGGAGGCGTTGTCGGCGGTCGTGTACTCGAAGGACCGGTTCTGGACGAGTTCGGCGTACAGACCGCCGTCGGCGGCGCGGTTGATGTCCTCGAAGAAGACCCCGTACATGGTCCGGGGGATCGCGGGGCCGGTGGCGGAGGGGTCGACGGTGATCGCGTAGTCGGTGACATCCTCGGCGTGGGCGGGGACGGGGAGGGCGGCCGTGGCGAGCAGGACGGCGCCCGCTCCCAGACCGAGTCTGAAGCGGGTGGTGCGTGACATGGATACTCCGCGGCTCTGTTGTTCGAAATATCAGACGTTGGTCAGCACTTCGAACGGCAAGATAGGGAAGGGGTATGAGCACGTCAATGGGGCGGACCGAGACCGCACGGAGAGAGGGGCAGGCCGCAAGGGATGCGTGAGGACGAGTTCTGGCCGGTGGCCGACGCGCTGGCCTATCTGTCCGGTCGCTGGCGCGTCGAGCGCACGGTGCGGGACCTGGCGAGTGGCGACGAGGGGCACTTCGCCGGGACCACCGTCTTCGGCCCGCTGGACGGCGGCGGCCTGCTGCACGAGGAGTCCGGCGTCTTCACCTGGCACGGGACGGCCCGGCCGGCCGGGCGGACGCTGCGGTTCCTGCCGGGGCCCGCGCCGGGCCGGGCGGATGTGCGCTTCGCGGACGGGCGGCCCTTCCACGACCTCGACCTGACCACGGGCCGGCATGTCGCCGACCACCCCTGCGCCGCCGACCTCTACCGGGGCGAGTTCACCGTCCTGGACGCCGGCCGCTGGCGCACGGTGTGGCGGGTCGGCGGCCCGGCCAAGGACCTCGTACTCACCACGGACTACACCCGCGGGGACTGAGCCGGGCGCTCACTCGAAGGAGTGCGCCATGTACTGCTCCGGGCGCTCCAGCGGCCGGAAGCCCAGCCTGGCGTACACCTCGTGCGCGTCCTCGGTGGCGAGCAGCAGCCGGCGCAGCCCGAAGGGCGCCAGGTGGTCGCGGATCCGGCCGACGAACGCGGTGCCCACGCCCTTGCCGCGCACCGAGGGGTCGACGTACACATCGGCGAGCCAGGCGAACAGCGCCCGGTCGGTGACCACGCGGGCGTACGCCACCTGCTCCCCGGTCCCCGTGGCGTAGACCCCGAAGTTCAGCGAGGACGCCATCGCCCGCTCGTGCATGTCACGGGAGCGGCCGAGCGCCCAGTACGCGTCGGACGACAGCCAGCCGTGCACACGGTCGGCGTCGACACGGCCGGGGTCGGCGGAGAACTCGTAGCCTTCGGGAAGGTCGGGTGCATCGCTCATACGATGATCCTCACAGGTCGGTCCCCGTACGGCCCAGCGGTTTTCACCGCACCTCCTCGTACGCCGTCCGCAGCCGCCGCACTCCCTCCGCGATCTCCCCGGTGCCCGCCACCGCCGCGAAGCTCAGCCGGAGGTGGGCGGCGGGCGGTTCGGCGCTGAAGTAGGGGCGGCCCGGGGTGAGGGCGACGCCCGCGCGGAGCGCCGCCGCGGTCAGCGCGGCCTCGTCCACGCCCTCGGGCAGCCGCAGCCACAGGTGGTACCCGCCGGCCGGGATGTGCGGCAGGGCCGGCTCGGGCAGTTCCCGGGCGAGCGCGCCGGTCATGGCGTCGCGGCGGGTCTTCAGCTCGGCCGACAGCGCCCGCAGATGGCGCGGCCAGGCCGGGGAGCCGACGAGTTCGAGGGCGGCCTCCTGGAGCGGGCGGGGCACGAAGAAGCTGTCCACGACCTGGATCGCGCGCAGGCGTTCCAGCACTGGCCCGCGCGCGGCCAGCGCGCTCACCCGGAAGCTGGGCGAGGTCGCCTTGGTGAGCGAGCCGACGTGCACCACCACGCCGTCCGGGTCGTCGGCGGCGAGCGGGCGGGGCAGCGGTCCGGCGTCGGCGTGCACGAGACGGCGCACGAAGTCGTCCTCGACGACGAACGCGCCGGCCGCGCGGGCGATGCGCAGCACCTCGGCGCGCCGGGCGGGGGCCAGCACGGCACCGGTCGGGTTCTGGAACAGCGGCTGGCAGACGAAGACCCGGGCGCCGGTGGCGCGGAAGGCGTCCGCGAGCAGGTCGGGGCGCACCCCGTCGGGGTCCACGGGCACCGGGACGGGCCGCAGGCCGGCCGCGCGGGCGAGGGCGAGCATGCCCGGGTAGGTGGGCGACTCCACCAGCACCGGCGCGCCGGGCGGGGCGAGCGCGCGCAGCGCGGTGGCCAGCGCCGCCTGGCCGCCCGCGGCGATCAGCACCTCGGCGGCGGTGACGGCGCCGCCGATCCCGCGCGCGAACCACTCCCGCAGCTCGGGCAGCCCCTCCAGCGGCGGCCGCTCCCAGGCGCCGGGCCGCCGGCCGGCCCGGGCCAGGGCCGCCGCCATGGCCCGCTCCGGTTGCAGACAGGGATGCGGATAGCCGCCGCTGAACTCCAGCACCCCGGGCGGCGGGGCGGCGAGCGAGACCGTGACGCCCGAGGCGTCCACCGTGCGCGGGACGAGGTCGGCGGCGCCGTCGGCGCTGAGGGCGACCTCCTGCCAGGAGGTGTCCCCGGCGGGGCCCTCCGCGCGGTGCGGCCGGGCCCGGAAGGCGCCGGCGCCGGGCCGGGTGACCACCAGCCCCTCGGCGGCGAGCTGGGCGAGGGCCCGGGAGACGGTCACCGGGCTGACCCGGAACCGCTCGACCAGCGCCCGGCTCGACGGGAGCTTTCCTCCAGGGGAGTAGCGGTCAAGCTCCCGTCGGAGCTGTTCCGCCAATTCCCCCACGCTGCTACGCTGCTGCATGAGAACACAGAGTAGCGCTACTGCCGCGAGCCCGATAGCAGTCGCCGCCCCCGGGGACCTGCGGGGCGCCGGCACCCTCCAGGCCGGTCTCGGCGTGGTCGCCTTCTCGCTGACCTTCCCCTCGACCGCCTGGGGCCTGGAGAGCTTCGGCCCGTGGTCGCTGGTGGCGGTGCGCGCGGTCCTCGCCGCGGTGGTGGCCGGGGGCTGTCTGCTGGCACTGCGGGTACGGCTCCCGGCGCGCCGCCAGCTGGCCGGGCTGGCCGTGGTCGCCGCCGGCGTGGTGCTGGGCTTCCCGATGCTGACCACGCTCGCGCTGGAGACGTCCACCACCGCCCACGCGGCCGTGGTGGTGGGGCTGCTGCCGCTGACCACCGCCGTGTTCTCGGCCCTGCGCACCGGCGCCCGGCCCTCCCGCCGCTTCTGGCTGGCGGCCGTGGCGGGCGCGGCGGCCGTGATCGCCTTCACCCTCACCCAGAGCGGCGGCGCGCTCACCACGGCCGACGGCTGTCTCTTCGCGGCGCTGCTGGTGTGCGCGGCCGGTTACACCGAGGG
The DNA here is from genome assembly GCF_040636485.1 of Streptomyces sp. NPDC038707. Taxonomy (NCBI): domain Bacteria; kingdom Bacillati; phylum Actinomycetota; class Actinomycetes; order Kitasatosporales; family Streptomycetaceae; genus Streptomyces; species Streptomyces sp. NPDC038707. Next base: position 209,876 of record NZ_JBEZUP010000008.1, read on the forward strand.
CGGCCGGCTGGCCCGGGTCATGCCGGGCTGGCAGGTCATCGGCTGGGCCCTGGTGCTGTGTCTGCCGCTCAGCCTGCCGGCCGCCGCGGTGGCGCTGGCGTACGAGCCGGTGCACCTCACCGGGCACGGCATCGCCGGACTGCTGTGGGTGGCCCTCGGCTCGCAGTTCGCCGGCCTGGTGGTCTGGTACCGGGGCATGGCGGCCATCGGCATCCCTCGGGCCAGTCAGTTGCAGTTGGCCCAGCCCCTGCTCACACTGGTGTGGTCGGCGCTGCTGCTGGGCGAACACTTCACGGTGGCCGCACCGCTGACCGCCGTGGCCGTGCTCGTGTGCATCGCCGTCACGCAGCGGTCGTGAGCATGAGGAGGCCTGTCAGATGCACGCATCCAAGGGCGACCGGCTGGTCCAGCACGGCAGGGTGGTCGGCCAACACGACCATGTCGTGGAAGTGGTCGAGGTCCTCGGCCCCGACGGCACCCCGCCCTACCGTGTCCGCGCCGAGAACGGACACGAGACGATCATGTCCCCCGGACCCGACTGCCAGGTCAAGCACGGGCGGGAGCAGCAACAGCGGTAGTCAGCGCGGTTGCCCCGCCGGCCCCCGGTAGTGGTCGGCGACCACCCGTGCCATCGCCCCGGCGGGGTCGGCCGCCACGTCCGCCGCGGCGAAGAAGACGTGCCCGCGCACCTGCGGGTACCGGGCGGCGAGGGTGAGGTGCCGGGACAGCTCGACCGGGTCCTGCCAGGCCGACGGCTGCCCGGCGTCGCCCGCCTTGTACAGGGCTTCCCCCAGGTAGAGCCGCGTCTTTGTACCCCGGGCCGCCTCGGACCACCAGGCGGCGAGCGCCGCGTAGTCGGCCGTGGCGTGGCCGATGTGCCAGTACAGCTGCGGGACGACGTAGTCGATCCAGTGCTCGCGGACCCAGGTACGGGTGTCCGCGTACAGGTCGTCGTACGTCTGGACGCCCGCCCGGGTCTCCGAGCCGCGCGGGTCGGTGTCGGCGTTGCGCCAGACGCCGAAGGGGCTGATCCCGAACCGGGTGCCGGGCCGGACCCGGCGGATGCCCGCGGCCGTCTCCCGCACCAGGGTGTCGATGTTGTCCCGGCGCCAGGCGGCCCGGCCGGGGAAGGCCCCGCCGTGACGGTCGTAGGCCGCGTCGTCGTCGAAGGTCTGCCCGGCGACCGGATAGGGGTAGAAGTAGTCGTCGAAGTGGACGGCGTCGACCGGATAGCGGGCGACCGCGTCCAGCATCGCCCGCTCCACGAAGGCACGGACCTCGGGCAGCCCCGGGTTGTAGTACAGCCGGCCGCCGTACGGCACCACCCAGCCGGGGTGCCTGCGGGCCGGGTGGGAGGGGGCCAGCCGGGAGGGGTCGGTGTGGTTCGCGACCCGGTACGGGTTGAACCAGGCGTGCAGTTCCAGGCCCCGGGCGTGGGCCTCCTCGACGGCCGTGCCCAGCGGGTCCCAGCCCGGGTCGCGGCCCTGGGTGCCGGTGAGCCACTCGGACCACGGCTCGTACGGCGACGGCCACAGCGCGTCGGCGGCCGGGCGGACCTGAAGGATCACCGTGTTGAGCCGGTACCGGACCGCGCGGTCGAGGTGGGCGGTCAGCTCGGCCCGCTGCCGGTCCGCCGGGAGGCCGGGCCGCGAGGGCCAGTCCCGGTTGGCGACGGTGGCGATCCAGACGCCCCGCATCCCGGCGGGCGCCCGCGGCGGACGGGGCGGGCCCGGCGCCGCGGCGGCGGTCCGCACGCCGGGAGCGGGTCTCCCGGCCGGCGTCGCGCCCGGAGGGGGAACGGCGGCCCCCGGTGTTCCCGGGACGGCCCGCGATGCGGCCGGCCCGGGGGCCGGTGTGGCCAGGACGGACAACGCGGCGCGGGCGAGGGTCCGCCGTGAGACACACACCACCGGGCACCTCCCCGTACGCTGTGGATCCGCTCGGTCACGGATCGTTCCGCGCTCCAGGATGCACCCCACCCGGGCGATCGATCATCGATACTTGGCGGTAACGTGCACGATCGGAGCAGGCGCCGGAACCCGGAGATCCTGCCAGCCAGCCGGAAGACCAGCGAAGGGGACGATGTGACCGACATCGAGCGCGTCGGAGTCGTGGGCTGCGGCCAGATGGGCGCCGGCATCGCCGAGGTTTGCGCCCGTGCGGGACTGGACGTGAAGGTCGCCGAGACCACCGGCGAGGCCCTGGAGATCGGCCGTACCCGGCTGTACAACTCCCTGGCCAAGGCCGCCGAGCGCGGCAAGATCAGCGAGGCCGAGCGGGACGCCACCCAGGCGCGGCTGAGCTTCACCACCGACCTCGGCGAGTTCTCCGACCGTGACCTGGTGATCGAGGCCGTCGTCGAGAACGAGCAGGTCAAGACCGAGATCTTCCAGGTGCTCGACCAGGTGGTGACCCGGCCGGACGCCATCCTGGCCTCCAACACCTCCTCGATCCCGCTGGTGAAGCTGGCGGTGACCACCGCCCGCCCGGACCACGTCGTCGGCATCCACTTCTTCAACCCGGCCCCGGTACAGCAGCTCGTCGAGCTGATCCCCGCGCTCACCACCTCCGAGGGCACGCTCAGCCGCGCCCAGGTCTTCGCCGAGAAGGTGCTCGGCAAGCACGCCATCCGCGCCCAGGACCGCTCCGGGTTCGTGGTGAACGCGCTGCTGGTGCCCTATCTGCTGTCCGCGATCCGGATGTTCGAGTCCGGCATCGCGAGCCGCGAGGACATCGACAACGGCATGGAGATGGGCTGCGCCCACCCGATGGGCCCGCTGAAGCTGTCCGACCTGATCGGCCTGGACACCATCGTCTCCATCGCCAACTCGATGTACGCCGAGTACAAGGAGCCGCTGTACGCCGCTCCCCCGCTGCTCCAGCGCATGGTGGAGGCGGGCCGGCTCGGCCGGAAGACCGGGTCGGGCTTCTACACCTACGGCTGAACCCACGGCTGATTACCAAGAGCGACGCCCGACGGGCCCGGCACCGGAGTACGGTGCCGGGCCCGTCTCTTTCACACACCGTGTGCGCGCCGGGCACGCAGATGCCCGCCGCACACGCTCCCCACGCGCCCACCAGGCGAGTTGACTCAGCATGCGCATGCAAGGGATGCGGAACCATTCATTTCGACCACCGAAAGGAGCGGACCCGTGACCGCCGAACCGGAGCATCCCGTGGTCCATGGAGAACTCGCAGAGTTACGGCGCCGCCTCGACGTGGCCTACGCCAGAGTCGAGGGAGGACTGGCGCTGCTGCGCCACCGCACCGAGGAGACCGCCAAGGAACTGGACGACCTGAACTCCCGGATGGCCTCGCTGGAACACGCACGCTGGCCGCTGCCCTCGCTCGCCGCGCTGACCGCGCTCGGCGCGCTCGTGGTGACGCTCTGGCAGGCGCTGTCGGCCCACTAGCCCTCGGCGAGCCTGAGGTGGTGCAGCAGAAGTAACGCGGCCGCCATGTTGGCGGCCGGGACCTCCCCACGGGCGATGAGGTCGGGGACGAGTTTGAGGGGGACCCATTCCCGCCGGTCCGACTCGAAGTCGTCCACGGGATGCCCGACGTACTCGCCCCGGTCGGACCAGTACACGTGATGCCGGGCGTCGGTGAGGCCGTTGGACGGCTCCACGCTCATCAAGTGGTGCAGGGGCCCCGGTCGCCAGCCGGTCTCCTCCTCCAGTTCCCTGGCCGCGGCGCCCGCGATGTCCTCGCCGTCCTCGACGACGCCCGCCGCCAGCTCCCAGCCCCAGCTGTCGGTGATGAAGCGGTGCCGCCACAGCAGCAGCACCTCGTTCGCCTCGTTGACGATCGTCGCCACGGCCACCGGCCGCAGCCGGATCACGAAGTGGTCGAGGTGCCGGCCGTCCGGCAGTTCGACATCCGCGAGGTTGACACGGAACCAGCGGGTCTCATACACGGTTTTTTCACAGTGTTTCGTCCACTGCACGGTATGCCACCTTCCGTCGGGTGAGTGGCAATATCGCAGCAGAGACCGTGTACCCCACAGTGGGCCTTACAGCGGCACGCGCAGCGCTCCGTCGATGAGTTCGGCGGCCTCGGCGGTGCCGGCCGAGCCGCACCGCACCAGATGTTCGCGCACCGCGCGCAGCCGGTCGCGCAGCCGCTGGGACTCCGTGCCGCGGGCCTGCTCCGCCATCTGCACGGCGGTGGCCACCGCCTGGTCGGCGTTGCCCCGGCGCAGCTCGATGGTGCTGAGCATGGCGAGCCGGTGCACCCGCCCCCGGTCGTGGGCGGGGGTGCCGACGGCCGTCGCCGCGTGCTCCCGGGCACCGGTCAGGTCACCGAGGCTGAGCAGCGCCTCGGCGACCTGCACATTGACCAGCCCGGGCTGCACATACCCGGTCTCGTCGGGCTCGTGGCCGCGCCGGATCCGCTCGGCCGCCGTCTCCGCGCGCCGGATGCGGGCCAGCGCGCCGGCGCTGTCGCCGAGGTGGGCGTACGCCTTGGCCTGCATCGCGTACAGATCGGAGGCGAGCGCCGGGGTGATGTGCCGGCCGGCGGTGCGCAGCGCGGCCTCGGCGAAGGCGACGGCCTGCCGGTACTCCCGCATGAACAGCGACTGGTTGACCAGCAGCGCGATGACATAGGCTCCCAGCCCGCGGTCCCCGCTGGCCTTGGCGAGGCGCAGCGCCTGGTGGAAGTAGCGCTGGGCGAGGCCGTGGGCGTCGGAGTCGTACGCGCAGATGCCCGCGATCGCCACCAGGGCGCCGGTGGCCCGGTGCAGTTGGCGGCCGGTGGCGTCGGGGTAGCTGCCCCGCAGCAGCGGCGCCGCCTCGGCGTTGAGGAAGCCGACGATCCGGGTGCGGGTGGCGATGCCGCCGGCCTTGCGGTACATCTGCTCGTAGTGCGCCCGGGCGGCGCGCAGCACCTCGATGTCGGCCGCGGTGACCCGCTGCCGGCCGCCCCGCGAGACGTCGATGTCCTCGGGCGGGTTCTCCCACTCCCACACCGGCATCACGGCCGGGGTGCCGGTGACCGCGGGGACGCCCAGCACATGGGGCCGCTGCTGTTCGTCCGACCGCCACAGGGCGGTGGCCCGCTCCACGAACCCGCCCAGCGAGCCGGCGTGCGGGCTGCCCGGCCCGCCGGGCACGCCGAGCCCGATGTCGTCCAGCGTGACCGGTCGCTGCAGCCGGGCCGCGAGGACCTCGCAGATCAGGTCGGGCACCTGGCCGCGGGGGCGCTGGCCCTTCAGCCAGCGGGCCACGGCGGTGTGTTCGTACCGCAGCGCGAGACCGCGGGCGCGGCCCGCCTGGTTGACGTGGGCGGCGAGACCGGCGTGCGAGATGCCCGCCTCGTCCAGGATGGCGTCGAGCAGAGTGTTGGGCTGCATGGGATGTCCCCTGAGTGGCCTGGTGCGCTCAGCGTAGTGGCCCCGCGTTCACACGGGGTGTGAACGGGGCGTCCGCGGCCGCCGGCCGGGGCGTGCGCCCGCGCGCGTTGCCCAGCACCAGGAGGGCGACATCGTCGTCGGGGGTGCCGCCCGTGTGGGCGAGGAGGGCGCGGAAGACCGTGCGCAGGACTCTCCGCGGGGTGGCCGGCTGCTCGCGCACCGCGTCCGCCAGCACCTCCGGGAGCGGGAAGAGGCGCCCCCGCGCGTCCCGGGCCTCCTCGGCCCCGTCCGTGAACAGCACCAGGGACTCCCCCGGCAGCAGCCGGCCGCAGGACCGGGCCGTCAGCTCGGCCGGCAGGGGGAACGGCCCGAGCGGCGGCAGCGGATCGAGGTGCGAGAGGGGGCCGACCGTCGTGCCGCTGAGCAGATACGGCCACGGATGGCCGCAGTTGAGGGCGCGCACCTCGCCGTCCCGGCCGATCTCCAGCAGCAGTACGGTGACGAACTCCTCCGCGACCGGGGTGTCCGGCTCCGCGCCGCCGTGCGCCGGGTGCTCGGCGCGGGCGCGTTCGCGCAGGTGGCGGGCGAGGGCGCGGTCCAGCCGGCGCAGCACCCGGTCCAGGCCGGCCTCGTCGTGGGCGGCCTCGCGGAAGCTGCCGAGCAGGGCGGCGACGGTGCCGAGGGCGGCCAGACCGTGGCCCCGCACGTCCCCCATCACCACGCGGACGCCGTGCTCGGTGGCGAGGGCCTCGTACAGATCGCCGCCCACACTCGCGCCCCGGTCGGCGGAGAGCTGGGCGGCGGCGACGGCGATCCCGTCCAGACGCGGGGGCGGTGGACGCAGGACGACGCTCTGCGCGGCCCGCGCGACCCGGCGGGCGATGCGCAGTTCCCGGAGCAGGGTGCGGCGGACATGCAGGACGAGGCCGGTGCCGACGGCGAAGAAGACGGCGCTGGTGACGATGCGCGCCCCGAGCCCGTTCTGCTGGGCGAGCGGGCAGCCCACCTTGTAGCCGACCGCGACGGCTCCCCAGACCGTGGGCAGGAGGGTTGCCCGCCCGGTGGGCGCCCGTGCCTTGATGCGGATCATGCTGTGGTCCCCCGTGTGAGCCTGACAGAGCAGACGGACCGGCCCCGAAAGGCCGGTCCGATTCTGTCGAGCCCAGGCTCCGGGCGGACCGGATCACCTTGGGTTCCCACTCGAATGAGTGAGCTTCACCCCGTCCGAGTCGCATTTATGCGGCTCGGACGGGGAGGTGGCGCTCAGCCGCGCAGTACCGCGCCGGTCCGCTCGCCCGCGAGGGCGACCGCCGCGTCCCGGGCCGCGGACGCCTCGTCCACGGTCAGCGTGCGGTCGCCCGCCCGGAACCGCAGCGCGTACGCGAGCGACTTGCGGCCGTCACCAAGCTGCTCCGCGTTCTCGTACACGTCGAACAGCCGGATGGACTCCAGCAGTTCGCCCGCGCCCTCGCGCAGCGCCGCCTCGACCTCGGCGGCCGGTACGGGCTTGTCGACGACGAGGGCGACGTCCTGCGTGGCGACCGGGAACGTGGAGATGCCCGGGGCCTGCGGCACGCCGTCGCCGGCCGCCTCCAGGGCGTCCAGGTCCAGCTCCATCGCGCAGGTGCGCTCGGGCAGGCCCAGGGTCTTCAGGACCCGCGGGTGCAGCTCGCCCGCGTGGCCGACGACCTTCTCGGCGCCGTCGACGACGACGGCCAGCTCGGCGCACCGGCCAGGGTGCCAGGGGCCGTACTGGCCCTTGCGCACGACCAGTTCCGCGCCGGCCTCGCGGGCCAGGGCGCGCGCCGCCTCGACGGCGTCGGCCCAGTCCGCCGGGCGGCCCTTGCCCCACCAGCCGGCCTGCTCGCGCGCCCCGGCCAGGACGACGGCCGCGTGCCGCGGCTGCTCGGGCAGCACGGCGTTCAGCGCGGCGATCTCCTCGTCGGTGGGCCGCCGGTCGACGGGCAGGTGCGCGGCGGCACGGTTCTCCTCGCGCGGGTGGAAGACCAGGCCGGTCTCGAACAGCGCCAGGTCGTGCGCGCCCCGGCCCGCGTTGCGCCGCAGGGCGCCGAGCAGGCCCGGCAGCAGCGAGGTGCGCAGTGCGGGCTCCTCGTCGCTGAGCGGGTTGACCAGCTTGACGACCCGGCGGGCCGGGTCGTCGGCCGCCAGCCCGAGCTGGTCGAAGACCTGCTCGCTGACGAAGGGGTAGTTCGGCGCCTCGACGTACCCGGCGCCGGCCAGCGCGCGGCCGGCCCGGCGGTGCAGCCGCTGACGGTGGGTCAGGCCCCGGCCGGAGGGCGGCTTGGGCAGCGTGGAGGGCAGGTTCTCGTAGCCCTCCAGGCGGATGACCTCCTCGGCGAGGTCGTTCGGGTCGGCCAGGTCGGGCCGCCAGGACGGGACGGTGACGATCAGCTCGTCCTGTCCGTAGACGTCGCAGCCGACCTCCTGGAGGCGGCGGACGACCGTCTCACGGCCGTAGGTGACGCCCGCGACCTTGTCCGGGTGGTCGGCCGGGATGGTGACGGTGTGCGGCGCCGAGGGCGCGATGACCTCGGTGACACCGGCCTCCGCCGTGCCGCCCGCGAGCAGGACCAGCAGGTCGACGGTGCGCTGCGCGGCCGCGGCGGCGGCCTGCGGGTCGACACCGCGCTCGAAGCGCCGGGACGCCTCGGAGAGCAGCTTGTGCCGGCGGGCCGTACGGGCGACGGCGACGGCGTCGAAGTGGGCGGCCTCGATGACCACCTCGGTCGTCGCGTTCTCCACGTCCTCGTGGTCGGCGATCTCCGTGTGGGCGCCTCCCATCACGCCGGCGAGGCCGATCGGGCCGCGCTCGTCGGTGATGACCAGGTCCTCGGCGTGCAGGGTGCGCTCCACGCCGTCGAGGGTGACGAGCTTCTCGCCCTCCTCCGCGCGGCGCACGCCGATGGTGCCCTGGACCAGCTTCCGGTCGTAGGCGTGCAGCGGCTGGCCCAGCTCCATCATCACGTAGTTCGTGATGTCCACGGCGAGCGAGATCGGGCGCATGCCGACCTTCTGCAGCCGGCGCTGGAGCCAGATCGGCGAGCGCGCCTCGGGGCGCAGTCCGGTGACCGTGCGGGCGGTGAAGCGGTCGCAGCCGTACGGCTCGGAGACCTGGACCGGGTAGCCGAAGGCGTTCGGGGCCGGTACGTCGATCAGGGCCGGGTCGCGCAGCGGCAGGCCGTAGGCGATGGCGGTCTCGCGGGCCACGCCGCGGATGGACAGGCAGTCGCCGCGGTTGGCGGTGACGGCGATGTCCAGGACCTCGTCGACCAGCTCCAGCAGCTCGATGGCGTCCTTGCCGACCTCGGTCTCCGGCGGCAGCACGATGATGCCGTGGGTGCCGTCGTCGCCCATGCCCAGCTCGTCGCCGGAGCAGATCATGCCGTGCGAGACCTTGCCGTAGGTCTTGCGGGCGGCGATGGAGAAGCCGCCGGGCAGGGTGGCGCCGGGCAGGACCACGACGACCTTGTCGCCGACCGCGAAGTTGCGGGCGCCGCAGACGATCTCCTGGGGCTCACCGGTGCCGTTGGCCTGGCCGACGTCGACGGTGCAGAAGCGGATCGGCTTCTTGAAGCCCTCCAGCTCCTCGATGGTCAGCACCTGGCCGACGACCAGCGGGCCCTTGAGGTCGGCGCCGAGCTGTTCGACGGTCTCGACCTCCAGGCCGGCCGAAATGAGCTTGGCCTGGACGTCGCGGCCGGTCTCCGTCGCCGGCAGGTCGACGTACTCCCGCAGCCAAGAAAGCGGGACCCGCATCAGATCTCCATCCCGAACGGCCGGGTGAACCGGACGTCACCCTCGACCATGTCTCGCATGTCCTCGACGTTGTGGCGGAACATCAGCATCCGCTCGATGCCGAACCCGAAGGCGAAGCCGCTGTACTTCTCCGGGTCGACGCCGCAGGCGGTGAGCACCCGCGGGTTGACCATGCCGCAGCCGCCCAGCTCGATCCAGCCCTCGGACGAGCAGGTGCGGCAGGGGCGGTCGGGGTTGCCGACGGAGTCGCCCTTGCAGACGTAGCAGAGCATGTCCATCTCGGCGCTCGGCTCGGTGAAGGGGAAGAAGTTCGGCCGCAGCCGGGTCTTCATGCCCGCGCCGAACAGGGACTGGACCATGTGGTCCAGGGTGCCCTTGAGGTCGGCCATGGTCAGGCCCTCGTCCACGGCGAGCAGCTCGACCTGGTGGAAGACCGGGGTGTGGGTGGCGTCCAGCTCGTCGGTGCGGTACACGCGGCCGGGGCAGATCACGTAGACCGGCGGTTCGCGGTCGAGCAGGGAGCGGATCTGCACGGGCGAGGTGTGGGTGCGCAGCACCACACCGGACTCGGCGCCGCCGTCCGGGCCCTGGACGAAGAAGGTGTCGGCCTCGCCGCGGGCCGGGTGGTCCGGGCCGATGTTGAGCGCGTCGAAGTTGAACCACTCCGCCTCGGCCTGCGGGCCCTCGGCGACCTCGTAGCCCATGGCCACGAAGATGTCCTCGATGCGCTCGGAGAGCGTGGTGAGGGGGTGGCGGGCGCCGGCCGGGACGCGGTCGTACGGCAGCGTGACGTCGACGTCCTCCTCGACCAGCACCCGGGCGTCGCGCTCGGCCTCCAGCTCGGCCTGGCGGGCGGCGAGCCCCTTGTTGACGGCGCCGCGGGCCATGCCGACGCGCTTGCCGGCCTCGGCCTTGGCGTGCGGGGGCAGGGCGCCGATCTCGCGGTTGGCGAGGGCCAGCGGGGAGGCGGGGCCGGTGTGGGCGACCTTGGCCTCGTGGAGCGCGTCGAGGGAGTCCGCGGCGGCGAAGGCGGCGAGCGCCTCGTCCCGCATGCGCTCGATCTCTTCCGGTTTCAACGCCTCGACCTCTACAGGGTCGTACGACTTATTGGGTGCCGACATCTCTTCCCGTGCTTCCGAATTAGCTGGCGGATGGTCCCCGTCACCGACTCGCGAGGGCCGCGTGAAGGACACAAAGGTGCCAAAGGCCGAGTCTAACGGGGCGCGGATGGACGAAGGGCCCGTGGGCCGTCAGGCGAGATACGCCGGGGCCGCCACGGGCAGGGTAAACCGGAACTCGGCGCCGCCGCGCTGGGCGCGGCCGACGGTGATGGTGCCGCCGTGGGCCTCCACGATGCCCTTGACGATGTACAGCCCGAGTCCGGTGCCGCCGCGCTTGCTGCCCCGCCAGAAGCGGGTGAAGACGCGGTTCATGGACTCCTCCGGGATGCCGGGCCCTTCGTCGCTCACCGTGACCGATGTGCCGGTTTCCTCGCCCTCGCGCGGGGACGCCGAGGGCGTGACGTCAATGGTGACGGTTCCCTCGCCGTGCCGCACGGCATTTTCGATGAGGTTGCTGAGCACCTGGTCGATCTTGTCGGGGTCGGCCCACAGGGCGGGCAGCGGCTGTTCGATGCGCAGCAGGAAGCGCTCGGCGGGCTGGCCGGCGGCCACATAGGCCTGGATGTGCCGGGAGACGGCGGCACCGATGTCCACGGGCTGGCGGCGGACCTCGAGGCGCCCGGAGTCGATGCGGGAGATGTCCAGCAGTTCGGCGATGAGCCGGGTGACCCGGTCGGCGTCGGCGTCGACGGTCTCCAGCATGAGCCGTTTCTGGTCGTCGGTGAAGCGTTCCCACTTGGCGAGCAGGGTGGCGGTGAAGCCCTTCACGGAGGTCAGCGGGGAGCGCAGTTCGTGGGCGACGGTGGCGATCAGCTCGGCGTGGCTGCGCTCGGTGCGGCGGCGGGCCTCGGTGTCCCGGAGGGAGACGACCACGGACCGCACCGGCCCCAGCGGTTCGTCGCGCACGTAGCGGGCGGTGACCAGCACCTCCCGGCCGCCCGGCAGCAGCAGGTTGCGCTCCGGCTGCCGGACCCGGACGGCCAGTCCGCCGTAGGGGTCGGTGAGCTGCCACCAGCGGCGCCCCTCCAGGTCCTCTAATGGCAGCGCCATCTCCAGCGGCTGCCCGAGGGCCTCGGCGGGCGGCACCCCGGTGATGCGCCCGGCCGCGGCGTTGAAACAGGTCACGCGGCCTTGTTCGTCGGCGATGACCAGGCCGTCGGGCAGCTCGTCCGGGTCGAGGTCCCGGTGTCCGCCCGGCCGGGGCACGGGTGTGTCCCGTTCGTCCCGTCCCTCGTCCGGCGCGGTGCTCGTGCCGGCCACACTCATCCCCGTACCCCACCTCTCAGACGGCGCAGGGCCCCGCGCTGGTCACCCTACTCGCTCTCGGTGACGGAGCGGCACCCTCCGGAGGCGCGCTGTGCACGGGCCGACGCGTACAGGCATACAGCGGCGGCCGTGGCGAGGTTCAGGCTCTCGGCCCTGCCGTGGATGGGGACGCGTACCACGGCGTCGGCGAGGGCCCTGGTCTCCTCCGGCAGCCCCCATGCCTCGTTGCCGAACACCCAGGCGGTGGGCCCGCCCATGGTGCCCTTGTCCAGTTCCTCGTCCAGGTCGCGGTCGCCGGCCCCGTCGGCGGCCAGGATGCGCACCCCGGCCTCCCTCAGACCGGCCACGGCCCGCTCGACGGGCACGCCGACGGCGACGGGCAGGTGGAAGTGGGAGCCGACGGAGGCCCGTACGGCCTTGGGGTTGTACAGGTCCACGGAGGCGTCGGTGAGGATCACGGCGTCCGCGCCGGCGGCGTCGGCGCAGCGCAGCACGGTGCCGGCGTTGCCGGGGTCGCGCACGTGGGCGAGGACGGCGACCAGCTTCGGCCGGGCGGCGAGGATCTCCTCGAAAGGGGTGTCCAGGAAGCGGCAGACCCCTACCAGGCCCTGCGGGGTGACGGTGGTGGAGATCTCGGCGATGACCTCCTCGGAGGCCAGGTGCACCCGGGCGCCGGCGTCCCGCGCCTCCCCGACGATGTCGGCGTACCGCTCGGCGGCCTCGACGGTGGCGAACAGTTCCACGAGCGTCGCGCCGCCGTCGGCCCCCCGGTGCCCGGCGGCCTCCCGCACGGCCTGCGGCCCCTCGGCGAGGAACAGCCGGTCCTTCCCCCGGAAGTTCCGCTTGGCAAGCCGCCGAGCAGCCGAGACACGCGCGGACCGGGAGGAGATCAGCTCGGGGCTGACGGGGGGCATGTTGTTCTTCACCTTCGGATGAGTTCTGTTGCACGGCGCCCCAAGGGGCGCGGGGAACTGCGCGAGCGACCACGACGGGCCCGCGGCCGGACGACTCGCGACGGGCCCCAACAACAGGACCCGCAAGCTATGCAGCCTGCGGGTCCCGAAGTGAGCGTCGGCTAGAGCCAGCGCAGCGTCACGCGGCCTTGGGGGCGTTGACGTCCGACGGCAGCGCCTTCTGCGCGACCTCGACGAGCGCCGCGAAGGCGTTCGCGTCGTTCACGGCCAGCTCGGCCAGGATCTTGCGGTCGACCTCGACGTTCGCGGCCTTCAGACCCTGGATGAAGCGGTTGTAGGTGATGCCGTTGGCGCGGGCAGCGGCGTTGATGCGCTGGATCCACAGCTGACGGAAGTCGCCCTTGCGCTTCTTGCGGTCGTTGTAGTTGTAGACCAGCGAGTGGGTGACCTGCTCCTTGGCCTTGCGGTACAGGCGCGAACGCTGACCGCGGTAGCCGGAGGCCTGCTCCAGGATCGCCCGGCGCTTCTTGTGGGCGTTGACTGCCCGCTTGACGCGTGCCACTTTTTAACTCCTTGTAGCGGGGTCGTGGGGGTCCTCACACGACCCGGAAACGATTCGGTCCCGGTCCAGACGCACGGCGCTCACAGGGCGCCGCGGCGTCACTTGCCGAGAAGCTTCTTGATCTTCGCGGCGTCGCCCGGGGCCATCTCGGCGTTGCCGGTGAGGCGACGCGTGACGCGGGACGACTTGTGCTCGAGCAGGTGGCGCTTGCCGGCGCGCTCACGGAGCACCTTGCCGGAGCCGGTGACCTTGAAGCGCTTGCTGGCACCGCTGTGCGACTTGTTCTTCGGCATAGCGCCGTTATCTCCTCGTCGGTGGCGCTCCGGTGCCCGGTCGTGGAAACCGGGCACGGTGGAGCGTCGCTCTCTTCTATCGGTTACATCCTCGGGGACGTACAGGATGCACATCCCCCGGGGATCACGCCTCGGCCGGCTCCTCGGACGGAGCCTCGGACGGCGCCTCGGCCTCGGCAGGGTTCTGCGACTTGCCGGGGTTCGCCTTCGCCTCGGCCTTGCGGGCCTCCTGCGCCTGACGGGCCTCGGCCATCGCCTCGGTCTTCTTCTTGTGCGGACCGAGGACCATGATCATGTTCCGGCCGTCCTGCTTCGGGTTCGACTCGACGAAACCGAGGTCCTGGACGTCCTCCGCGAGCCGCTGCAGCAGTCGGTAGCCCAGCTCGGGGCGGGACTGCTCACGGCCACGGAACATGATCGTGATCTTGACCTTGTCGCCCTGCTTGAGGAACCGGACGACGTGACCCTTCTTGGTGTCATAGTCGTGCGGGTCGATCTTCGGCCGGAGCTTCATCTCCTTGATGACCGTGTGCGCCTGGTTCTTGCGCGCCTCACGGGCCTTCATGGCCGACTCGTACTTGAACTTCCCGTAGTCCATGAGCTTGCACACGGGCGGACGGGCGTTCGCCGCGACCTCGACCAGGTCCAGGTCGTACTCCTGCGCAAGCTCCAGTGCCTTCGCGAGCGGCACGATGCCGACCTGCTCGCCACTGGGACCGACAAGTCGCACCTCGGGAACGCGAATCCGGTCGTTGATGCGGGGCTCGGCGCTGATGGATCCTCCTCGGTAGCACCACGCGGCGGTCTGGCGGACAGCCGCGTAACGTCTGTGTTCGTTAGACCTAACCGCGCCGAAGCAGCAAAAATGCCCCGGACGATCACATGCGGGGCTCCCATACATCCGGAGCACCGCCGCGATGTCGCGGGGCGCGCTTCGGGCGACTCCATCGCCCGTACGGAACGATGGCGGTCACCTGACCGGACCCGCCGTCCCGGAGGACGGAGCAGGTGGGAGATCGGAGCCTCCACTTGTGGGCCGAACACGCAGGTGTCCGGCCGGTCGTTTCCCCCAGACTACAGGGTTGCCGCAGAGGGTGCCAAACCGTGCGCACGGCCCCCGCGGGGCGGGCTCCCGCGGGCCGGGCCGCGTCCGGCGGGGCCTATCGTGTGGGGCATGAGTGACACCCCTCCTGAGTCCCCCGACTTCGACGCGATGACCCGGGACATCGCCGAGGTCCCCGCCGTCGAGGTGATCGTGACGGTCGCCGTCAACCTGATGAGCGCCGCCGCCGTGAAGCTCGGGCTGAGCGAGGAGGGCGACAAGTACAAGGACCTGGACGAGGCCCGCAAGCTGATCACCGCGCTCGCCGGTCTGCTGGACGCGAGCGCGACCGAGATCAGTTCCTTCCACGCGGCCCCGCTGCGCGACGGCCTGAAGTCGCTCCAGCTGGCGTTCCGCGAGGCGTCGGTCGTCCCGGACGAGCCGGGCCAGGGCCCGGGCGAGAAGTACACCGGCCCGGTCTACGGCTGACCCGTCGCCCCCGCCGCCTCGCGCGGCGGGCTCATTCCCGCACGTACAAGGGCTCGCCCGGAGGCGTGGTCCCGGCCGGCAGCAGTGCCAGGTCGAGGCCGCGCACCAGGCGGGCCCGCAGTGTCTCGTCGGCGGCGAGCCGCGCGGCGACCGCCCGGGCGGCCTCGGCGGGCGGCGCGGCCGGGTCGAGGACGAGGGCGAGGGTGCCGTCGGCCCGTCCGGGGCCGAGGTGGGCGCGCAGCACGGCGGGTTCCGCCGCCACCGCCGTACGGACGGCCCCCACCACGGCCGGGTCGGCGAGCGGGTCGGTACTGGTGCGGCCCTCGGCGAGGGCGAGCAGCGCCGGGCCGGTCAGCTCGAAGGGCACCGGTCCGGCGAGGTCCAGCACGACCGTGTCGGCCTTCTCGTGCGCGGCGGCCTGCAGCGCCTGGTGCAGGGGGACGGCGACCGGACGCGCCGCGGGGTCCCAGCGGGCCAGGGAGTCGGTGGAGGTGAAGGCGGGCAGCGCGGTGCGGTCGCCCGCCTTCAGCGTGGGGACGGCCATGTCGCTGGTCTTCTCGCGGCGCAGCCCGTTCTCGTCCTCCTCCACCTCGCCGAGCACGGCGACGACGGGGACCAGCAGACGGGCGCCCTTGAGCGCCTCCAGGACGGGCCCGAGGGCACTGCGGTCCTCGGCCCAGGCGGCGAGCGCGGCGCTCAGCCGGGGGTCGGCGGAGCCGTCGTCGTCGGAGAAGCCGGGGTCGGGAATGTTCTTGTTCGCCACGGTCGTCGACCCTATCGGGGGCGGGCCGGGACCCGGCCGCCGGGCCGGGGACCCATCTCGCGACCGCGGGGCGTCGGCGGCCCCGGCCGGGTGAGGGGGCGGCGAGGACAGGGGGACGGGAGCGGCTGCCCCGGTGCGAGGGCCGGCGCGCGATCCGGTGCCCGTGTCCGCCCGTGTCCTCTCCTCCCGCGCGGGCCACGCGGGAGGCGTCGCCGGGTGGCGGAGGCTCAGCGCGGGTGTCTGCGGGTTCGCCAGAGGATCGTCCCGGCCGCCGCCAGCAGGACCGCGCCCACGCCGCCGGCCAGGGGCGCCGCCCAGTCGGCGGTGCCGCCGGCGGTCCTGGGCGTGTCCGGGCCGGGGCCGAAGTACCTCTCGCCGTACGCCGCGGCGCGCAGGCGGCGCGGCTCGAGGCGGGCGGCGGCCTTCAGCGCGGCCGCCGGGTCGATCATGCCGAAGCCCCGGGAGTCGTCCCGGCCGCCGGCCGG
The DNA here is from genome assembly GCF_040636485.1 of Streptomyces sp. NPDC038707. Lineage (NCBI taxonomy): Bacteria > Bacillati > Actinomycetota > Actinomycetes > Kitasatosporales > Streptomycetaceae > Streptomyces > Streptomyces sp. NPDC038707. Next base: position 225,941 of record NZ_JBEZUP010000008.1, read on the forward strand.
GGCGTCCCGCGCGGTGTCCTCCAGCAGCTTCTTGATCTGGGCCGGGACGAGGTCCGGGTGGGCCGAGCGGATCAGGGCCGCCGCTCCGGAGACGAAGGCGGAGGCCGCGCTCGTGCCCCAGCCGGCGTAGTACTTGTGGTCGGGGTCGGCGATGACGACATCGACGCCGGGCGCGCTGACGGCCGCGTACCAGCGGCGGGTGGAGAAGGCGGCGCGGGTGCCGTACTTGTCGACGGCGGTGGCGGCGATGACGCCCGGGTAGGCGGCCGGGTAGGAGACGTGGTCGCCCTTGTCGCCGCCGTTGCCCGCGGAGGCGACGACGACCACGCCCTTCGTCAGGGCGTACTGCACGGCCTCGTCCTCGCCGGCTTCGGGGTGGGCCGAGTCGGAGTCGTCGCCGAGGGAGAGGTTGATGACGTCGGCGCCGTGGTCGGCGGCCCAGCGGATGCCGTCGGCGAGGGCGGTGCCGCGGGTGGTGCGGGCCTTGGTGCGGGCGGGGTCGCCGTCCTCCAGGATCACGCGGACCGGCAGGATCTTCGCCTCCGGGGCCACGCCCAGGACGCCGTCGGCACGGCCGGGGCCGTGGCCGTGCCCGGCGATGATGCCGGCCATGGCGGTGCCGTGCCGGGCCCACAGGCGCTGGCCGGGTCCGGCGCCGAAGCCGATCATGTCCTTGCCGGGCAGTACGTTCCCGGCGAGGTCGGGGTGGTCCGGCTCCACGCCGGTGTCCAGGACGGCGACGGTGATGCCCCGGCCCTTGGTGGTCTGCCAGGCCGCGTCCAGGTGGAGCGCGGACAGGGCCCACTGCTGGGCGCGCAGGCCGTCGGCGTGGGCGGTGGTGGCGGGCAGCAGGGCGAGGGAGGCGGTGAGCAGCAGGCTCGCCGCGGCGGCGAGGGCCCCGTGGCGCCCGCCGGTCGATCGGGTCATGCGGACTTCTCCGTGGCCGTGCCGATGGTCTTGCGCAGCCGCCGTTCGATGCGGTCGGCCAGGCCCTTGGCCTCGTTGCCGAGGCCGGCCTGGGCCGGTGCGGTGGCGGCGCCGGTCCGGACGGCGTCGGCGGCGGGCTGGGGGGCGTCGACGGTACGGCCGTCGGCCCAGCCGGAGACGGCGTACGCCACGACGGGGGCGTCGGTGAGGACGGAGATGGTCCAGGATGCCCGCTGCCGGTCGCCGAAACCGGCGGCGGCCGTCCCCGCGGCGGCGTACGGCCGGGGCATCAGGTCGACGCGCCGGTCCAGGCGCTCGGCGCGGAAGCGGGCGGCGAGCGCGGACATGGCGGCGGGGTCGGCCTCGGTGAACAGCAGGCCGACGGTGGTGACGTGGCTCTGGGTGGCGTCGGTGTAGGTGGCGCGCAGCAGTCGCCGGCAGCCGGCCGGGGCGAGGGTCCGGGCCAGCAGCGGGTCGAAGGCGTGGGCGCAGCCGCCGTCCGGGGCGACGGCGATACGGGTCCAGGTGCGGTCGGCTCCGCCGGGGCCGGCGCCGGTGCCCCGCACGGTGGGCGGGAAAATCCGGTCCACGGGCACGCTGTGCCAGAGCGCGCCGGCGGCGCTGTACGCGGTGCGGGCGGCGGCGTCGTCGCCGCCCCCGGTGAGCCGGCTGCCGACGGCGGCCCCGCCGACGAGGCCGAGGCCGAGCACGAGGCAGGTGGCGGCAGCGGCGGTGCGCGGTCCCACCCGGGGGCGGGTGTGCGCGCCGGACAGTTCGGGCTCCGCGAACGACACGAGGGGCCGGCCGGCCGGGCCGGCACTCCAGGAGCGGCCGGCGCCGGACCCACCAGGACGCCCGGACCCACCGGCCGCCGGCGGACCCCAGGCCCCGGCACCGGACACCGGCCCCCCGGCCCCCGCACCACCACCGGACACCGGCGGAACAGGCCGCAGCCGCGCGGTCGTCTCCGACCCAGACTCGACCGGAACACCAGGCACACCAGGACGCCCGGACCCACCGGCCGCCGGCGGACCCCAGGCCCCGGCACCGGACACCGGCCCCCCGGCCCCCGCACCACCACCGGACACCGGCGGAACAGGCCGCAGCCGCGCGGTCGTCTCCGACCCAGACTCGACCGGGACGCCGGACCCACCAGGACGCCCGGACCCACCGGCCGCCGGCGGATCCCACCCCATGCCCGTCACCGGCCGCGCGGTCGTCTCCGGCCCCGGCTCGGCCGGAGCGCCCGGCCGGGGCGGCCCGTCGCCGGTCCGCGGCCCGGTCCCCGCCGCGCGGGCCGGCTGCGCGGCAGGTCCGGCAGGGGCCGCGGGAGCGGTCCGCGAGGTGCTCGTCCCGCCCGTCCCCGCGGGCGTCCGCCCGGGAGCTACCGGCCGGCCGGACCGCGCGCCCGGCGCCTGGAGTCCGTCGCCGGCACGGCCCGCACCGGCCCCCGCGCTCGGCGGCGCGTCGGGAAAGCGGGCGGACGCGGGCGGCGGGGGCGGGCTCACCGGGGCGGGGACCTCGGGCACCGCCGGAGGACGCGGGGGCCGGGCGGCGCGCGGGGTGAAGACCGACGGTTCGTCGTCGAGGCCGGCGGCGGGACGCGGGGCCGTACCGGCCGCCCCGCCGTCGGGGCGCGCGGTGCCCGTGGCGGGCGGCGGGGCCGAGGGGCGGGGCGGTACGGGGGTGTGCCGCGCTTCCGTGCTCAATGCACCCCCCGTTTCCTCGTGCCCGGGCCGTCTTCCTCGTACGCGGGCCGGCTGCCGTCCGGCCGCGCCCGGTGCGCAGGCCCCACCCGGGCACGCATACCCGTACGGCAGGACGGGCATCCCGGTCCGCCTGGAGCGCCGGGCGCGGTCCGCCGTACGTGCGCGTCACTCTACGGCTTGCCGCGGGCCGGGACGGAACCGGTCCGCGGGCCCGGGGCATCTGCCCGGAACGTCCCCCTACCCTGCGATAATCCTCTCTGGCAGGCTTCCGCCATGACTGCGCCTGCCGCCGCCCGCGCCCGTTACGACCGGGCCACCGCCCATCTCGACGCCCCCCTCGCGATCGTGGACCTGGACGCGTTCGACGCCAACGCGGACGACCTGCTGCGCCGGGCCGGGGGCAAGCCGGTCCGGGTCGCCAGCAAGTCGGTGCGCTGCCGGGCCCTGTTGGAGCGGGTCCTGGCCAGGGACGGTTTCCGGGGCGTCATGTCGTTCACCCTGGCCGAGTCACTGTGGCTGGCGCGGTCGGGGTTCGAGGACGTCCTGCTGGCCTATCCGTCCGCCGACCGGGCCCGCTTCGCCGAGCTGACCGCCGATCCGAAGCTCGCCGGTGCCGTCACCGTGATGATCGACGACCCGGCGCACCTGGACCTCATCGACGCCGCTCGCGACGGCGGGCGCGAAGTCGTCCGGGTGTGCCTGGAGTTGGACACCTCGCTACGGCTGCTGGGCGGCCGGGTGCGGATCGGCGCCCGGCGCTCGCCGCTGCACTCCCCCGCCCAACTGGCCGAGCTGGCCCGCTCGGTGGCCCGGCGGCCGGGTTTCCGGCTGGTGGGAATCATGGCGTACGAGGGGCATGTCGCCGGGGTCGGGGACGCGGTCGCGGGCCGGCCGCTGCGGTCCCGGGCGGTCCGGCTGATGCAGGCCGCCGCCCGGCGGGAGCTGGCCGAACGGCGGGCCGCGGTCGTCCGGGCGGTGCGGGCCGTCGCCCCGGACCTGGAGTTCGTCAACGGCGGCGGGACCGGCAGCGTGCAGCACACCGCCGCCGAGGACGCGGTCACGGAGATAGGCGCCGGTTCGGGGCTGTTCGTGCCGCGCCTGTTCGACAACTACACCTCCTTCACCGGCCGTCCGGCCGCCCTGTTCGCCCAGCCCGTGGTCCGGCGGCCCGCTGTGGGGGTGGTGACCGTGCTGGGCGGCGGCTATCCGGCCTCCGGTGCCGCCGGCCCCGACCGGCTGCCGGTGCCGCATCTGCCCGAGGGGCTGCGCTACGACCCGCAGGAGGGGCCCGGGGAGGTGCAGACCCCGCTGCTCGGCTCGCCCGCCGACGACCTGCTCATCGGCGACAAGGTGTGGTTCCGGCACGCCAAGGCGGGCGAGTTGTGCGAGCGGTTCGAGGCGCTGCACCTGATCGAGGGGGACACGGTGACCGCGACCGTGCCGACCTACCGGGGCGAGGGGCACACCTTCCTGTGAGCGTTCCTACAGGGGGGTGACGTAGGCGCCGGTGAGGCCGCCGTCCACCAGGAAGTCGGTGGCGTTGACGAAGGAGGAGTCGTCGCTGGCCAGGAAGGCGACGGCGGCGGCGATCTCCTCGGCCTCGGCGAACCGGCCGGCGGGGATGTGCACCAGGCGGCGCGCGGCCCGCTCGGGGTCCTTGGCGAACAGTTCCCGGAGCAGCGGGGTGTTGACCGGGCCGGGGCACAGGGCGTTGACCCGGATGCCCTCCCGGGCGAACTGCACGCCGAGTTCCCGGGACAGGGCGAGGACTCCGCCCTTGGACGCGGTGTACGAGATCTGGCTGGTGGCCGCGCCCATCCGGGCCACGAAGGACGCGGTGTTGATGATGGAGCCCTTGCCCTGGCGCCGCATGTAGGGGAGGGCGGCCTTGCAGCACAGGTAGACGGAGGTGAGGTTGACCTCCTGGACGCGCTTCCAGGCCTCCAGGCCGGTCTCCAGGATGGAGTCGTCGTCGGGCGGGGAGATGCCGGCGTTGTTGAAGGCGACATCCACACTGCCGTAGGTGTCGTGGGCCGTCCTGAACAGCGCCTCCACCTGCTCGGGGTCGGTGACGTCGGTCCTGACGAAGAGTCCGCCCACCTCCTCGGCGGCGGCCTTGCCGCGGGTCTCGTCGATGTCCGCGCAGACGACGTGCGCGCCTTCGGAGGCGAGGCGGCGGGCGGTGGCGAGGCCGATGCCGCTGCCGGCTCCGGTCACGACGGCGGTACGGCCGGTCAGGCGGCGGCAGACACTGGTGTCGGTCACTGTGCGGGGCCCTCCGTGCTGATGAAGACGTTCTTGGTCTCGGTGAAGGCGGTCAGGGCGTCGGGGCCGAGTTCGCGGCCGAGGCCGGACTGCTTGAAGCCGCCGAACGGGGTCCAGTAGCGGACGCTGGAGTGGGAGTTCACGGACAGGTTGCCCGCGCGGACGGCCTGGGAGACGCGCAGCGCGCGGCCGACGTCCCGGGTCCAGATGGAGCCGGACAGGCCGTAGGGGGTGTCGTTGGCGAGGCGGACGGCGTCCTGCTCGTCGGTGAAGGGCAGCAGGACGGCGACGGGGCCGAAGATCTCCTCGCGGGCCGCCCGGCTGTCGTGCCGCTCGCCGGTGAGCACCGTCGGCGGGAACCAGAAGCCGGGGCCGTCGGGGGCGCTGCCGCGCAGGGCCGGGGCGTCGTCGGGGACGCAGGACCGTACCCGCTCGCGTTGCCGTGCCGAGATCAGCGGGCCCATCTGCGTCTTCTCGTCGGCCGGGTCGCCGACGGCCACGGCGGCCAGCGCGTCGGCGAGCAGGGCGGTGGCCTCCTCCAGCACGGTCTCCTGGACCAGGATGCGGGTGCGGGCGCAGCAGTCCTGGCCGGCGTTGTCGAGGAAGGAGAACGGGTCGAGGGCGGCGGTGAGGTCGGCGTCGGCGAAGACGATGTTGGGGCTCTTGCCGCCGAGTTCCAGGGTGACCGGTTTGACCAGGCGGGCGCAGCGTTCCATGACCTCGCGGCCGGTGCGGGTGGAGCCGGTGAACACGATCTTGGCGACGTCCGGGTGGTCCACCAGGGCGCGTCCGGCGGTGGTGCCGTAGCCGGGCAGCACCTGGAGCACGTCTTCGGGCAGGCCCGCGTCCAGGGCCAGGGCGGCGAGGCGGAGGGCGGTGAGCGGGGTGGCCTCGGCGGGTTTGAGGACGACGGCGTTGCCCGCGGCGAGTGCCGGGAAGGAGCCCCAGGCGGCGATCGGCATGGGGAAGTTCCAGGGAGCGATCACGCCGACCACACCCAGCGGTTCGTGGAAGGTGACGTTCCAGCCGCCGGGTGCCGGGATCTGCCGGCCGAGCAGGCGTTCGGCACCGCCGGCCGCGTACAGCAGCAGGTCGCGGGCGTTGCCGGCCTCCCAGCGGGCGTTGCCGAGGGTGTGGCCGGCCTCGCGGACCTCCAGCCGGGCGAGTTCCTCGGTGTGGGCGTCGACCACGTCCGCGAAGCGGCGCAGCAGCCGGGCCCGGTCGGCGGGGGCGAGAGCGGACCAGGTCCGCTGGGCCCGTACGGCCCGTGCGACGGCGGCGGCGGCGTCCTCCTCGCTCGCGGCGGGAAGGGTGGCGACGGTCTCCTCGGTGGCGGGGTTCAGGACGGTCAGCTCGTTCGGGTCGGGCACGGGGTGACCTCTCACAGGCGTTCGAAGGAGCGGCGCAGCTCCCAGTCGGTGACCGCGGCGTCGAAGGCGTCCAGCTCGACCCGCGCCATGTTGCGGTAGTGGGCGACCACCTCGTCCCCGAAGGCGGCCTTGGCGATCGGGCTGTTCTCCCACAGCTCGGCGGCCTCGCGGAGGGTGGCCGGGACGTGCTCGAACCCGGCGGTGTAGGCGTTCCCGGTACAGGGCTCGGGCAGGTCGAGTCGCTGCTCGACGCCGTACAGCCCGGCCGCGACCAGTGCGGCGACGGCGAGGTGGGGGTTGACGTCGCCGCCGGGGAGGCGGTTCTCGAAGCGCAGGGAGCGGCCGCGGCCGACCACGCGCAGGGCACAGGTGCGGTTGTCGTGGCCCCAGGCGACGGCGGTGGGGGCGAAGGACCCGGGCCGGAACCGCTTGTAGGAGTTGATGTTGGGGGCGTACAGGAGGCAGAAGTCGCGCAGTGCGGCGAGCTGCCCGGCGAGGAAGTGCCGCATGACGTCGGACATGCCGTCGCCGTCGGCCATGGCGTTGCGGCCGTCGGCGTCGGCGAGGGAGAGGTGGATGTGGCAGGAGTTGCCCTCGCGTTCGTTGTACTTGGCCATGAAGGTGATCGAGACGCCTTCCTGGGCGGCGATCTCCTTGGCGCCGGTCTTGTACAACGCGTGCTGGTCGCAGGTGCGCAGGGCCTCGGCGTAGCGGAAGACGATCTCGTGCTGGCCGGGGTTGCACTCGCCCTTGGCGGACTCCACGGTGAGGCCGGCGCCGGCCATCTCGTTGCGCAGCCGGCGCAGCAGGGGTTCGACGCGGCCGGTGCCGAGGATGGAGTAGTCGACGTTGTACTGGTTGGCGGGGGTCAGGCCGCGGTAGCCCGCGTCCCAGGCCGCCTCGTAGCTGTCCTTGAAGACGATGAACTCCAGCTCGGTGCCGGCCTGGGCGGTGTAGCCGAGGGCGGCGAGCCGCTCCAGCTGGCGGCGCAGGATCTGGCGGGGCGCGACGGTGACCGGGGTGCCGTCGTCCCGGGCGAGGTCGGCGAGGAGCAGGGCGGTGCCGGGGTGCCAGGGGACGCGGCGCAGGGTGGCGGGGTCGGGGAGCATGGCGAAGTCGCCGTAGCCGCGCTCCCAGGAGGACATCGCGTAGCCGTCGACGGTGTTCATCTCGGGGTCGACCGCGAGGAGGTAGTCGCAGCCCTCGGTGCCGTGGTGGAGCACCTCGTCGAGGAAGAAGCGGGCGGCGAACCGCTTGCCCTGGAGCCGCCCCTGCATGTCGGGGAAGGCCAGGACGACCGTGTCGATCTCACCGCCCGCGACGAGGGCGTGCAGTTCCTCGACGCTGAGCGGGGCTGTGCGGTCTGCCACGGGAGAGCCTCCTTCGGCGCCAACGCGCTTTCTCGGCCGAGCCGGGAGCCATAAGGTATTGCCGGGAACCATTGCTTGGGAAGGGGGCGCGGCGGATGGCGCGGGAGGCGGATCGGGGCGGCCCCGAGGACCGGCTGGCCGCGGTGCTGCGGCCGGTGCGCGCGGGCAACGGCTTCGAGGAGGCGCTGGAGCAGATCCTCCAGGTCGTCCGGCTGGGCCTGGTGCCGGACGGCGGGCGGCTGCCGGCCGAACGGGAGCTGGCGGAGCGGCTGGGGGTCAGCCGGGTGACGCTGCGCGAGGTGCTGAAGGTGCTCCAGGAGCAGGGGCTGGTGGAGGCGCGGCGCGGGCGGTACGGCGGAACGTTCGTGCTGCCCCGGCCGGACGCGGGCGGCGAGGACGAGCTGCGGCGCCGGGTGGCCGGGGTGGACCTGGAGGACGTGCTGCGCTTCCGCGAGGTGCTGGAGGTGGGCGCCGCGGGCCTGTGCGCGGCGCACGGGCCGGCCGGGGAGGGCGCGGGGCGGTTGCGCCGGGCGCTGGAGCGCACGCACGAGGCCCCGCTCGCGGACTACCGGCGGGCGGACACGCTGTTCCACCTGACCCTGGCCGAGCTGTCCGGCTCGCCGTCGCTGACCGCGCGGTACGCGGCGGTCCGGGCCACGGTGAACGACCTGCTGGACTGCATTCCGCTGCTGGTGCGCAACCTGGAGCACTCCCAGCGGCAGCACACCGCGCTGGTGGAGGCGGTGCTGGAGGGGGACGCGGACGGGGCCCGGGAGATGATGCGCGAGCACTGCGCGGGTACGGCGGCGCTGCTGCGGGGCTTCTTGGCGTGATCCGGCCACATAAAGGTTCGACTGGGTACCTTTGCGGGGGCGCTCTTGAAGCGGGCGCCGTGAACGAGCACGGTGGAACGAGGACCGCCGGGTCTCCGGGGAGGGCAGCATGACGGCACGGCCGCTGATCGGCGTGAGCACGTATCTGGAGTCCGGCGCGCGCTGGGGGGTGTGGGCACTGGAGGCGGTGCTGCTGCCGGCCGCGTACACCCGGCTCGTGCAGCGGGCCGGCGGGCTGGCGTTCCTGCTGCCGCCGGACGCGCCCGAGCGGGCCGCCGCGGCCGTGGCCCCGCTGGACGGGCTGGTCATCGCGGGCGGCCCGGACGTCGACCCGGCCCGCTACGGCGCCGAGCGCTCCCCGCGGACCGGGCCGCCCGCGCCCGAGCGGGACGCCTGGGAGCTGGCGCTGATCGAGGCCGCGCTGGCGGCGGGCGTGCCCCTGCTCGGCGTCTGCCGGGGCATGCAGCTGCTGAACGTCGCGCTGGGCGGCACGCTGGTCCAGCACCTGGACGGACACGTGGAGACGGTCGGCGTGTTCGGCGGGCACCCGGTGAAGCCGGTACCGGGGACGCTGTACGGCGGGATCGTCCCCGAGGAGCTGACCGTGCCGACGCACCACCACCAGGCGGTGGAACGGCTCGGCGCCGGGCTGGTGCCGTCGGCCTACGCTGCGGACGGCACCGTGGAGGCCGTGGAACTGCCCGCGGACCGGGGCTGGGTGCTCGGGGTGCAGTGGCACCCCGAGCAGAGCGAGGACCTGCGGGTCATGCGCGCCCTGGTCGCAGCCGCGTCCTGAGCCAGGCCAGGGCGGCGTCGCCCTGGGCCCGCTGGAAGGGGCGCAGGGTGGGCAGGCCGGGCGGCGCCGGGCGCAGCGAGCTGCGCAGGAAGTAGCCGGCGAGACCGGCCAGCGCCGCGGTCACGGCGTCCGGGTCCGCGGCTCGGCCCACGGGGTGTGCGGTGAACACCTCCTCCGGGTCCGGCCCGCCCTGGGCCCGCACGCACGGCAGCATCACCAGCAGGTCGAACCAGGGCGCGGCCCGCAGGGCGTGCGGCCAGTCCACGAACACGACGTCTCCGCCGTCCGTGAGCAGGACGTTGTCCGCGCGCAGATCGCCGTGGGCCAGGGCCTGTCCGGACGCGCCCTCGGCCCACCCGGCCTCCAGCGCGGCGAGTTCCGGCAGCCGGCCGGCGGTCCACGCGCCGAGCCGGTCCCGTACGTCACCGGCCGCGCCGTCGTTCAGTTGCCGCCAGCCGGAGAAGGCGTCGGCCAGGTCCTCGGCGACGGGCGGGGCGTCCACCCCGGGGGCGTCGGTGCGGGCGAGGACGGTCACGGCGTCGAGCACCCGGCGCAGTTCCGCCGGCCGCCAGGGCACGTGCGGCTGGCGGCCCGCCACCTCCTCGAAGACCAGCGCCACCCAGGTGCCGTCGTCGTACGAGCCGAGCAGCCGGGGCGCGGGCACGCTGGGCGGCAGCGCGGCGGCGTGCCGGGCCTCCTTGCGGTGCAGGCCGGGGCTGTGCGGGTTGGTGACGGCGCTCACCGCCTTGACGAATCCGGTCCCGCCGGCGGCGGTGCGGACCCGGGCCGCGACGCCCGGGGAGAAGCCGCCGGACTGGGTCGAGGCGTGCACGACCGGCGCGCCCAGCACCTCGCCGACGGCGTCACGGACGACGGCCGGGAGGGACTCCCAGGGAGCACGGACGCCCGCGGCGGGCGGGGCGGTGAGGGTCATGCGCAGCAATGGTGTCGGGGGGCGGGCGGTTCGGCCACCTCTTTTCCGGGGGCGGGCGGTTCGGCCACCACTTTTCCGGGGGCGGGCGGTTCGGCCACCTCTCTTCCGGGGGCGGGGCGGGTCGGGCGCGGGGGCGCCTCGCGGGGGCCGGCGTCGTGGGCCGGGCGCGGGTGCGTCGCGGCCGAGCGCGCGGTTCCCCGCGCCCCTCCGGGGCGCTCACGCTCGCGTGAGCGACAGGAGTTCCCTCGCCGGGCCCGTGGGGCGGTGGCCGGTGGGCCAGACCGCCCGGAGTGCCCGGCGCAGGGGGAGGCCCTCCACGGGGATGCTGACCAGGCGGCGGAGGGAGAGTTCCTCGCCCACGGCCAGTTCGCTGAGGACGGAGGGACCCGCGCCGCTGACCGCGGAGGCCTTGACCGCCGTGGTCGAGGACAGTTCGATCAGGGGGCGGGCCAGGCCGCCGAGCGCCGCGTCCAGGACCTGGCGGGTGCCGGAGCCGCGCTCCCGGAGGATCAGCGGGGTGGCGGCCAGCTCCGCCGCCGTCACGGGCCGCCGGCGCCGGGCCCACGGATGGCCGGGCGCGGTGACGACGATCAGCCGGTCGTGGGCGATGACCGTGGAGTCCAGTCCCGTGGGCACGGTCAGCCCCTCCACGAACCCGAGGTCCGCCTCCCCGGCCAGCAGCAGCTCCGCGACCTTCGCCGAGTTGCCCGCGAGCAGCGAGACGGCCGTGTCGGGCCGCTCGGCGTGCAGCGCGAGCAGCCAGCCGGGCAGCAGGTACTCGGCGATGGTCATGCTGGCCGCGACCCGGAGCCGGGAGTCCCGCCGGTCCCGCAGCGCCCGCGCGCCCGCGTCGAAGGCGGCCGCCGCCTCCACCACCCGGCGGGCCCAGTCGGTGACCAGGGCGCCCGCGTCGGTGAGCCGGGAGCCCCGCGGGGAACGGTCGACCAGGGCCACGCCCAGCTGCCGTTCCATGGAGCGAAGCCGGCTGCTCGCGGCCGGCTGGGTGATGCCGACCTCGCGGGCCGCCGCGCCCAGGCTGCCCAGCCGCGCCACCGCGAGCAGCAGCTCCAGCGCGGCCAGGTCCGGCACCCGGTGCGCCAGCGGTTCCGTGCGTTCCTGGTGTCCCTCGGCCCTGCCCATAAGACCAGCTTATGCCCTCATAGACGGGAACTCCCTGGTCAGGGGCGAACCGATGGGTCATCGTGGGCGCATGATCACCGCAGTCCGGCCCCGTACGTCCTCGCTGAGACACCTCGGCCCCAACTGGTACGCCTCCGTGATGGGCACCGCGATCGTCGGCTCCGCCGGTGTCGCGCTGCCCGCACCGGCGAACGGGCCGCGCGGGATCTTCGCCGCCGTCTGGGTGCTGTCACTGCTGCTGCTCCTGGGCCTGCTGGCCGCCCGCGCCGTGCACTGGGCCCGCCACCACGACCAGGCCCGCGCCCACCTCCTCGATCCGGCCATGGCGCCCTTCCACGCCTGCCTGGCGATGGCGCTGCTGTCGGTGGGTGCCGGCGCGCTGACGAGCGGCCGGGACCTGATCGGCACCCGCGCGGCCGTCGCCCTGGACACCGTGCTGTACACCTCCGGCACGGCGGCCGGGCTCGCGTCCGCCGTCGCCGTGCCCTACCTGATGGCCGTACGGCATCGCGTCGAGCCCGCGCAGGCCAGCCCGGTGTGGCTGCTGCCGCTGGTCGCGCCCATGGTGTCGGCCACGTCCGGGCCGCTGCTGGTGCCGCACCTGCCGCCGGGGCAGCCGCGGGAGACCCTGCTGCTGGCGTGCCTCGCGCTGTTCGGACTGAGCCTGCTGGCCGTGCTGCTGATGCTGCCGCTGGTCTTCACCCGGCTGATCACCTCCGGTCCGCTGCCGCTCGCGCTCACCCCGACCCTGTTCCTGGTCCTCGGCCCGCTCGGGCAGTCCGCCACCGCCGCCGGGGCGATGGCGGACGCCGCGCCCGGGGTCGTACCGGCCCCCTACGACACCGGCCTCACGGTCTTCGCCGTGCTGTACGGCGTGCCCGTGATGGGCTTCGCGCTGCTGTGGCTGGCGCTCGCCACCGCGCACGTGGTGCGGGCCCGGCGGCACGGGATGGGGTTCGCGCTGACCTGGTGGGCGTTCACCTTCCCGGTGGGCACCTGCGTCACCGGCGCGGCGGCCCTGGCCCGGCACACCGGCCTGGTGGCGTACCAGGCGCTGGCCGTGGGTCTGTACGCCGTCCTGGTGGCGGCCTGGCTCGCGGCGGTCCGGGGCACCGTGCGCGGCCTGTTCAGCGGCGAGCTGCTCGCAGGGCCCCGGCCAGCGTCCGTGGTGCTCGCGTCAGGGACGGGCCGTACCACGTCAGGTGCCGTCCGCTGACCAGGGCGCACGGCAGGCCGGGGAAGGCCTCGGGGCCGTCGCCGGCGGTGAAGCGGTAGGGCTCGTCGGGCAGGACGACCAGATCGGGGGCCGCCGCGCGCAGCTCGGTCACGGGGACGCGCGGATAGCGGTCGGGGTGGCCGGCGTAGAGGTGGTCCACGCCGAGGCGGGCCAGCACGTCGCCCGCGAAGGTGTCGCGGCCGAGGACCATCCAGGGCCGGCGCCAGACGGGCACGATCGCCGTCGTACGGTGCGCGGGCTCGGGCAGGGACGTCCAGGCCGCCTCCGCCGCGTCCAGCCAGCCGGGCCGGCTCCGGGCGCCGCAGGCGGTGAGCACCCGGTCCAGCTCGGTGAGGGCCTGCGGCACGCCGCGCACCTCGGTGACCAGTACCTCGAGGCCGGCCGCGCGCAGGGCGTCCAGGTCGCGGGCGCGGTTCTCCTCCTCGTTGGCGATCACCAGGTCGGGTGCGAGGGAGACGATCCGGTCCACCCGGGGGTTCTTCGTGCCGCCGATCCGGGGGACGTCCAGGTCCGCCGGGTGGGTGCACCAGTCGGTGGCGCCGGCGAGGGCGCCGGGCAGTGTCACCGCGACGGCCTCGGTCAGGGACGGGACCAGGGAGACCACCCGTGTCACGGCGCCGCCTTCCGCCCGCCGCTCAGCGGTGGGATCTGTGCTGGACGGCCTCGATGTGCTCGGCGACCGCCACCACGATGATCCGGGTGTCCGGGACCGTGGCCCGCCAGCGGTGCCGGACACCGCCGGTCAGATACAGGGTGTCACCCCGGCCGAGGCGGTAGGCGCGGCCCTCCGCCTCGATCTCCACCGCGCCGTCGGCGACGTACATCAGCTCGTCGTTGCGGTGCTGGAGCTCGCGGCCGGCGTCGTGGTCGCCGGTGAACTCGGAGGCGTGCAGCTGGTGGTGGCCGCGCACCAGGGCGCGGGTGCGCGGGTCGAAGTCGCCCTCGGCGACCGGTTCGGCGCGCACCACGTCCACGCTGGCCGCCGGGTCGGCGGCGGCGAGGAGCTCGACGGCCGTGGTGCGCAGGGCGTCGGCCAGTTTCTCCAGGGAGGTGCTGCTCGGGCGGGCCCGGTCGTTCTCCACCTGGCTGAGGAAGGGCACCGACAGGCCGCTGCGCTCGGCCACGACGGCGAGGGTCAGCTCCAGCGCACGGCGGCGCCGCCGGACGGCCGCGCCCACCCGCACGGGCTGCTGCTCTTTGTGGTCGCCCATCGCTCCGGCTCCCTCCCTCGCTCGTCGTACCGCTGTCCGGGTGCCCCTTACGAGGCGTCCCTCTTCTGATGACTTCTCTGCACCCTACGCATGTTCGGCAAACCGTTTCACGTGGCTGTCACATCCCCGACACCTCCCTGATGCTCCACCCTCCCGGTTCGCGCCAGTGTCCCGGGGCCGGGAGGGGCCCGGGAGCGGGCCCCCGGACCGGATGCGGACACCCCCCGGCCGGGCCCGGACCGGAGCCCGGGCCCGGACTCGTCACGCCCGGTGATTGGCCGGAAGTGCGTCGTGGGCACGACGGTCCGAGGGGCGGGCGGCACCGGACGCGGGTCGGCGTCCGGCGGCGCCCGCCCCTCGGGAGGCGGTCCGGGGCGGTCAGGTCACCCGGCCGCCTCGCTGCGGGTGCCGTCCTTGGCGACGGGGGCCCACTTGTCGACCAGGCCGGGGTGGTCGCGCAGCCAGCCGCGGACGGCGTCCTGCTCCTTGCCCTTGCCGGCCTTCTGGATCCGCGCCTCCAGGCCGGTGAGCTGCTCCTCGGTCATCGAGAAGTCCTTCAGCCACCGGCCGACCAGCGGGTTGTCGGCGGCGAAGCCCTTGCGGGCGAGGGTGTGCACGCCGTCGCCCTCGCCCCAGGCTCCCTTGGGGTCGCCGAGCTTCTTCAGGTCGTAGTCGCTGTACGCCCAGTGCGGCGACCACAGGGTGACGAGGACCGGCTGGTGCCGGGCGTAGGCGCGCTTCAGCTCGGCGAGCATGGCCGGGGTGGAGCCGTCGACCACGTCGTACGTGCCCTCGAGGCCGTACTCCTTCAGCACCTTGCTCTTGAGCAGGCGCATCATGCCCGCGCTGGGCTCGATGCCGACGATCTTCCCGTGGAACTCGGAGGCGTGCTCCTTCAGGTCCGCCAGGGAGTTCACGTCCTTGACGTAGGAGGGCACGGTCAGCTCCAGGGACGTGGGGCCGTACCACTTCCCGAGGTCGTCCAGCCGCTTGCCGTACTTCGTCCAGTACTCGGCGTGTGTGGTGGGCAGCCAGGCGTCGGTCTGGAAGTCGAGCTGGCCGGTGGCGAGGCCGGTGTAGAGGGGGCCGGCCGCGTACTGGGTGGTGCTGACCTTGAAGCCGCGCTCCTGGAGGATCTCCTTCCACAGGAAGGTGGAGGCGATGCCCTCGTCCCACGGGATGTAGCCGATCCGGATCTCCTTGCCCTTGCCGACGTCCGTGCCGGACGCCTCGGAGGTCCCGGCGGAGGGACCGAAGACGCCGAGTCCGCCCGCGACGAGGGCGAGGACGACCACTCCGGCCAGGGCGACGGCCGGGTGCGGACGGTACGACCACGCGCGCGTGCGTTCCTTCGCGGCGGCCCTGCGGCCCAGCGGGGAGAGCTGGGTGCCGAGCGCGCCGGTGACCCGGTCCAGGTAGATGGCGAGGACGACGATGCCGACGCCCGCCTCGAAGCCGTAACCGATGTCGAGCCGGCCGATGGCCTCGTTGACGGCGCCGCCGAGACCGCCGGTGCCGACCATGCCGGCGATGACCACCATGGACAGGCCCAGCATGATCACCTGGTTGACGCCGGCCATGATGGTCGGCAGGGCGAGCGGCAGCTGCACCCGCCACAGGATGCTGCGCGGGGTGGTGCCGAAGGCCTCGGCGGCCTCGACCAGTTCCGCGTCGACCTGGCGGATGCCCAGCTCGGTCATGCGCACGCCGGGGGCGAGCGCGAAGATCAAGGTGGCGACGACACCCGCGGCGGTGCCCAGCCCGAAGAAGAGCATGGCCGGGATCAGCAGCACCATCGAGGGCATGGTCTGGAGCAGGTCCAGGACCGGCCGTACGGCGGCGCCGACCGCCTTGGAGCGGGCGGCCCAGATGCCCAGCGGGAGGGAGATCACCAGGGCGAGCACGGTCGCCACCAGGACCAGGGCGAGGGTGGACATGGCCTGGTCCCACAGGTCGAGCGAGTCGACCAGGGCGAACCCGGCGAAGGCGAGGACACCGGCGACCAGCCCGCGCAGCCACCAGGCGACGACGGCGAGGATGCCGGCCATCAGCAGCGGCTGGGGGGCGGCGAGCACGGTGTCGATGCCGTCGTACATGCCCTCCATGACCGCCTTGACGGCGTCGAACAGCCAGGAGAGGTGGGCGACCAGCCAGTCCACGCCGGAGTCGACCCAGTCGCCGAGACGGATCCTAGGCATGGCTGATCACCTTCCCCTCGGGGTTGTCGCAGACCACGGGAGCGGCCGTCTCGTCGCCGAGGAAGCCGAGCAGGCGCTGCCGCCGCACCACCCCGACCACCCGGCCCGCCCCGTCCACCACCGAGACCCGGTGGGACAGCCGGGCGCTGAGCGCGCACAGCTGCGTGAACGGCGTCTCGCGGGTCGCGGTCTCGCAGCCGCACAGGGGGGCGTCGGCGGTCACCGAGGTGTCCATGAGCGCGCCCGCCGTCAGCACCCGGGAGCGGTCCACGTCCTGGATGAAGGAGGCCACGTAGTCGTTCGCGGGGCGCAGCAGGATGTCCTCGGCGGTGCCGGTCTGCACGATGCGGCCGTCCCGCATGATGGCGACCCGGTCGCCGAGCCGCATGGCCTCGTTGAGGTCGTGGGTGATGAAGACGATCGTCTTCTTCAGGGTCTTCTGGAGTTCCAGCAGCTGGTCCTGCATGTCGCGGCGGATCAGCGGGTCCAGGGCGCTGAAGGACTCATCCATCAGCAGCAGGTCCGCGTCGGTGGCGAGGGCGCGGGCGAGGCCGACGCGCTGCTGCATGCCGCCGGACAGCTCGTCGGGCCAGGACGACTCCCAGCCGGCCAGGCCGCACAGGGCGAGCGCCTCGTCGGCGCGGCGCTCGCGCTCGGCGCGGGGCACGCCCTGCACTTCCAGGCCGTAGGCGGCGTTGTCGCGGACGCTGCGGTGCGGGAACAGCGCGAAGTGCTGGAAGACCATGCTGATCTTCCTCGAGCGCAGCTCGCGCAGTGCCCGGTCGCCGAGCGCGGTCAGGTCCTGCCCGTCGAAGCGCACGCTGCCCGCGGTCGGCTCCAGCAGCCCGTTGAGCATCCGCAGCAGGGTGGACTTGCCGGAGCCCGACAGTCCCATCACGACGAAGATCTCGCCGGCCTCGACGCGGAAGGAGGCGTCGATCACGGCGGCCGTCGCGCCGTCCACGCGCAGCTCCGCCCGGTCCGCGCCGCGCCGCAGCCGTTCCACCGCGTCGTCGGGTCGTCTTCCGAACACCTTGAACAAGTGTTCTGCCTCAAGCCTGGGTGACACGCGCACCTCTCGTCTCCGGGGACAGGACAGAGGCCGCGCCTCCCCAGGCCGGACAGGGGCAAACGCGTAAGTGGCCGGGTTCACGGCGGTGCGCGTGACGCAACGCGTTCCCGGTGCGCGGGGCGCTGTCGGTGCCGTGCGGCATGATGCGTGCGTGACCGGACGACTCATGCTTCTCGACACCGCCTCGCTCTACTTCCGCGCCTACTTCGGCGTCCCGGACTCGGTGCGCGCGCCGGACGGCACGCCCGTCAACGCGGTGCGCGGGCTGCTCGACTTCATCGACCGGCTGGTCAAGGACCACCGGCCGGATCACCTGGTGGCCTGCATGGACGCCGACTGGCGCCCGCAGTGGCGGGTGGAGCTGATCCCCGGCTACAAGGCGCACCGGGTCGCCGAGGAGCACACCGGCGCGCCGGACGCGGAGGAGGTCCCGGACACGCTCGCCCCGCAGGTGCCGGTGATCGAGGAGGTGCTCGACGCGCTCGGCATCGCCCGCGTGGGCGTCGCTGGGTACGAGGCGGACGACGTGATCGGCACGTTCACCGCGCGGGCCCGGGGTCCGGTCGACATCGTCACCGGCGACCGCGATCTGTACCAGCTGGTGGACGACGGGCGCGGGGTCAGGGTGCTGTATCCGCTCAAGGGCGTCGGCACGCTCCAGGTGACCGACGAGGCGGTGCTGCGCGAGAAGTATGGCGTCGACGGGCGCGGGTACGCGGATCTGGCGCTGCTGCGCGGCGACCCCAGCGACGGCCTGCCGGGCGTGGCCGGGATCGGCGAGAAGACGGCCGCCAAGCTGCTCGCCGAGTTCGGCGACCTGGCCGGGATCATGGCGGCGGTCGACGACCCGGGGGCGAAGCTGACGCCGTCGCAGCGCAAGCGGCTGACCGAGGCCCGGCCGTATCTCGCGGTCGCGCCGAAGGTGGTGCGGGTCGCCGACGACGTGCCCCTGCCGGAGGTCGGCACGGCCGTGCCGCGCGCGCCGCGCGACCCGGCGGCCCTGGCCGGCCTGGCCCGGCGCTGGGGCCTGGGCGGCTCACTGGAACGCCTGCTGACCACGCTGGCGAGCTGAGCCGGCAAGGCCGCCGAACCGCTTCGGGCGGGCGCCGGGCGAAAGGTTCCGGCAAAAGACTCCCATCGGCAGCTCACAAGAGGGGTGTTGACTCAGCGGAGGTGCTAACTTAGGTAAACCTAACCAATCCGCAGGAGGCCGTCATGGCAGAGCGCCCGGGACGAAAGCCGCGCAAGCCCCACACCGCCCAGGTCGTACGCACCGAACGGCTGACCCCGCACATGCAGCGTGTGGTGCTCGGCGGCGCGGGTCTCGCCGAGTTCGCCGCGGACACCTGCACCGACCACTACGTGAAGCTCCTGTTCGGCGCCGCCGGCGTCACCTACCCCGAGCCCTTCGACCTGGAGCGGATCCGCGCCGAGTTCCCGCGCGAGCAGTGGCCGGTGACCCGGACGTACACCGTGCGCGACTGGGACGCCGGGCGCGGCGAGCTGACCCTGGACTTCGTCATCCACGGCGACGAGGGCCTGGCCGGCCCCTGGGCCGCCCGCGTACAGCCGGGCGAGACCGTGCGCTTCATGGGCCCCGGCGGCGCGTACGCGCCCGACCCGGAGGCCGACTGGCATCTGCTCGCCGGCGACGAGAGCGCGCTGCCGGCGATCGCCCGCGCCCTGGAGACGCTCCCCGCCGGCGCCCGCGCGCACGCCTTCGTCGAGGTCTCCGGGCCCGAGGAGGAGCAGAAGATCGACACGGGCGTGCGGGTCGTCTGGCTGCACCGCGGCGACCGGCCGGTGGGCGAGGCCCTGCTGGAGGCCGTGCGCGGGCTGGAGTTCCCGCAGGGCCGGGTGCACGCCTTCGTGCACGGCGAGGCGGGCGTGGTCAAGGAACTGCGCCGGCTGCTGCGGATCGAGCGCCAGATCCCGCGCGAGGACCTGTCGATCTCCGGCTACTGGCGTCTGGGTCACAACGAGGACGGCTGGCAGGCCTCCAAGCGCGAGTGGAACGCCCGGGTGGAGGCCGAGCAGGAGGGCGGCACGGCGGCGACCGCGGCCTGAGGGAGCGGGACCCTCGTCAGCGACACGGCCCGGCACCTGAGCCGGCCGGCCAGGCACCGGCCAGTCGGCACCTCCACGAGGTGCCGCCGCCTTCCCATGTCTCCGTGCACCCACCGCGAGGTGCCGCCGCTGTCACCGGCCCAGCGCCGCGTGCGCCGGACCGGGGCCTACGCGCTCGCCGGGGACGCGCGGCACGTCACCCCGGACCGAGCCCGCCGGCTCAGTCCGCCCGCACCCGCCCGTGGAAGTGCATGTCGTGCCAGCCGTCCGGGTGCTGGAGGGCGCTGCGCTTGGTGCCCTCCAGGGCGAAACCGGCCTTGGCGGCGACCCGGCAGGACGCCTCGTTGGCGGTGGAGTGGAAGAGTTCGAGGCGGTGGAAGCCGATCTCCTCGAAGGCCCAGTGGGACAGGGCGGCGGCGGCCCGGGCGGCGACACCCTGGCCCCGCGCCCGCGCCACCGTCCAGTACGCCACCTCGGCCACGCCGTCACCGAGCAGTATCTGCCGCAGCGCGACCCGGCCCCGCAGTTCGTCCGTCCGCTCCTCCACGACGGCCCACTGGGCCTCCCTCTCCCCCGCCCAGGACGCCTGCCACTGCGCGATCCAGCCGGCGGCCTCCTCCTCGGAGTCGCAGGCCCTCAGGTGCCACTGGTGCATCGCCGGGTCCTGGAAGGCGGCGTGCACGGCTGGCGCGTCCTCGGCCCGCCAGGGGCGCAGGACCAGGCCGTCGGCGGCGGGAAGGGTGGGCTGCGGAACACGCGCGAGGGCGCCGGCGCCGAGGACCGGCTGGGTGAGGAAGGGCATGATCCACATCCTGCCGGGTCCACGTCCTGAGCCCCAACCCGTTTCCGACCACCCCCGGGTGACCACGCCACCGCCCCCTTGACGCCGCCCCTCCCCCACCCCGGCCGTACCCTTGACGCCGATGAGTCGCCGTACGCCGCCCCCGCCCGCCCCGCTCCCCCAACGCGACGGGGTCGACCCCGTACGGGTACGGCTGCCCTTCGCCGGGACCTGGGCCACCGTGCGGGAGCATCTGGTGGAGCGGCTCACGGGGGCCGGTCCCGGCATGGTGGAGTCGATGTTCGCCGCGGGCCAGGTGGTCGGCGCCGACGGACGGGCCGTACCGCCGGACGCCCCCTACCGGCCGGGGATGTACGTCTGGTTCCACCGCGAACCGCCCGCCGAGGTCCCGGTGCCGTTCCCCGTGGAGGTGGTGTACCGGGACGAGCACATCGTGGTGGCCGACAAGCCGCACTTCCTGGCCACCACCCCGCGCGGCTCGCATGTCACCCAGACCGCCCTGGCCCGGCTCCGGCACGAACTGGGCCTCCCGGCGCTGACCGCGGCGCACCGCCTGGACCGGCTCACCGCGGGACTGGTGCTGTTCACCGTGCGGCCCGAGGAACGCGGCGCGTACCAGACCCTGTTCCGGGACCGGCGGGTACGCAAGGAGTACGAGGCCGTCGCCCCCTACGACCCCTCGCTCGCCCTGCCCCGCACCGTGCGCAGCCGGATCCTGAAGGAGCGCGGGGTGCCGGCCGCCCGGGAGGTCGCCGGCGAGCCGAACGCGGAGACCCATGTGGAGCGGGCCGGGCACCGGGCCGGGCTGGGCCGGTACCGCCTGGTCCCGACGACCGGCCAGACCCACCAGCTCCGCGTGCACCTGGCGTCGCTGGGCGTGCCCATCCTCGGCGATCCGCTGTATCCCGAGGTGACCGCCCCGGTGCCGCCCGGCGACTTCCGGCGCCCGCTGCAACTGCTGGCCCGGCGGCTGGAGTTCACCGACCCGGTCACCGGCGCGCACCACGCCTTCACCAGCGGCCGTGAGCTGGGCGCCTGGACGTCGTACGCCGACTGGTCGGGCGAACCCCTGCCGCCCGGCTGACACCGGACACGGTCCGGGCCCGGCCGTGCCCGCCCCCGGGAACGGCCGGGGACCGTCAGCCGCCGTGCCACCAGCGCAGGAGCCGCTGCCACAGGCCACGGGGGCGGTCCGGTCCGGGGGCCGGAGGGACGGGTTCCGGCGCGGCCGGGGGCCGGCCGGCCCCCGGCCGGGGTTCGGTGCCCGGCTGGGGTTCGGCGGCCGGGGCCGGGTCGCTGCTCAGCGTGCCGACCTGCCAGCCGGAGCGCTGCGGCGGCACCGGCATGGCCCGCGGCGGCAGGTCCACGTCCTGCTGCGGCTTCGGTTCGAAGCGCACCGGCAGGGCCACCAGGTGCCGGGAGGCGATGGACGAGCGCCAGCGCAGGTCCTCCTCGGCGCAGTCGAGCTGGATGTCGGACAGCCGGGTCAGCAGCGCGTCCACACCGACGTCGGCGATGGCACGGCCGATGTCCTGGCCGGGACACTCGTGCGGGCCGCCGCCGAAGGCGAGGTGGGAACGGTTGCCCTGCATGCTCTCCGAGGGGTCGGGCCGCACCCGCGGGTCGACGTTGCCGGGGGCGGGTGCGAACAGCAGCCCGTCGCCCTTGCGGATGCGCCGGCCGCCCAGTTCGGTGTCCTGCTTGGCGAAGTAGCCGAACACCGTGCTGAACGGCGGCTCGTCCCAGAGGGACTGCTCGATCGCCTCGGGCACGGTCATCTGGCCGCCGTTGAGCTGGGCCCGGAAGCCCGGCTCGGTGAGGACCATGCGCAGCGCGTTGGCGAGGAGGTTCGCCGTCGCCTCGTAGGCGGCGAACAGGACGAGCCGCAGGTGTTCGCGGACCTCGTCGTCGGTCAGCCCGGCCGGGTGGCCGATGAGGTGACTGGTGAAGTCGTCCTCGGGCCGGGTGCGCCGCCGGGTGGTGAGCCGGCTGAGCGCGTCCATGACGTAGGCGTGGCTCTGGATGGCGGTCTCGGTGCCCTTCAGGGCGTCCCGCGCGGCCTGCACCATCCGGTCGTTGTACTCCTCGGGCATGCCGAGGATCTCGCACATCACCGCCATCGGCAGATGCTCGGCGAACTGGGACACCAGGTCCGCCCGCCCGCGCTCGCAGAACCCGTTGACCAGGGCCTGGGTGTGGCGTCCGATGTGCCGGCGGACGCTGCGGTGGTCGATGGTGGCCATGGCCGCGGTGACCGCGTCGCGCAGCCGCTCGTGCTCGGCGCCCTCGGCGTGCGAGCAGATGGGCTGCCAGGCGATGTGCGGCATGAGCGGATGGTCCGGCTTGACCCGGCCGTCCTTCAGCGGGGTCCAGATCCGGCTGTCCCGGGTGTACTGCGAGGGGCTGCGCACCAGTTGCAGGTTCTCGGCGTGCCCGAGCACCACCCACATGGGTACGTCGTCGTGGAGCAGCACGGGGGCCACCGGGCCGTGTTGTTCGCGCAGGCGTTCGTAGAGACCGGCGAGGTCCTCGGCGTCGGGGCCGTAGAGCCGCCGCGGTTCCCCGGCACCGAGGCCGTGGGCGGGGCAGCCCGGTGGCGGGGTGAGGGGATCCGTACCGGTCAGGGAGGGGGATTCAGAGGTCACGGTGGTGTCGCTCCGGAGCGGATGGGGTGGGTGGGCCGGCGGCGGGTCAGGTGAGGGCGCCGGACAGGGCGAGGGAGTGCAGGAAGCGGGTGAGGGTCAGCAGCACGTCCTTGCTGGAGGCCCGGCGGCGCACGTCGCACTCGACGATCGGGACCTCCGGGCCCAGGTCCAGGGCGGTACGCAGTTCCTCGACCGGGTAACGGGGCGCGTCCGGGAAGGAGTTGACGGCGACGACGAAGGGCACGCCGCGTTCCTCCAGCCGGCCCATGACGTCGAAGCTGACCTCCAGGCGCCGGGTGTCGACCAGGACGACCGCGCCGAGGGCCCCCTCGAACAGGCCGTTCCACAGGAACCAGAACCGCTCCTGGCCGGGGGTGCCGAAGAGATAGAGCACCAGTTCCTCGGTGATCTGGATGCGGCCGAAGTCCATGGCCACGGTGGTGGCCGTCTTGGATTCCGAGCCGTAGTCGTCGTCCACGCCGATGCCGGCCTGGGTCATGGTCTCCTCGGTGGTCAGCGGCCTGATCTCGCTGACGGAGCCGACCATGGTGGTCTTGCCGACGCCGAACCCGCCCACGATCACGATCTTCACCGCTGCCTGCGCCGTGTGCGGCAGATGATCCTCGGTGCGCGGTCCGGGGATCGTGTCAGAGCCTTTGAAGTCCATGCATCACCGCTTCGAGGAGGGAACGGTCGAAAGCCGACTGGCGGACGATCGGGGCGCGGGCCTGCACCAGTTCCGCCTGGATCAGCTCGGTGATCAGTACGGTCATCGCGCTGAACGGCAGTTGGAGATAGGCCGAGAGCTCGGCCATGGACAGGGGGGCGGCGCACAGCCGGAGCACCGCCGCCACCTCCGGGGAGGCGGACAGCGGGGGCGCCGAGCGGGCCACGATCAGGGTCACCAGGTCGAGTTCCGCGCGCTTGCCGTCCGCCGATCCGGCGATGGTGTAGAGCCGCTCGGGGTTGCCGGGTCTGTCCGCACCGCCCGCCGGCTTCGCGACCGGCACCGGCCGCGGCGACGGGTGCGGCGGCCGGCGCCGTTTGCGTCGTGGAGGGGTCATACGGTCTGCCCGTTCCGCCGGGGCGGACTGGTGAGGTGGGCGCCGAGCCGGACGACGAGGTCGCGCATCATGCCGCTCATCCGGCCCGGTTCGCAGGTGACGTCCGCGAGCACGGCGAGGTAGGCGTTGGGGCCGGCGTTCATCAGGTAGAAGTAGCCGCCCTCGATCTCGAAGACCACGAGCTTCATGTCGCCGGCGCCCGGCAGTTCCTGGATGATGGCGCCGGCCAGGCTCTGCACGCCCGCGCAGGCGGCTGCGACCCGGTCGGCGGCGTCGGGCTCGCCGCCGTAGCGGGCGATGCGCAGTCCGTCGGCGGACAGGACCACGATCATCTCGATACCCGGTACGCCGTCGTTGAGCTGCTTGAGCATCCAGTCCAGGTTCGCTCGCTGCTGGATCACTTGAGGTCCCCCTCGTCGTCGGCCTCGGTGACGCCCTGGGCGTATTCGGCCGGATCTTTGAGCAGATGCAGGTACTTGGTCGGGTTGCGGGTGAAGTCGGTCAGCTCGGGGCCGGTGGCGTCCGGGGGCATGCCCTCCCTGAGGCCCTTCCAGAAGGCCTCGATCCCGGAGCCGATCGGCCGGTCCATGAGCTTCCTGCGCTCGGGGTCGATCTCGGGCTCGGGTTCCGGTTCGGACCGGGTCTGGGACCAGATGGTGGGCCTGCCCTCGCGCTCGGCGCGCTCGATGGCCGCCTGCTCCGCGATCCGCTGGCTGAGCGGGGTCTTCACCCGGCTGCGGCGCTGCGGCAGCCCGGTCGCGGTCCACTCGGTGACCTCCGGAATGTCGTCCTCCAGGGAGATTCCGGCGGGGATCTTGGGGCTGGTGGGGCGACGCGTCTTCGGCGGGCGCTTGGGACCTTCCACGGCACCGAGTTCGGGCTTGGGGATACCGGTGGCACCGATGCCGTGGGCGACGCCGACACCGGGCTCGGTGGTCGTCATGACGCGCGGCACGATGAGGATGGCGCGGACGCCGCCGTAGGCGGAGGAGCGCAGCGAGACCTCCATGTCGAACTGCTTGCACAGCCGGCCGACGACGGCGAGGCCGAGGCGCGGGTTCTCACCGAGGTTGTCCGCGTCGTCGAGGTTCCTGGCGTCCTCGATCGCCTTCTCGATCCGGGCCCGGGACTCCTCGCTGAGGCTGACGCCCGCGTCCTCGATCTCGATGGCGATGCCGGCCTGCACCTCGGAGGCGGTGACGTGCACCTTGGTGGTCGGCGGCGAGTACCGGGTGGCGTTGTCCAGGAGTTCGGCGGCGGCGTGGATGACCGGCTCGACCGCGGTGCCCTTGATGTTGATGTTGACGATGGAGCTCAGCTCGATGCGACGGTACTCCAGGATGCGGGACATCGCGCCGCGCAGCGTGCTGTAGAGGGAGACCGGCAGCGGCCACTGGCGGCCGGGCCGGCCGCCGCCGAGGACGGAGATGGTGTCGGCGAGGCGGCCGATCAGCGAGGTGCCGTGGTCGATGCGCAGCAGGTCGTCGAAGACCTCGGGGTTGCGCCCGTGGTCCTCCTCCATCTCCCGCAGCTCCTTGGCCTGCTGGTGGACGATGGCCTGGACACGGCGGGCGATGCTGACGTACGAGCGCTCGGTGGCGTCGCGCATCGAGATCTCGTGGTCGGCGCCGGTCAGCGCGACGCGTACCAGTTCGCGGTAGCCGTCGGGCAGGCCGCGCAGTTCGGGGTCCTCGTCGAAGACGTAGCGCACGGTGTCGCGGAGCGCCTCGCCCCGGCGCAGCCGGATGAAGCCGAGGGGCAGGACGTTGTGGGCGAAGTGGTCCATCAGGTGGTGGTGCAGCGCGATCTGCTGCTGCAGCTGCGCGGCGTGCCGGGAGTGTTCGGCCTGCGCCTCGCGCAGCAGCCGGCCGCGCCGGGCGGCCTCCCCGGCCGTGCCGAGGACCAGCAGCACGGCCAGCGCTCCGCACACGCCGACGGCCACGCGGGCCGCGGGCGGTACCAGGGCGACGGCGGCTCCGGCCGCCGCGGCCATCACTATGGCCGGCGGCAACAGCACGCGCGCATAGGGCCGTTCACGGCGACCGCGAGGCTTCTGAACACTCACCATGGATGCCTTCTGTAACGAATCGGCTGGGTGTCGGGGGGAGCTTGCTGGGGAAGGTATGAGGAACTGTCGGGATGTACTGCACATAGGGGAACAGACGCGCGAATTCCCTCAACTCGGTGCGTCGCGGGCGAGCTTAGTCCGACCAGATCAACGTCGTGTCATCTTCGGCAAGCACGTGAAATGGCCTCCGCGAGAGGAGTACGCTCGACTCCTTCCGCACACTGCGCTGTCATTCGCACACTGACAGTATCTGTGCACACGCGTGCGATTGTCACTCACCGTAACGAGTGAAAAAGCGGTCGAGGCCGCACCCGGAAGGGTGCGGCCTCGGTTTCTCCCCGCGAACGGTCAGCGCCGTCCCGGGGCGGATCAGCCCACGGACGAGTAGGCCACCACGCCCCGCAACAGCTGGTCGACGGCCTTGCGGGCGGCCTTGGCCACGGTCGAGTCCTCCGCGGGCGCGGCGGCGGAGATCTGCCCGAGGACGTCGATGACCTGCTTGCACCAGCGCACGAAGTCACCGGCCGGCATGTCCGCCTCACGCAGCACCTCGTCGAGCCCCTTGCCGGAGGCCCACATATAGGCGGCCCAGGCGAAGCCGAGGTCGGGCTCGCGCTGGCCGACGCCCTCCGTCTGGCTGATCCGGAACTCCTCCTCCAGGGCGTCGAGCCGGCCCCAGATCCGGACCATCTCGCCGAGTGCCGCCTTGGCCTTGCCCGAGGGCAGCTTGGGCGCCATGGCGTCGTCACCGACCCGTGCCTCGTACACCAGCGCCGAGACGCAGGCGGCGAGTTCGGCCGGGCTCAGCCCCTCCCAGACCCGCTCCCGCAGGCACTCGCTGGCCAGCAGGTCGAGTTCGCCGTACAGCCGCGCGAGCCGCTTTCCGTGCTCGGTGACCTCGTCGCCCCGCAGGTAGTCCAGCTCGGTCAGCAGCGCCACGATCCGGTCGAAGGTGCGCGCGATGGTGTTCGTACGGCCCTCGATGCGCCGCTCCAGCTGTGAGGTGTCGCGCAGCAGCCGGTGGTAGCGCTCGGCCCAGCGGGCGTGGTCCTCACGGTCGTTGCAGCCGTGGCAGGGGTGTGCCCGGATCGCCGTGCGCAGCCGCGCGATCTCGCGGTCGTCGGCGGCCTGCGACCGCTTCTTGCGGGCCCGCTCCGGCGGGATGTGCCCGGCCTTGGTGCGCAGCGCGGAGGCGAGGTCCCGGCGGGACTGCGGCGAGCGCGGGTTGAAGGACTTCGGGATCCGCATCCGGTCCAGCGGCTCGACCGGCACCGGGAAGTCCATCGTCGCCAGCCGTTTGACCTGCCGTTCGGCGGTCAGCACCAGCGGGCGCGGCCCGTCGTGGTGGTCGAAGCCGCGGTGCCCGTTGGAGCGGCCCGCGGGCAGACCCGGGTCCAGCACCAGCGCGAGGCCCGCGTACTTGCCCGTGGGCACGTGGATGACATCGCCCGGCTTCAGCTTCTCCAGGGCGACGGTGGCCTCCGCCCGGCGCTGCGCGACCCCCTGCCGGGCCAGCTCGGTCTCCCGGTCCTTCAGCTCCCGGCGCAGTCGCGCGTACTCCTCGAAGTCGCCGAGGTGGCAGGTCATGGAGGCCTTGTAACCGGCCAGGCCCTCCTCGTTGCGCTGCACCTGGCGGGAGATCCCGACGACCGACTTGTCCGCCTGGAACTGCGCGAAGGACGTCTCCAGCAGTTCGCGCGAGCGGTGCCGCCCGAACTGCTCGACCAGGTTGACCGCCATGTTGTACGACGGCTTGAAGCTGGAGCGCAGCGGGTACGTGCGCGTGCCCGCGAGACCGGCCAGGTGCTCGGGGCTCATGCCGCGCTGCCACAGCACCACGGCGTGGCCCTCGACGTCGATGCCCCGGCGGCCAGCACGGCCGGTGAGCTGGGTGTACTCGCCGGGCGTGATGTCGGCGTGCTGCTCGCCGTTCCACTTGACGAGCTTCTCCAGCACGACCGAGCGGGCGGGCATGTTGATGCCGAGCGCGAGGGTCTCGGTGGCGAACACCGCCTTGACCAGGCCGCGGACGAACAGCTCCTCCACGACCTCCTTGAAGGTCGGCAGCATGCCCGCGTGGTGGGCGGCGATGCCCCGCTCCAGGCCCTCCAGCCATTCGTAGTAGCCGAGGACGTGCAGGTCCTCGGAGGCGATGTGGGCGGTGCGCTCCTCGACCAGGGCGCGGACCTGTTCCCGCGCCTCCTCGTCGTTGAGCCTCAGGCCCGCGTACAGGCACTGCTGGACGGCGGCCTCGCAGGCGGCGCGGCTGAAGATGAAGGTGATGGCCGGGAGCAGGCCCTCGGAGTCCAGGCGCTCGATGACCTCGGGACGGCCCGGCGTCCACACCCGCGAACGCTGTCTGCGCTCCCGCTCCCGGTCGGCCTCGCGCATCGCCCGGCCGCGCCTGCGGTCCTGGTACGACGGTCTGGTGGCCTCCATGCGGGCCAGGCGCACCAGGTCGGGGTTGACGGCCTTCTTGTGGCCCTCGCCCTCCTCGAACAGGTCGTACATCCGCCGTCCGGCGAGCACGTGCTGGAACAGCGGCACGGGCCGGTGCTCGGAGACGATCACCTCGGTGTCACCGCGGACGGTGTCCAGCCAGTCACCGAACTCCTCCGCGTTGGAGACGGTCGCGGAGAGCGAGACCAGCGTCACCGACTCGGGGAGGTGGATGATCACCTCCTCCCAGACGGCGCCGCGGAAGCGGTCGGAGAGGTAGTGCACCTCGTCCATGACCACGTAGCCGAGGCCGAGGAGGGTCTGGGAGCCCGCGTAGAGCATGTTCCTCAGCACCTCGGTGGTCATCACGACCACCGGGGCGTCGGAATTCACGCTGTTGTCGCCGGTGAGCAGGCCGACCTTCGCGGCGCCGTAGCGACGGCACAGGTCGGCGTACTTCTGGTTCGACAGCGCCTTGATGGGTGTCGTGTAGAAGCACTTCTTGCCCTGCGTCAGGGCGAGGTGGACGGCGAACTCGCCCACGATCGTCTTGCCCGAGCCGGTGGGGGCGGCCACCAGTACGCCCTTCCCCGCTTCGAGTGCCTGACATGCCTCGATCTGGAAGGGGTCGAGGCCGAAGTCGTACATCTCGCGGAAGGGGGCGAGCGCGGTGGCCTGCTCGGCTGCCCGCCTGCGGGCTGCCGCGTACCGCTCGGCCGGTGAGAGATCCTCTGTCATCGTACTTTCGAGCGTACCGGGCCCCACTGACAGCAGGACGATCATTATCCGGATCCCGGTCGGAGACCAGGGACGGGAGCGGCCGGCACCCGGCAGGCGGCGGGACGGTGGAGGCCGCCGGAACGGACGGATGCCCCCGCCCCCGGGACGGAGCCAGGGGGCGGGGGCATCGCGTGCGGTGCCTCGGTGGGGGGCGGCCGTTTACGTCACGTCGTCGTAGCCGTTGACCCGGTCGGTGGTGTTCGTCTGCTCGGGCACTGCGCGGGCGGCGGAGACCGGCTCGGCCTCGCCGATGTCCTCGGGCGTCAGGTCCAGCTCGGCGGCCTCGTCGTCGGCGGGCCCCTCGGCGTCGCGCCGGCGCCTGCGCTGGTCGTTGAGGAGGGAGAACGCGACCGCCGCGAAGTACAGCACCCAGATCGGCCCGGCGAGGGCCAGCATCGACAGCGGATCGGTGCTCGGGGTGGCCACGGCCGCGAAGACCGTGATGCCCAGGATCATGGCCCGCCACCAGCTCAGCATGCGCCTGCCCGTCAGCACCCCGGTGAGGTTCAGCATGATCAGCAGCAGCGGCAGCTCGAAGGAGAGACCGAAGACGATCACCATGCGGGTGACCAGCTGGAGCAGATCGTCGAGCGGCAGCAGGTTCTTGATGTCGCCGTTCGGTGTGAAGTCGATCAGCACCTTGGCCGTGGTCGGCAGCAGCTTGTACGCGAAGAAGGCACCGCCGAGGAACAGCGGCACCCCGGTGAAGACGAAGGCGTAGGCGTACTTCTTCTCGTGCCGGTGCAGACCCGGCGCCACGAACGCCCAGAGCTGGAACAGCCAGATCGGCGAGGCGGCGACGACGCCGGCCATCAGCGAGACCTGGAGGGCCAGCGTGAACGGCGCGAGAAGACCGTTGATGGTGATCTCCGCGCACTGGGTCTTGCCACTGGACTTCGCCAGCTCTGCGAAGGTCTCCCGACAGCCGACCGAGTCCAGGATCGGCTCCGTCAGGAAGTTGATGATGTCGTTGTAGTAGAAGGCCGCGACGATCGTCACGATGACGATGGCCAGCATCGCCTTCGCGAGCCGGTTGCGGAGCTCACGAAGGTGATCCGCGAGAGGCATCCGCCCCTCGGGATCCTTCTCCTTCTTGCGGGCAGGCTTGAGCAACCCACGTCCTCATCTCGTGCGGCAGGCCGGGGCTTTCCGGCCTTGTGTCAGCGCTGGGCGGAATCCGTCGGCTCGTTGACCGGCCGCGAGCTGCTCACGTCGCCGGGGGCCGCCTGGATGGTGCGCTGGGCCGAGGACTGCTCGGTGGTACCGGACGCCTGGGGGGAGGTCTTGCCCTCTTCCTTCATCGCCTTGGCCTCGCTCTTGAGGATGCGGGCGGACTTGCCGAGCGAGCGCGCCATGTCCGGAAGCTTCTTCGCGCCGAACAGCAGGATGATGACGACGAGGATCAGAATGATCTCGGGAGCTCCGATTTTTCCACCGAACATGAATCTATACCTTCTCACCGAGGCGGCTGGGTGGGGTGCTGTCCGACCAGTCGGACATGTGTCCGATGGTCGTGCTGGCAGCGATCGTAACGCTCAGGGGTAAACGTGAGGCAATCCCCGTGCGTACTCCCGGTCCACGGTGCGGGCCTCGTTCTCCGCACCGCGATCAGCAGGGTACCTTTCCGACAGGGCAGCATGACAGGGCGAAGCGACTCAAATCGCTTGTATCACTGGTCTCACCGCCACCGTCCGGCGCGGCTCACAACGTGTCGACGGCGCGGGCCGCGCTCACGGTCGCCCGCTCCAGGTCCTCGGCGGCCCGGTTGATGCGGCGGGCCGAGTCCGTCACCTGCTGTCCGAGGAGCCGCGCCGCCACGAACACCCGGACGGCGAGCACCCCCAGGACGGCGAGACCCAGGAACCCCATGGCTACGGCGAACATCGGCCAGAACATGACGACGAGACTAGACGGTCCGCCACCCCGGTCCGCACCCGGCCGTGCGGTGGCCGGCACCGGGCCGCTCACTCCCCGGCACCGGTCCGGTCACGCGGCGGTCGTCTCCCCCGGGACGCCACCCGCCGCACGGTGATCGGCCGGTCACCGGCCGGCCGCCGCCGCACCGCGGACACCCTCGCGCGCGGACGCCGCCCGCTACACCCTGGAGTGCAGCCGCAGCGTCCTGACCCCGCCCCCGGTGAGCAGTTCCACGATCCGCTCCCCGGCCGGTTTGCGGACCGCGGCGCCGCAGTCCGGGCAGGTGAAGGAGTAGAACGTCGTCCGGCTGCTGGCGCCGATGGCGAGCCGCAGCGCGCTCGCGGCGAGTTCGAAGCGGCCCCGGCAGTCCGGGCAGCCGGCCTTGAACACCACGGGGGCCGCCCTTCGCATCCCCGCGAAGGCCGTCGCCACCGTCATCTCACCCGCACCGGATTCCGGAGACTCGCTCACAGGCCCTCGCTCCCTTTTCCTCTGGTAGCAGCCGAATCCTCTGGTCGCAGCTGATCACACCTGGTCGTTCCCGGTCAGGGCCACAAGACCCCGGTTCCCCACGGCCGTACGGCCCCCGTCCCGGAGACCGCCCGGCCCCCGCGCCTACGGCACCCGCACCGCGCCGGCGGGAACGTCGTACGCCGCCAGGGCCTCCCGGGCGGCCCGGCGGGCGCTTTCCGCCAGCTCGGGCGGCGAGACGATCCGGCCGTCACGGCCGAGCCGCAGCGCCAGCCGGCGCAGGGAGGCCGGATCGGGGGTGCGCAGGGTGATGCGCAGCCCGCCGTCGGCAAGCTCGTCGGCGCTGTCGTGCGGGTAGTACTCGGCGACCCAGCGACCGCCGGGGCCGACCTCGACCACGACCTCCGGGTCCTCGGCGGCGGGCTGCACCAGCCCCTCGGAGAGGTCGCGCAGTTCTATCTCGGGCGGCGCCGCGGGCGCGTCGAGGATCTTGATCTCGGCGACCCGGTCCAGCCGGAAGGTGCGCCGGGCCTCGGAGCGGCGGCACCACGCCTCCACATAGGTGTGGCCGACGCTGACCAGCCGGATGGGGTCGATCTCGCGCTCGGTGACCTCGTCGCGGGCCGGTGAGTAGTAGCGGATCCACAGCCGGCGGCGCTCGGAGATGGCCCGGTCGACGTCGGCGAAGACACCGCCCTCGGACTCGAAGGTCACCGACAGCCGGGAGCTGGCGCCGGCGGCCTCGCCGGCCGCGGCCTCCACCTTGGCGGTGGCCCGCAGCAGGGCCTGGCGGTCGCTCTCCCGCAGGCCGGGCAGCGTGGCGACCGCGCGGGCGGCGACCAGCAGGGCGGTGGCCTCGTCGGCGGCCAGCCGGAGCGGCTCGGCCGCCTCCTCGCCGAGCGCGGCCGGATTGTGCCACCAGATGCGCTCGCCGTCGGTGTCGATGTCCAGCAGATCGCCGCCGCGGAAGCTGGTGCCGCACATGGGCAGCACGTCGAGGTCGGCGACCAGTTCGTCCTCGCTGATCCCGAAGGCCCGCGCGACGTCGGCGATCCGGGCGCCCGGACGCTCGCGCAGATACGTCACCAGGGAGAGCATCCGCCGGGTCTGGTCGATCGCGTTGCCGGTCCTGGCCGGTCTGCCTGCCACTGTCCCGCTCCCCCTCAGCCCTTGGCCACGGCGCGCAGCCGGTCCACCACGTCGGCCCGCAGCTCGGCCGGCTCCAGGACCACCACGTCCGGCCCGAACTCCACCAGCCACGCGTCCAGTCCGTGCCCGTACGGAATCTCCAACTCGTCCCAGCCGTCACCCAGTTCCCGGACCTTGACGGCCTTCGCCCGAAGGGGGTAACCGGCGCCGGAACGCAGCCGGATCAGCGCCGAACGGTCGGCGATCTCGCCGGCCCAGCTCGCGACGGTCTCGCGCACGGTGACGACGTCCGGCACCGGCGCGGTGAAGCCCGTTCCACGGGAGCGGACCTTGCCGGTGATCCGGGACAGCCGGAACACGCGTTCGGCGCCCCGGTCCCGGTCGAAGCCGGCCAGGTACCAGTGGCCGCGCCAGCACTCCAGCGCCCAGGGCTCGACGTGCCGGGGCTCGGGGCGGGCGGCGGTGGCCTTGCGGTAGTCGAAGACGACCGGGCGGCGGTCGCGGCAGGCCAGCATCAGCGGTTCGAAGGCGGCCTCGTGCACCGGGATGCGCGGCTCCAGGGCGCTGTGCGCCCCGTACGGGTCGACGTCCTCGGGGAGCCCGGCGGCGCGCAGCTTCTGCAGGGCTCCGCTGGCCGCGCCGGCCAGCCGGGCCTGCTGCCAGACCTTGGCGGCGAGGCCGAGGGCGGCGGCCTCCTCGGCGTCCAGGGTGATGGGGGGCAAGCGGTTGCTGTCCCGGCGGGCGAGATACCCGGTCTCGCCGTCGAGGTTCTCCACGGTCTCGATGACCAGTCCCAGCTCTCGCAGGTCGTCCTTGTCCCGCTCGAACATGCGGTTGAAGGAGTCGTCGGAGCCCGCTTCCAGATAGGCCTCGATGGACTCGCGCAGCTCGCGCTTGCTGAGCGGCCGGCGTGCGCCGAGCAGACACAGCGCGAGGTTCATCAGCCGCTCGGCCTTGGCAATGGCCATCGACGCCCTTCGCCTTCCCTATGGTGCTTCCGACCGATGACCGTACCGCTCCACGGGGCGTCGGCAAAAGCCGAGGGCCCATGCCCGGCGGGCATGGGCCCCAGGTGATCACGTCCGGTGCGGCCCGGACGCCCTGGCGTGGATCAGACGCCGAGGAGGTCCACCACGAAGATGAGCGTCTCGCCGGCCTTGATCGCCGGGGTCGGGCTCTGGTTGCCGTAGGCGAGGTGGGCCGGGATGGTCAGCTGGCGGCGGCCGCCGACCTTCATGCCCTGCACGCCGCGGTCCCAGCCCGCGATGACCCGGCCGGCACCCAGCGGGAACTTGAACGGAGTACCGCGGTTCCAGCTGGCGTCGAACTCCTCGCCGGTGCTGAAGGCAACGCCCACGTAGTGGACGGTGACCATCTGGCCCGCCTCGGCGACCGGGCCGTCGCCCTCCCAGATGTCCTTGATCTCGAGGTCCGCCGGCGGCGCGCCCTCGGGGAAGTCGATCTCGGGCTTCTCGATGTTCACGTCAAAAGCTCCTGCTTGTCTACGACACGGATCCGGGACAGTCTTTCATCCCCGGTGATCCCCCGCCCGCCGCGGGCCCCGTGCTACATGGCCGCGAGGATGTCCACCGTGAACACAAGGGTGGAGCCCTTCTTGATGGCCCCGCCGGTCGGCGGCTTGTCGCCGTAGGCCAGGCCGGGCGGAACGACGATCAGGACCCTGCTGCCCACCTTCTTGCCGGTCAGACCCTGGGCCAGGCCCTTGACCACCTCCTGCATCTGCTGCAGCGCGAACTGGCTGAGCCGGCCCGAGCCGTACGTCCGCTCGAACGTCTTGCCGCCGTCCCAGACCAGGCCCTGGAACTGGCACAGCACCGTCTGGTCGGCCTTCAGCTCCGGGCCGTCGCCCTCCAGGACGTACTGCGACACGAGCTTCTTCGGCGGGTCGGTGCTGGGCACGGTGACCTTCGGCGCCTTGCCGTCGGTGCCGGTGCCCACCTTGGGCAGGGCGGCGTCGGTCTGCGGGACCGGGGTGCCCTTGGCGGAGCTCCTGGAGTTGAACGACTCGATCAGGTCGATGACGAACACCAGCGTGTCGGTGCCCTTGATACCCGCCTGCGGATTGCCGCTCGTGCCGTAGCCCCAGGTGGGCGGGACGGCGATCTGGACCCGGCTGCCGGTCTTCTTGCCCTGGAGGGCGTACCGCCAGCCGTCGATGATGCTGCCCCGGGCGAGCTGCATGACCAGCGGCCGCTTGCGGTCGTAGGAGTTGTCGAAGACCTTGCCGGTGTCCCAGATCTGGCCCAGGTAGTCCGCCCGGATGAAGTCGTTCTCCGCGACCGTCCGCCCGCCGCCCGCGATCAGCGTCCGGACCGCGAGGTTCTTCGACGGGGCGCCCGCCCCCTTGGCGACCGTCGGCTTCTCGCCGAACTTCCTGCCCGCCGTGATCGCCGGCAGCGGCCCCTCCACGATCCTGGGCGGGGGCGCGGCGGACGCGGAGGCCGACGGCGAGGCGTCGGCGCTGCTGGAGGCGGACGAGTCGTCACCACACCCGGCGAGCGTGACCAGTCCTGCGGGTACGGCGGCGAGGAGAAGCGAGCGTCGGCGCACGGAGAGCCTCGTAATCGGTCGGTTCTGCGGATGGCGTGCGCGCAACTCTACGGCTCGAGAAGGGCGCCGCACGGAAAACGTGCGGCGCCCGTGTCGCGTTCCCGCATGCCACGGCCGGGCGGGCACTCCGCCCGGGTTCCGCTACATGCCGGCGATCAGCTTCTCCACCCGGTCGTCCACCGAACGGAACGGGTCCTTGCACAGGACGGTGCGCTGCGCCTGGTCGTTGAGCTTCAGGTGCACCCAGTCGACCGTGAAGTCCCGGCGCTGTTCCTGCGCCCGCCGGATGAAGTCGCCGCGCAGCCGGGCCCGAGTGGTCTGCGGGGGCACCGACTTGCCCTCGAAGATCTTCAAGTCGTTGCAGATCCGGGCGGCCTGGCCCTTCTTCTCCAGCAGGTAGTACAGGCCACGACGGCGGTGGATGTCGTGGTAGGCGAGGTCTATCTGGGCGACCCGCGGATGCGACATCGTCATGTTGTGCTTGGCCCGGTACCGCTCGATGAGCTTGTACTTCATGACCCAGTCGATCTCGGTCTCGACCCGGTCGAGTTCCTCGGTCTCGATGGCCTCCAGGGTGCGGCCCCACAGCTCCAGGACCTGCGCGACGGTGCCGGTGCGGATGCCCCGGCGGTCGCAGAAGTCCAGCGCCTTGTCGAAGTACTCCCGCTGCACCTCCAGCGCGGACGCCTCCCGGCCGCTGGCCAGGCGCACCTTGCGCCGGCCCGTGATGTCGTGGCTGACCTCGCGGATCGCCCGGATCGGGTTCTCCAGGGTGAGGTCGCGCATCACCGTGCCCGCCTCGATCATGCGCAGCACCAGATCGGTGGCGCCGACCTTCAGCAGCATCGTCGTCTCGGACATGTTCGAGTCGCCGACGATGACGTGCAGCCGGCGGTAGCGCTCGGCGTCCGCGTGCGGTTCGTCGCGGGTGTTGATGATGGGCCGGGAACGGGTCGTCGCCGAGGAGACGCCCTCCCAGATGTGCTCCGCGCGCTGACTGACGCAGTAGACGGCACCGCGCGGGGTCTGCAGCACCTTGCCGGCGCCGCACAGCAGCTGCCGGGTGACGAGGAAGGGGATGAGAATGTCCGCGAGCCGGGAGAACTCCCCGTGCCGGGCCACCAGGTAGTTCTCGTGGCAGCCGTACGAGTTGCCCGCCGAGTCGGTGTTGTTCTTGAAGAGGTAGACGTCGCCCGCGATTCCCTCCTCGTGCAGGCGTCGTTCCGCGTCCACCAGGAGTCCTTCGAGAATGCGCTCGCCGGCCTTGTCGTGGGTGACCAGTTCGGTCACGTTGTCACATTCGGGGGTCGCGTATTCCGGATGTGAGCCCACGTCGAGATAGAGCCGGGCGCCGTTTCGCAGAAAGACATTGCTGCTGCGGCCCCATGACACGACACGGCGGAAGAGGTACCGCGCCACCTCGTCAGGAGACAGGCGCCGCTGTCCCCTGAACGTGCACGTGACGCCGTACTCGTTCTCCAGCCCGAAAATGCGGCGGTCCATGAGGGAACATTACGCCCGATCCCCCGAGCTGAAACGGGGTTCGACGGCACGATTTGGATCATTTTCCGATGAGGCCGCGACGACATCGCCCCGCGCGGGAGCTGCCAGGACCCGTCCGGTGGCGAGCAGGACCAGCAACGACACGGCCCCCGCCACGCTCGGCAGGCCGAAGCCCCACACGGTGCCACCCGCCTGGACCACCGGCCCCGCCAGGCCGGTTCCCACCGACGCGCCCACCGTGAACGTCGTCACCAGCCAGGAGAACGCCTCGGTGACCGTGCCCCTCGGCGCGTGCCGGTCCACGATGATGAACGCGCAGGCGATGCAGGGCGCCAGGAAGACACCGGAGACCACGCTGAGCAGCACCATCCAGACCGTGCCCGGCGTCAGCGTGAGCGGCAGGTAACACACCGCCAGCGCGGCCACCAGGCCCCTCAGCCGCCGCTCGGGCGAGCCCGCCCACTGGCGGGCGCCGTAGACGGTGCCGCCGGCCAGCGCGCCCAGACCGAGCCCGGCCATCAGCCAGCCGTAGACCGCGTCGCCGCCGTGGCCGTCGGCGTACGACACCGCCGCGACCGTGATGGAGCCCAGCGCGATGCCGACGAACAGGAACGCGGCCAGCAGGGCCAGCAGACCGGGCGAGCGCAGCGCGCCCAGCCAGTGCGCCTCACGCGGGGCCGAGCGCCACGCGCGCGAGGGCGGCGAGACGACCACGGACAGGGCGCCGAGCACACCCAGCAGGTTCAGCACGAGCAGAGCGGCCCGCTCGTCCCACACCGAGACGCACAGCGTCACCAGCAGCGGGCCGACGGTGAACATCACTTCCTGCGCGATGGCGTCCATGGCGTACGCGGTGTGCACCTGCTCCTCGCGGCGCAGCACGGACGGCCACAGGGCACGCAGGCCGCCCTCCAGCGGCGGCGCGAACAGACCGGACACCGCGACGGCCGCGTAGGCCGGCGGCAGCGGGTCGACGCCGCCGAAGGCGAAGACCGTCATGGCCAGGGCGGCCAGCACGGCCGCGGGCAGCTGGACGCGCGGCTGGCCGTACAGGTCCACGAGCCGGCCCAGCACCGGCTGGCCGAGGGCGTTCGCGACGCCGTACACGGCCGCGAGGCCACCGGCCAGGCTGTAGGTGCCGCCCTCGGCGCGGACGAACAGCACCAGCGCGATGGCCGCGGTCGCGTTCGGCAGCCGGCCCACCAGCGTCCCGGCGAGCAGCCGCACCGCATGTCTCGCCCGCAGGATCTCCAGATACCCCGTGGCCATGCCCGCCTCCAAGTGTTACGTATAACTTCCCTTCTCATACGTACCATGTGCGCTGTTCACACGTCCACACGTGGTCCACACGCCCACCCGAAGGAGCACGCCCACCGTGGCACGCAGCAGCACGCGCCCGACCAGCCGGGACGTCGCCCACGCGGCCGGGGTCTCCCAGGCGGCCGTCTCCCTCGTGCTGGGCGACAAATGGCGCGGCCGGGTCTCCGAGGCCACCGCCGAACGCGTCCGCCAGGCCGCCCGCGAACTGGGCTACCGGCCCAACCTCGCCGCCCGCAACCTCCGCCTCGGCCACACCCGCACCGTCCTGCTCGTCGTCCCGGCCCTGACCACCGAGTTCTTCGCCGGCGTCTACACCGGCGCCGCCCGCGTGGCCGCCGCCCACGGCTTCGGTGTCGTCCTCTATCCCTCCCCCGAAGGCGTCGGCCCCGCCCGCGACCCCTTCGCCTCCGCACAGGCCGCCCTGGACGGCGTCATCGCCTCCTCCATGGCCGCCGACGCCCTCACCGCCATCCGCGGCGACCAGCTCCCCCTCGTCATGCTCGACAGCGACCCCGCCGGCAGCCTCGGCGCCGCCACCGTCAACCTCGACATCGCCGACGGCGTCCGCCAGGTCGCCGAGCACCTCCTCACCCTCGGCCACCGCCGGATCCTCCACCTGGCCGCCGACGTACCCTCCTGGACCTTCGAGATCCGCGCCCGGGAACTGGCCGCCCGCATGGCCGCCGCCCCCGGCACCGAGGTCCGCACCGCCCGCGCCCCGATCTCCATCGACGGCGCGCGCACCGCCACCGAGACCGCTCTCACCACCACCGGGCCCCGCCCCACCGCCATCGTCTGCGACGACGACAAACTCGCCGCCGGCGCCTACAAGGCCCTGCGCCGCCTCGGCCTGCGCATCCCCGACGACATCTCCGTCACCGGCCTCGACGACCTCGCCCTGGCCACCGCCATCGACCCCGAACTGACCACCGTACGACTCGACGCCGAACTCTTCGGCGAACGCGGCATGCACGCCCTGCTGGCCGTCCTGGACGGCCGCCGGCCGCCGAGCGGGGACATCCCCGTCCACCTCGTCGTCCGCGGCTCCACGGCCCCACCACGCACGCCCTAGAACGCCGGACGCCCCGGCCTGCGACGGCCGGGGCGTCCTCACCGCACGCGCGCGGGCGGCTCACTCCTCCTCGGAACCCTCCTCCGCGGAGCTCTCCGCCTCCGTGCTCGCACCGTCCACCGCAAGCAGCCGGTCCAGCTGCCGCCCGACGATCCGCTTGAACTTCCGCTTCTGCGGGCGCGTACGGTCCAGCACCGCCACCTCCAGCCGCTCCGCGGGGATCTCCCGCTCGCTGCCGTTGGTGTCCCGGGACAGCGCCTGCACCGCCAGCTTCAGCGCCTCCGCCAGACTCATGCCGTCGCGGTGCCGCTGGTCCAGGAAACTGCTGATCTGCTCCGGGTTGCCGCCCACCGCGAGCGAGCCGTGCTCGTCCACGATGGAACCGTCGTGCGGCAGCCGGTAGATCTGGTCGCCCTCCGGGGTCTCCCCGACCTCGGCCACCACCAGCTCCACCTCGTACGGCTTCTCGGCCGCCGAGGAGAAGATCGTGCCCAGCGTCTGCGCGTAGACGTTGGCCAGACCGCGGGCGGTGACATCGTCGCGGTCGTAGGTGTAACCCCGCAGGTCGGCGTAGCGGACACCGCCGATGCGCAGGTTCTCGTACTCGTTGTACTTCCCGGCCGCGGCGAAGCCGATCCGGTCGTAGATCTCGCTGAACTTGTGCAGCGCGCGGGACGGGTTCTCGCCGACGAACACGATGCCGTCGGCGTACTGCAGCACGACCAGGCTGCGGCCACGGGCGATGCCCTTGCGGGCGTACTCCGCCCGGTCGGCCATGGCCTGCTGGGGTGAGACATAGAACGGCGTCGACACCGGTTATCCGTCCCTTTCTGTCATGGTCACTGGATCACCTTGATAAGAACCGGGCCCGCGCTCAGAGCAGGGCGGCCTTCGGGCCGTCCGGCTCCTCCAGGCGCTTCTGGAGCACCGCGCGGGACAGCTCCGACGCCTCCTCCTCGGTGAGCCGGCGGAAGCCGTCCTCGGTGATCACGGTGATGATCGGATAGATCCGGCGGGCGACATCGGGACCACCGGTCGCCGAGTCGTCGTCAGCCGCGTCGTAGAGGGCCTGCACCACCAGTGTGGTGGCCTGCTCCTCGGTCAGGTCGTCCCGGAACAGCTTCTTCATCGCACCGCGGGCGAAGACCGAGCCCGATCCCGTCGCCGCGAAGTTGTGCTCCTCGGAACGGCCGCCCGTGACGTCGTAGGAGAAGATGCGCCCCTTCTCACGGTCCAGGTCGTACCCCGCGAACAGGGGGACCACGGCCAGGCCCTGCATGGCCATGCCGAGGTTGGACCGGATCATGGTCGACAGCCGGTTCGCCTTGCCCTCCAGCGACAGCTGGGCGCCCTCGACCTTCTCGAAGTGCTCCAGCTCCAGCTGGAAGAGCTTGACCATCTCCACGGCCAGGCCGGCGGTGCCGGCGATACCGACCGCCGAGTACTCGTCGGCCGGGAACACCTTCTCGATGTCCCGCTGGGCGATCACGTTGCCCATCGTGGCCCGGCGGTCACCGGCGAGCACCACCCCGCCGGGGAACGTCACGGCCACGATGGTCGTCCCGTGCGGCGCCTCGATCACGCCCTGCGTGGGCGGGAGCTGCCGGTTGCCGGGCAGCAGCTCGGGCTGGTGCTCGGCGAGGAAGTCCATGAACGAAGAGGATCCTGGCGTCAGGAAGGCAGCTGGTAGACGCCCGGTGCTACGAGTGTTGGCTTCCACGCGATTCCTTCCACATAAGCAGCAGCCCGCCTTATGACCTCGGGCTGATCCTTGAACTGCCCCAGTGCGGCATTGCAGCTGAAGCACAGTACGCCACGGACCCTACCCGTCTCATGGCAGTGATCCACATGCACCGGCACGGCGCTGGGACATGTACAGCAGACGCCCCCTTGAGAGGCGATCAGCTCGTCGCGCTCGGTCTCCGTGATTCCGTATCGACGCTTCAGGTGGCCCGCCCGGCCCTTGGCCGCGCGGCAGGCCTTGCAACTCGTCGACCCACCGTCGGAAGCCGTCGCAATGCGGTGCCACTCGCTGTGCGGCTTGATCTCACCGCAGCTCCGGCACAGCTTGTGCCCCTCGGGCGTCTCCACCCGCGGTCGGACCTTCCTGCCCTTGGCCAGTTGCCGGGCCTGGTGATACGCGGCCCAGCACTCCCGGCAGCAGGCCTGCAGTCCGTCGCGGGCCGCCTTGTTGCCGGCGAAGGCTGCTCGCGGCTTGCCTTGCTTGCACCGCGAGCAACGCTTCACCCCCTGTTCGTCGCTCACCTACACCCCCGAGCCCCCGAACCTTCGATTCGAAGGCAAAAGCGGTCTACTGACCACCCTTCTGAACGAATGAGCGCACGAAATCCTCCGCATTTTCCTCGAGGACGTCGTCGATCTCGTCCAAGACCGAGTCCACGTCGTCGCTCAGCTTCTCGTGCCGTTCCTTGAGGTCCTCGGAGGCCTGCGCGTCCTGCGCCTGCTCCTCGACCTCTTCGGTGGACCGGGTGGCCTTCTGCTGGCCGCCGCCGGTGTCCTTGGTCGCCATAACCTCACCCCGCTCAGTTCGCCTGCCGATCGGTGATGATCAGACCCTATAGGCCGGGTCCGACATCGGCCCCGCAGTTTCCACAACGTGCGGGGGCCATCTCGATGATTCCCGGGCGGTGGGGTTTCCACCCCGCCCGCCCGGGGCGGTCCGAGAGCCCGCTGACCGCGCTCAGTGCCCGGACAGGACCCTGACCAGGTCTTCCGCCGTGCGGCAGCGGTCCAGGAGCTCCTTGACGTGATTTCGCGTTCCGCGTAGCGGTTCCAGGGTTGGAACGCGCTGGAGGGAGTCACGGCCCGGGAGGTCGAAGATGACCGAGTCCCAGGAGGCGGCCGCGACGTCGTCGGCGTACTGCTCCAGGCAGCGGCCGCGGAAGTACGCCCGGGTGTCCTCCGGGGGCTTCGTACGGGCCCTGTCGACCTCGGACTCGTCCAGGAGGCGCTTGATGCGTCCGCGGGCCACCAGACGGTTGTACAGGCCCTTGTCGGGGCGTACGTCGGCGTACTGGAGGTCGACCAGGTGCAGCCGGGCGGCGTCCCAGTCGAGGTCGTCGCGGCGGCGGTAGCCCTCCATGAGCTCGCGCTTGGCGACCCAGTCGAGTTCGCCGGCCAGGCTCATGGGGTCGTTCTCCAGCCGGGTCAGGGTGTCCTCCCACCGGCCGAGGACGTCCTTGGTCTGGTCGTCGGCGTCGGCGCCGTAGCGCTCCTCGACGTACTTGCGGGCCAGTTCGAAGTACTCCATCTGCAGCTGGACCGCGGTGAGTGTGCGTCCGCTGCGCAGGGTGACCAGGCGCTTGAGGGAGGGGTCGTGGGAGACCTGGTGCAGGGTGCGCACGGGCTGGTCGACGGCGAGGTCCACGGCGATGAAGCCGTCCTCGATCATGGACAGGACCAGCGCGGTGGTGCCCAGCTTGAGGTAGGTCGAGATCTCGGAGAGGTTCGCGTCGCCGATGATCACATGGAGTCTGCGGTACTTCTCGGCGTCCGCGTGCGGCTCGTCGCGGGTGTTGATGATGGGGCGCTTGAGCGTGGTCTCCAGGCCGACCTCGACCTCGAAGTAGTCCGCGCGCTGGCTGAGCTGGAATCCGTGCTCGTGGCCGTCCTGGCCGATGCCCACGCGGCCGGCTCCGGCGAAGACCTGGCGGGAGACGAAGAAGGGCGTCAGGTGGCGCACGATGTCCGAGAAGGGGGTCTCCCGCTTCATCAGGTAGTTCTCGTGCGTGCCGTAGGAGGCGCCCTTGTTGTCGGTGTTGTTCTTGTAGAGGTGGATCGGCTGGGCGCCGGGGAGCTGTGCGGCCCGTTCGGCGGCCTCGGCCATGATGCGCTCGCCGGCCTTGTCCCACAGGACGGCGTCGCGCGGGTTGGTGACTTCGGGGGCGCTGTATTCGGGGTGGGCGTGGTCGACGTACAGGCGCGCGCCGTTGGTGAGGATCACATTGGCCAGGCCGATGTCCTCGTCGGTGAGCTGGCTGGAGTCGGCGGCCTCGCGGGCGAGGTCGAAGCCTCGCGCGTCCCGCAGCGGGTTCTCCTCCTCGAAGTCCCAGCGGGCCCGGCGGGCCCGGTGCATCGCCGCCGCGTAGGCGTTGACGATCTGGGACGAGGTGAGCATGGCATTGGCGTTGGGGTGACCGGGGACGGAGATCCCGTACTCCGTCTCGATGCCCATTACTCGCCGTACGGTCATGCGGCCCTCCTTGCCCGGCGGCACCCTCGGTCGTGGGCGCCGCTCAAGTGCGCTGGCGCTCCGGTGCGTGTGCGGTGCCCGTCCCCGCACGGCGCGACTCGGCGACAGGAACGAGCCTAGAACGCCTTTGCGCTGGTGGGGAGATCATTTGCGTCATTGGCTGGTCCGGTCGTGGCCGGAAAAACAGGCGGCTGCGGGTGCCCCGTCGAGGGCACCCGCAGCCGCCCTGCCGTTACAGGTACTGACCGGTGTTCGCCACCGTGTCGATGGAGCGTCCGGTGTCCGCGCCCTGCTTTCCGGTGATGAGGGTGCGGATGTACACGATCCGTTCGCCCTTCTTTCCGGAGATGCGGGCCCAGTCGTCCGGGTTGGTGGTGTTGGGCAGGTCCTCGTTCTCCTTGAACTCGTCCACGCAGGCCTGGAGGAGATGGGAGACGCGGAGGCCCTTCTGGCTCTTTTCGAGGAAGTCCTTGATCGCCATCTTCTTGGCGCGGCCCACGATGTTCTCGATCATGGCGCCGGAGTTGAAGTCCTTGAAGTAGAGGACTTCCTTGTCGCCGTTGGCGTAGGTGACCTCCAGGAAGCGGTTCTCCTCGGATTCGGCGTACATCTGCTCGACCGCGGTCTGGATCATGCCCTGGACCGTGGCGGCCTTGTCCCCGCCGTGTTCGGCGAGGTCGTCGGCGTGCAGGGGGAGGCGCTCGGTGAGGTACTTGCCGAAGATGTCCTTCGCGGCCTCGGCGTCGGGACGCTCGATCTTGATCTTCACGTCGAGCCGGCCGGGGCGCAGGATGGCGGGGTCGATCATGTCCTCGCGGTTGGAGGCGCCGATGACGACCACGTTCTGCAGGCCTTCGACACCGTCGATCTCGGCGAGCAGCTGGGGGACGATGGTGTTCTCCACGTCCGAGCTGACGCCGGAACCGCGGGTGCGGAAGAGGGATTCCATCTCGTCGAAGAAGACGATGACGGGGGTGCCCTCGCTGGCCTTCTCGCGAGCCCGCTGGAAGACCAGGCGGATCTGCCGCTCGGTCTCGCCGACGTACTTGTTGAGCAGCTCGGGGCCCTTGATGTTCAGGAAGAAGCTCTTGCCGGCGGCCTGGCCGGTGACCTCGGCGACCTTCTTGGCGAGCGAGTTCGCGACGGCCTTGGCGATCAGGGTCTTGCCGCAGCCGGGCGGGCCGTAGAGCAGGACGCCCTTGGGCGGGCGCAGCTCGTGCTCCTTGAAGAGGTCGGGGTAGAGGTACGGCAGCTCGACCGCGTCGCGGATG
This sequence comes from Streptomyces sp. NPDC038707, assembly GCF_040636485.1. Lineage (NCBI taxonomy): Bacteria > Bacillati > Actinomycetota > Actinomycetes > Kitasatosporales > Streptomycetaceae > Streptomyces > Streptomyces sp. NPDC038707. The sequence goes on from NZ_JBEZUP010000008.1 coordinate 270,355, forward strand.
GCCTCGATCTGGTTGCCGAGGCCGCCGATCTGTTCGTAGCCGATGTCGGGGACCTCTTCGAGGACCAGTTCCTCGACCTCGCTCTTGGGCACGACCTCGTAGACGTAGCCGGAGCGGGGTTCGAGCAGCAGGGCGTCACCGGCGCGGATGGTGATGCCGAGCAGGGGCTCGGCGAGCCGGACCACCCGTTCCTCGTCGGTGTGCCCCAGTACGAGGGCGCGCTCGCCGTCCTCGAGGATTTCCTTGAGGGTGACGATGTCGCCGACGCGCTCGTATTCCATGGCCTCGACCACGTTGAGCGCTTCGTTGAGCATGACTTCCTGGCCGCGCCTCAGCTCGTCGAGGTCGACGCTGGGGCTGACGTTCACCCGGAGTTTGCGGCCGCCGGTGAAGATGTCGGCGGTGCCGTCCTCGTTGGCTTGCAGGAAGACACCGAAGCCGGCCGGCGGCTGGGCGAGCCGGTCGACTTCCTCCTTGAGGGCCACGATCTGGTCGCGGGCCTCGCGCAGGGTGTTGGCCAGCCGCTCGTTCTGGGCGGACACGCCGGCCAGATTGGTCTGCAGCTCGACGATCCGCTCTTCGAGAATTCTCGTGTGGCGCGGAGAGTCGGCGAGCTTGCGGCGCAGGACGGCGATCTCCTGCTCAAGGTAGGCGATCTGCCCGGCCGGGTCGTCGGACCCGCGTCCCGGGCGGATGCCGCGGTTCATGTCGTCGTCGTGGGCTGCCACGGTCCTCACCTCCTCCAAGGGGAGCTGGACGCTTCCAGACCCTACCTGGGTGGGTGTCGATTGAAACCCCTAGATCACAAAGACTGTCAAGGTGTGTCGTCGGTCACCCGGTGCACACTCCCTCGCACGGAGGGGATACCCACTCAACGTGAGGGGAAAGCAGCTTGTTCCATCCATGCTGCGGTCGAAACCCTTCGTGGCTGGCCGGAGTTGTCCGTACGGGGACCGTTCGGCCGGGATCGGGGCAGCACTCGGCGCGCTCGTACGGTCGTCACGTAGAGCGATGGTTCAGGCGGATGGTGTCACTGCCGTGGCGGCTGGGGACGGTCGGTCCGGCCGCCGGTGCTGCCTCTCCCGGTCCGGCGCTGGTACCCGGGCGGGCGGGGCCGGAAACCCGGGGCGGTGCCCGGTGGCCGGGAAGCGGCCGGAGGTAGGGTCGGGGGTGTTCAACGACCGCTGGTGCGGACCCGGCCGGCCCTCGGGCGCCGGGGCCGTGCGGCGAACCGACGGCAGGAGAGATGACCGTGCAGCAGGAGGCCGCGGGCGGCGAGGCGCTGGAGGTCTGGATCGACCAGGACCTGTGTACCGGCGACGGGATCTGTGCCCAGTACGCCCCGGAGGTGTTCGAGCTGGACATCGACGGGCTCGCGTACGTGAAGGGTGCGGACGACGAGCTGCTCCAGGCTCCGGGGGCGAGCGTGCCGGTGCCGCTGCCGTTGCTGACGGACGTGGTGGACTCGGCGAGGGAGTGTCCCGGCGAGTGCATCCACGTCCGGCGGGTTTCGGACAGGGTCGAGGTGTACGGGCCCGACGCGGAGTGAGTCCGGTTCAGACGCTGTGCGCCCCGGCGGGGGTGGAGCGGACGAACGCGTTCCCGTTCCATCGCCAGGTGGCCGGGGTGCGGGTGTCGGGGCAGCAACTGGGCACGGCGTCCGAGGAGTAGCCGAGCAGGGTGGCGGAGACGCCGCGCTCGTGTATGCGGAATTCCGTGACGGTGAGCCGTTCCCTGGGCTGGACGAGGGTGGCCACCACGCGTGCGGTGCGGCTGTCGGCGCCGTGGGTGAGGACGTAGACCCCGTCGGGCGGGGTGCCCATGGGGGCGTCGCAGTGGACCACGGCGACGGTTTCCGGCCTGCCGTCGCCGTCCAGGTCGCCGGTGGCCTTTTTGACGACCACGGCTTCGACGGGTCCGCAGTCCAGCGGGAAGGCGACGCCGGTGGTGCTCGGCGGCGCGGCGGCGGGCCGGGCGGGGGCGGGCTGGGCGGCCGTGGCCGGTCCCGGCCGGACGACGGAGGAGAGGGCCACGACGCCCGCGAGGGCCGTGGCGGTGGCGACCCAGTGGATGGGGCGGGTCCGGGTGTGCGCGAGTTCCGGAACGGCGGATTGCTGCACGAGGAGCGTCTCCTGCGAGGGCGGTGCCGGTGGGATGGCCTGCATCGTGCCACACGTCACAGTGCGGGGGAACGGCGGGGTCCGCCGGGTGCGGGCCCGTGTGGGAGGCGTTGCGGCCGGTGCCGGGTCAACGGACGGGCGCCGTGCCCGGGTTCCCGGCGTGGCCGGGGAACTCGGGCACGGCGCCCTCGCGTTGCAGGGGTGGGGGCCGGTCAGCGGCCGGCGCCGCCGTCGGCGTTGGGGCCGGCGTAGTCCTCGCCGTAGGCGCCCTTGGCGGGGCGGCGGCGGCGCATGGGCGGCTCGACGCCGTCCGCGAGGCGGCGGGCGGTCAGCAGGAAGCCGGTGTGGCCGATCATGCGGTGGTCCGGGCGGACGGCCAGGCCCTCGATGTGCCAGTTGCGGATCATGGTCTCCCAGGCGGTCGGCTCGTTGAAGCAGCCGATCTCCCGGATGGACTCCACGGTCCGGGCGAGCTGGGTGGTGGTGGCGACGTAGCAGCACAGGATGCCGCCGGGGACGAGCGCCTTGGAGACGGCCTCCAGGCACTCCCAGGGGGCGAGCATGTCGAGGATGACCCGGTCGACGTCGGTGTCGGACAGGTTGTCCTGGAGGTCGCCGACGGTGAGCTGCCAGGCGGGGTGCGGGCCGCCGAAGTAGCGCTCCACGTTCTGCTGGGCGATCTCGGCGAAGTCCTCGCGGCGCTCGTAGGAGTGCAGCATGCCCTGGTCGCCGATGGCCCGCAGCAGGAAGCTGCTGAGCGAGCCGGAGCCGACGCCGGCCTCCACGACGCGGGCGCCGGGGAAGATGTCGGCGAAGGCGAGGATCTGTCCCGCGTCCTTCGGGTAGACGACGGCTGCCCCGCGGGGCATGGAGAGGACGTAGTCGGGGAGCAGGGGGCGCAGCGCGAGGTAGGCCACGTTGCCGGTGGTGCGGACAACGCTGCCCTCGGGAGCACCGATCAGTTCGTCGTGCGGGAAGGAACCCTTGTGGGTGTGGAAGTTCTTTCCGGCTTCGAGCGTGAACGTGTAGTGGCGGCCCTTGGGGTCGGTCAGCTGTACCTGGTCCCCGACCTTGAAGGGCCCGCGCCTGCGGGCGGCACCGGTCGGTTCGGACATGTGACCAGCCTACCGGGTTCCCGCAGGGGGCTTGACCGTGCCGGTGCCGGGTCCTGCCGGCCTGCTAGGGGGTCGGCCGGGCCATGGCGCGGACGAAGGCGCGCTCGACGTCGGCCGCGGACAGGACGCCGTAGATCTCGCCGGTCTCCTCGACCACGAGGTATTCGGTGGCGGGGGTGGCGCGCAGGACGTCCAGGAGGTCTTCGCCGGCCAGTTCGGCGGAGACCCGCATGCCGTCGGTCAGCTCCTGGGCGAGGCCGCTGACGGCCACCCAGGGGCGGCGGTGTTCGGGTACGCCGACGATGGCGGCCTCGCGGACGAGGGAGAGCGGGGTGCCGTCGGCGTCGACCACGACGAGGGCGCGGGCGCCGGCGGCGTTGGCGCGGCGCAGGGCCTCGGAGAGCGGGGTGTCGTTCTCGACGGGTACGGCCCGCCGGGTGAGGGTGCGGGCGCGCAGTTCGGGGAGGTGTTCGCGCAGCCGGGCCATGCGCAGGCTGTTGCCGGCGCCGGTCCAGATGATCGCGGCGAGGATGGCGGCGAGCAGCGCGTCGGTGACGGTGTCCATGCCGCCGGTGTCCTCTCCGCCGCCGCCGAGGGCGCCGGAGGAGTTGAGCAGCGGCAGGCCGATCAGGACGGAGACGGCGAGGGCGCGGCCCACCCAGGCGGCGGCGACGGTGCCGCTCATGGGTTTGCCGGTGAGTTTCCAGACGACGGCGCGGAGCATGCGGCCGCCGTCCAGGGGCAGGCCGGGGAGGAAGTTGAAGATCGCAACGATGAGGTTGGAGACCATGAGTCCGGCCAGCAGGACGCCGGGTACGGTGCCGGGTTCGACGGGCTTCATGGCGAGGTAGAACAGGCCGGCCAGGACCAGGGAGAGCAGTGGGCCGACGAAGGCGAGCACGAATTCGCGGCCCGGGGTCTCGGCCTCCTTCTCGATCTCCGAGACGCCGCCGAAGAACTGGAGCTGGATGCGGCGGACGGGGAGTTTGAAGCGGATCGCGGCGATCGTGTGGGCCAGCTCGTGGACCAGGACGGAGGCATAGAAGGCGACCGCGAAGAAGAGGGAGACCAGGTAGCGGGCGGCGCCCAGCTCGGGCAGCACGCGGTCGAGCTGTCCGCCGAAGACCCAGGTGATCAGGGCGGCGACGAGGAACCAGCTGGGTGCGACGTAGACGGGCACGCCGAAGGGGCGGCCCATGAGGATGCCGCCGCCGGGGCCGGGTTCCTTGGGCCGTGGCCGGGGCGGCCGGCCCTTGGCGATGCCGGAGTGGGCGAAGGGGCGGTGCTGGTCGGGGGGTGTGGTGCCCGGGGCGGGGCCGGTGGGGCGGGGGGCGCCGGGTCCGGCGGGCCGGTCCTCGGGCGTGCCGGGGCCGTGGGTGCCGGGCGGCTCGTCACCGGGGGGTGTGTCCTGGGGGCCGTCCGCGGGGGGTGTGCTGTCGGCGCGGGTGGCCGGTGGGACGGGGCCGTCCGACTCGGACGTGTGGCTCCGGGCCTCGGAGCCGGTGGTTCCGGTCACCGGGGCCGTAGGGTCCGCGGAGTGCTCGGCCGGCCTGTCGTCACCGGACCGGGGCTGCCCGCTCCCGCCGCTCACGTCCACGGTGTCCCCTCGTTCGAAGCGTCTTCCGCACCTGCCGGCCGGAAGGGTCTCTGGTCGATGGTATGCGCCCGTGGCTGCGCGTTCCGCCCGGGCACCTGTTGTGTTCGCTTGGTGGACGCCCGGTGGCGCGGGCCGTGACGGGTCGTTGTCAGTGGGGGGCCGTAGGGTCTGGGGCATGGACAGCAGCATCGACGAGGCAGTGCCGTCGGACACGGGTGACCGGGCCGGGACCGGGGCCGGCCCGGTGGCGAGCGGTGGCCCGGGTGGGGACGCCGGGGAGCGCGGTGCCGTGGCGCCGGCGTCGCTGTCGCCGTCGCGGGCCAGTGACTTCATGCGGTGTCCGCTGCTGTACCGGTTCCGGGTGATCGACCGGTTGCCGGAGAAGCCGAGCGAGGCGGCGACCCGGGGCACGCTGGTGCACGCCGTGCTGGAGCGGCTGTTCGACGCGCCCGCCGGGGAGCGGACGGCGCCCCGGGCGAAGGCGCTGATCCCGGGGCAGTGGGACCGGCTGCGGGAGAGCCGCCCCGAGCTGACCGAGCTGTTCGCCGACGATCCGCAGGGCGAGCGGCTGGCCGGCTGGCTGGCCGAGGCGGAACGGCTGGTGGAGCGCTGGTTCACGCTGGAGGACCCGACGCGGCTGGAGCCGGCCGAGCGGGAGCTGATGGTGGAGACCGAGCTGGACTCGGGGCTGCGGCTGCGCGGGATCATCGACCGGGTGGACGTGGCGCCGACCGGTGAGGTGCGGATCGTCGACTACAAGACGGGCAAGGCCCCGCGCCCGGAGTACGCGGAGGGCGCGCTCTTCCAGATGAAGTTCTACGCCCTGGTGGTCTGGCGGCTGAAGGGTGTCGTGCCGCGCCGGCTCCAGCTGGTGTACCTCGGCAGCGGGGACGTGCTGACGTACGACCCGGTCCCGGCCGATCTGGAGCGGGTGGAGCGTCGGCTGCACGCGCTGTGGGAGGCCATCCGGCAGGCGACGGAGAGCGGGGACTGGCGGCCGCGGCCGACCAAGTTGTGCGGGTGGTGCGACCACCGGGCGCACTGTCCGGAGTTCGGCGGCACTCCCCCGCCCTATCCGCTGCCGGTCCGGTCTCCCGGGTCGCGGGCCGGGTGAGGCGGGCGGCGGGGGCAGGGCAGAATGGGCCCGGACTAGCGAAGGAGTGTCACGTGGCCATCCGTGTCCTACTGGTCGACGACCAGCCCCTGCTGCGTACGGTTTCCGGATGATCCTGGAGGCCGAGCAGGACATCGCGGTCGTCGGCGAGGCCGGTGACGGCCTCCAGGCCCTCGACCAGGTGCGCGCGCTGCAACCGGATGTGGTGCTCATGGACATCCGGATGCCGCGGATGGACGGGGTGGAGGCCACCCGGCAGATCACCGGCCCCGGCCGGGACGGCCCGGCCAAGGTGCTGGTGCTGACCACCTTCGATCTGGACGAGTACGTGGTGGAGGCGCTGCGCGCCGGGGCGAGCGGCTTCCTGTTGAAGGACGCGCCCGCCAACGAGCTGGTGCAGGCGATCCGGGTGGTGGCGAACGGCGAGGCGATGCTCGCGCCGAGCATCACCCGGCGGCTGCTGGACAAGTACGCCACGCATCTGCCGTCGGGCGAGGAGCCGGTGCCGGACACCCTGCACACCCTCACGGACCGTGAGGTGGAGGTGCTGAAGCTGGTGGCGCGCGGGCTGTCCAACGCGGAGATCGCGGCGGACCTGTTCGTCAGCGAGACGACGGTGAAGACGCATGTGGGGCATGTGCTGACCAAGCTGGGTCTCAGGGACCGGGTGCAGGCGGCGGTGTACGCGTACGAGAGCGGGCTGGTGCGCCCCGGCGCCCAGTAGGCATCCGCCCGGCGGGGCGGGCGGCGACGGCGAAGGGCGCCCCTCTCCCTCGGGAGCGGGGCGCCCTTCGCCGTGTCCGGCGTCAGTGGCTCCGCGGTGTCACTCGCTCTTGCTGAGTTCCCAGAACCGGAACACCGTGGAGGCGTCCAGGCAGTACTCCAGGCCGTACACGCCGTCGCGGACGACCGCGTACTGCTTGGCCTGCCAGACCGGCAGGACGGGCAGCTCGTCGGCGACGATGTTCTGGAGCTTGCCGAAGTCCTTGTCGGTGGCCGAGCGGTCGCTCTGCCCGGCGGTATCGGGGAGCAGGGTGCCGGTGATCGTGCGGTTGTCGTAGTGGTTGCCCAGCACGTTGCCCTTGCCGAAGAAGGGGGCGGTGAAGTTGTCGGCGTCCGGGTAGTCCGGGACCCAGCCCTTCACGTACACGCCGTACCTGCCGGCGGCGATGTCCTTCTCGTACTGGTCGAAGGCGACGGACTTGACGTCGGCGTCGAACAGGCCGCTGGCGTTGAGCTGTTCGGCGATGGCCTTCAGCTCCTCGTCGGTGGCGGGGCCGTAGCGCGACGGCGTGGACCACAGGGTGAGCTTCACCTTGCCGGTGATGCCGTCGGCGCGCAGGGCGGCGGCGGCCTTGGCCCGGGAGGGGCGGGCGCCGTAGGTGTCGAAGAACGCCGTGTTGTGGCCCGCGACGCCGGCCGGGACGATCGAGTACAGCGGGGTGGCGGTGCCCTGGTAGACGTCCTTGATCAGGGCGTCGCGGTCGATGAGGTAGGCCATGGCCTTGCGGACGCCGAGCTTGCCGGCCACCGGGTCCTTCATGTTGAAGACCAGGTGCTGCACCTCGGCGCTGGTGCCCTCGATGACGTCGATGCCCTTGCTGTCGTCCTGCTGGTCGAGCTGGCTGATGTCCGCCGCGGTCAGACCTCGGTAGGCGACGTCGACTCCGCCGTCCAGGAGGGCTTCCTTCAGCGCTGTGCGGTCGCCGTGGAAGAACTTCAGGGTGACGCCGGAGTTGTTGATCCCGGCGCTGCCCTTGTAGTTGCCGTTGACGGAGAAGACGGCCTGGTCCTCGTCGAAGGAGTCCAGCTTGTAGGGCCCGGAGCCGATCGCCTGGTGGTCGGTGCGCAGGGCGTTCGGCTGGTACTGGCGGTGGTCCACGATGGAGCCGGCGCCGGAGGCGATCTTGCTGGGGAAGGTGGCGTCGGGCACCTTCAGGTGGAAGACGGCCGTCTTGGCGTCCGGTGTCTCGACCTTGTCGAGCATCGGGAACATCAGGGCGGGACCGGTCGGGTCGTCGATCTTCAGCATGCGGTCGAAGGAGAACTTCACGTCCGCGGAGGTGAGGTCGTCACCGTTGCTGAACTTCAGGCCGTCCTTCAGCTCGCACTTGTAGACCATGGCCCGGGTGTCGGTGAAGGCGCACTGCTTCGCCAGTTCGGGCTCGGGTTCGGTCGCGCCCTTGGGGAAGCTGAGCAGCGACTGGAAGACGTTGTTGAACAACAGCCAGGAGCCGGGGTCGTAGCCGGCGGCCGGGTCCGTGGCGAGGACGTCGTCGGACATCCCCACCACCACGGAGGAGCCGGTGCCCCCGGAGTCACCGGTCTCGGAGCCGCAGCCGGTCAACAGGCCGGAGGCCAGCCCCGCCACGAGGGGCAGGACCGGCCACTGGTTGCGCAGGTTCACTCGGAGTGCCTTGTCGTCGGTTCGTCAGCCCGGGTCCGCGGTGCCTGGACCCGGGCACCGGGGGCCGCACCGTGCGCGGCCCCGGGTACGGAGAGCCGTCAGCCGCTCACGCCGCGGCCGAGCTCCCACAGCTGGAGCGTCGAGGAGGAGTTGAGGGCGTAGGCGGTGCCCGTGATGTCGTCGCGGGCGGCGACGTACTGCTTGCCCTGCCACAGCGGCAGGACCGGGACGTCGTCGGCGACGGTGTTCTGGATCTCGGTCAGGTTCTTGACGGCGCCGAGCCGGTCGGCCTCGCGGCGGGACTGCGGGATCAGCGAGCGCTGGATGGTGCCGTTGTTGTACGGCGAGCCGAGGAAGTTGTCCTTGTCGAGGAAGGGCGCGAGGAAGTTGTCGGCGTCCGGGAAGTCGGGGAACCAGCCCATGCCGTAGACGTCGTACTGGCCCTTCTGCTCGGCGGGCCGGAAGGTCTTCCAGGGGTGGCCCTCGATGGAGGCGTCGAACAGGCCGCTGTCGTTGAGCTGCTTCTGCAGGATCTCGAACTCCTGCTTGGTGGCCGAGCCGTAGTGGTCGGTCGTGTAGTGCAGGGTCAGCTTCACCGGAGTGGTGATGCCGGCCTTGGTGAGCAGGGCCTTGGCCTTGGCGGCGCTGGGGTTGCCGTAATTGTTGAAGAACGAGTTGGAGTGGCCGGTGACCGTGGCCGGGACCAGCGAGTACAGGGGCTCGGCCTGGGTGCCGTAGACCTTGGAGACCAGTTCGCCGCGGTTGATGAGCTGAGCCATGGCCTGGCGTACGGCCTTGTCCTTGACGCTGGGGGCGTTGGTGTTGAAGGCCAGGTAGCGGATCTCCAGGCCGGGCATGTCGACCAGTTCGACCTTCTCGTCGTCGCCGGCGTCCAGCTTCTGGATCTGGGCGGGCGACATGGTGCGGGTCATCACGTCGATGTCGCCCTTGTCGATCGCTTCGCCCATGGCGTCGGCGTCGGGGAAGGAGCGCAGCTCGACCTTGTCGTTGTTCACCGTCACATTGCCCTTGTAGGAAGGGTTCTTGGTGAAGGTGACGCTCTTGATGGCGTCGTCCTCGACGTCGGCCTTCAAGGTGTACGGGCCGGAGCCGTCGATCTCGAAGCCCTCGCGGAGCTTGTCCTTCTGGTAGTCCTTCGGGTTGATGATGCCCGCGACCGGGGTGGACAGCTTGTACGGGAAGGTGGCGTCGGCGGTCTTCAGGTGGAAGACGACATCGCGGTCACCCTGTGTCTCGATCGTGTCGATGGTGTTCAGCAGGGCGGACACACCGCTGTCGGAGTCGATGCGCAGGACACGCTCGATGGAGTACTTGACGTCCTCGGCGGTGACCGGGTCGCCGTTGGCGAACTTCAGGCCGTCGCGCAGCTTGCAGGCGTAGCGCTCGCTGCCGCTGTCGGTGAAGGAGCAGCTCTCGGCGGCGTCCGGGACGGGTTCGCCCTCGCCCTTGGGCTGCGCCATCAGGGTCTGCACGGACTGGCGCAGGATGTTCCAGCTGCCGACGTCGTAGGCGTAGGCCGGGTCGAGGGGCGCGGGGGCTTCCTTGGTGGCCGTGAACTGGTCCGTGGTACCGACGACGATGGCGTCACCGCTCTTGCTCCCGCTGTCGGATCCGCCGCACGCGGCGAGAACCGGGGTGAGCAGGCCGGCCACCGCCGGCAGCACCAAAGTCTTGCGGTTCATGCGGGAGTTTCTCCAGAGCTGTCGGGTCCGTGTATCCGGCATGCAGGGGTGGTGCGAGGGATCACGGGGGTTCTCGGCGGTGTTCTCGCGATGAGATTAGTCCGCACCCGCAGGGGGGTTCACGGCCGCGTGAGCTGACCCGCCATCACGCAGGGGAACCGGTCGCGGACACACCGAAAACCCGACAGCGACAGGATTAGTGCAGCTTCCCACCAATCGGGACACAAGGTCTCTCCCGAACCGCCCGGCAGGGGCCGTTCAGCATGCGTGGGCAACGTTGTCGAGACCCCTGAAGGTGGCGAACGTCACACTCTCGGCCATGGTGCGGGCCGGTTGGATTCGGCCGGGCGGCGGACGTATTCCGCCCGGGTGTGCGGCTAGTGCGTTTTCGTCATCATGCCGCGGAGAAACGCGAGGTCGACCTCTTCCAGAGAGGAGACGACGGTGCGTCCCAGGGCCGGGCCGATGGGAGCGACGGAGGGGACGGCGACCACCCGGCAGCCGGCGGCCTCGGCGGCGGCGACCCCGGTGGCGGTGTCCTCGATCACGGCGCACCGGGCCGGGTCGGCGCCGAGTCCGGCGGCGGCGAGCAGGTAGGGGTCCGGGAAGGGCTTGGTGCGGGAGACCTCGTCGCCGGCGATGGACAGGGTGAAGTGGTGCGGGCCCAGGACGGACAGCACGCGGTCGATGATGCGCCGGTGGGAGGCGGAGACCAGGGCGGTGGGGATCTCGTGCTGGTGCAGTTCGGCGAGCAGCCGGGCGGCGCCGGGCATCAGCGGCAGCGCCCGGTCGATCCGGCTCTCGAAGCCGTCGTTGAGCAGTACGGTGAGTTCGGCGAGGCCGATGTCGGCGCCGGTGGCCTCGATGAGGAAGCCGGCGCTGCGGGTCATGGGGCCGCCGACCACGACATGGCGCCAGGTCTCGTCGAGGGTGTGGCCGAGGGAGGCGAAGACCTCGACCTCGACGTCCCACCAGAAGCCTTCGGTGTCCACCAGGGTGCCGTCCATGTCCAGCAGCACCGCTTGCAGGGCGGAGCCTTCGGCCGTACGGGTTGCTGGCGCGGGGACCGTGCTGGTCATCCGGGCGCACCTCCTTGAGGGACGACCAGGCCGGTTCCCCGGTGGGGAACCGGCCTGTGGTGGACCGACCAGTGTACGACTTATCCGATCAGTGTGCCGAGTGAACCGTGCCTCATCGTGCGTTGAAGTACTTCGCCTCGGGGTGGTGGATCACGATGGCGTCGGTGGACTGTTCGGGGTGGAGCTGGAACTCCTCGGACAGGTGGACGCC
>NZ_JBEZUP010000009.1:0-194652 GCF_040636485.1 Streptomyces sp. NPDC038707
CAGATCAAGTGGGGCCTGGACTACATGAACTCCCGCTACGGCAGCCCCGCCAAGGCCTGGAACTTCTGGCAGGCCAACGGCTGGTACTGAGCCGAACAGCACCCCACAGCGCTTCCGCACCCCCGCCCACCCGGCGGGGGTGCGCGCGTATATACGGACAGAGCCGTTCGGGCTGCTTCCCCCGGCTCCCCGCGTGTCCCGCCCCCTCCCCGCACCCCCTGCCCGCAGGCTGCTGCGCATGCTGCCGGACCCCGAGACGCGCGGGCTGCGGCTGGTGGCCGTACTGCTCACCCTCACCGTGGTCAGCGGGATGATCGACGCCGTCAGCTATCTGGGGCTGGGCCGAGTCTTCACCGCCAACATGACCGGCAACGTCGTCGTCCTCGGCTTCGCCGCCGCAGGTGCCCCCGGCTTCTCGGTGCCCCATACGAGCGTGTCCCTGTGCTGCTTCCTGCTGGGCGCGGTGACCGGCGGCCGGGTGGGTGCCCGGCACACCCAGGGTTCCCGTCGTCGCCGGGCCCGGCTCGCCCTGGCGGCGGAGGCGGTGCTGGTCGGCGCCTCGGCGGCCGTCGCCTTCGCCTGGCCGGACCCGGGGACGACCCGGTACGCGCTGATCGCGCTCACCGCCTACGCGATGGGCCTGCGCAACGCGACCGTCCGCAAGCTGGGCGTACCGGACCTCACCACCACCGTGCTGACGATGACCTTGACCGCCCTCGCCTCCGAGTCCCGGCTCGGCGACGGCACCGGCCACCGCTCCCCGCGCCGTACGGCCGCCGTTCTCGCGATGGCCGGCGGTGCCTGCCTGGGCGCCTGGCTGGTCCTGAGCTACGGCCTGGCCCTCCCGCTGCTGATCGCCGCGCTCGCCTCGGCCGTGCTGGCGGTGGTGGCCTCGGGCAGGGAGTGAGGCGCACCACGCGTCGGCACGTCAGCCGGGCATCGCGCCGGCTAGCACGCGGTGGCTGTAACCGACGCCCAGGAGATGAAGCTGCCGAAGGCGGCGGGGCCGACGTTCAGCACGGGCCCCGCCGGGTTCTTCGAGTCACGGATGGCGACGGTGGTGGCGCAGGGAGGTTCGGCGACCTCCAGGCAATCACCGCCCTGGTCACCGCTGTACGAGGACTTACGCCAGGCCAGGTCCCCGATGGGAGCGCACTCGACGCAATTGCCGCCTTGGTCGCTGCTGTACGACGACCTACGCCACTTGCTCTCCATAGCGGTCCTCCATGACGCCCCGGATCAACTCCGCCGACTTCTTGATCGAGAGCGCGGCGGCCTGGAGGTGATCGTAACGGAGCGAGCAGTCCCTGACGGTGTCCGGGTTCGCAGTCGGATGCCCGCTGCTGTAGCCCTCCGTATAGACGATGCTCGGATCGCTGGTGAAGCGATAGACGTTGAACGAGCCTTGCAGGCCCGGGTGTTCCCCGGCCGAGTACGGCAGGATCTGCACGTTGATCCTCGGGTCATTCTCGAACGTCAATAGGTGGCTCAGTTGCTCGCGCATGACCTCACGGCCACCGATCTCCTGATGCAGCGCGGCCTCGCTGAGGATCATCCAGAAGACCGGCGGGTTCTCCTTCTCGAAGACGCGCTGACGGGCGAGTCGAGCGGTGGTCCGGTCCCCGAGCTTGTCCTGGTTCAGCACGCCGAGTACGGCGCGTGCGTAGGACGGAGTCTGAAGCAGGCCGTGGACGATGTGGGTCTGAAAGGCGCAGATCTCCACCGCCCGCGCTTCCAACTCCGCCGCCTCCTGAAACCACGGCGGAAGTTGACTGCGCAGCACCAGCTGAACCAGCCGGGTAAGCGCACCCCCCGTCCCCAACGCCGCGTCCACCCGCTGGCTGAACTCCAGCGTGGGGACCTTTCTCGCCGTCTCGACCTGACCGATAAGCGACCCGGTGTAGTTGGTGATCTGCCCCAACTCCCGCTGCGTGAGGCCCGCCGCCTCCCGGTACCGCCGTAGCTCGAAGCCGTAGTAGTGGAGCGGAGACGCGCCCGCGTCGAGGGTGCTGATGTTGGCCACGGTGGGACCCCTCTCACGCAACAGAGTCCACGCGGGGACTCGTTGTGTTCTTCCTGTAGCCGAGCGTAGTGAGAACAGGTCAGTCTCGTACCGTGAACCTGAATTTTCCCCACATTCCCCAGTACCGCATGGAAATCACGGTCGGCGAGCACTCGGTGCGCCACATCCGCCGGATCGTCCGCTCGCTGCTGCGCGAGTGGGAGCTGGAGCCGCTGACGTTCGCCGTGGAGCTGGGCGTCAGCGAGCTGGTCACCAACGTCGTACGGCATGTGCCCGACCGCCGCTGCCGGGTGGTCGTGGCCCGGCAGGCGGCGGGGGTCCGCGCCGAGGTGAGCGACGGCTTCGCCGCGCTGCCCCGGATGGAGACCGAGGTGGACACGGAGTCGGAGGGCGGGCGGGGCCTGGCCCTGCTGGACGCCGTGGTGGACAAGTGGGGGGTGTCACCGGGCGCCGGAGGAAAGACGGTGTGGTTCGAGTGCCACGGCGTCCCCACCGCGCCCGGTGGCGAACTCAGCCGATGACCCGTACGGACAGGGGGATCTGGTTGACCACCGTCCGGCCGGGGGCCAGCGTGCTGGTGAAGTTGGTGCAGTTCGCACCGAAGAAGTAAGCCAGCGTCTTGTTCGTCTCGTTGACGAGCGTCCGCGCGCGGGTCTGGAGGTTGATGCAGACGTCGTCCGGCGGGTTGAGGATCTGGAACTCCTGTCCGGCGTTGCTGATGTACCGGATCCTCCCGGTGGCGGCCTGTGCGTCGGGGGTGAGGCCGACGGCCAGGAGGGCGGCCGTACCGACCGCCAGGGCGACTCTGGCGGCATGCGCGATGCGGATCATGAGTGGTGTCCCCTTTCCCGTTCAAGCCCTCGTAAAGGGAAATCCCATCGATCAGGGGGATTAAAGGGGATGATCATGATTTACCACCTGGACAGGCGATAGTTCATGTAATCAGAGTCCGCCTCACCCGGACCGGAGTCCTCTCCGTGGCCGGAACCGGCACCCTCCCGCCGTCCGTCACCTGAAGTCGGTACGGCACCCGGCCGAGTGGCCTCGGTTGCAGGTCAGGGGCGCGATAAGGATCACATCGGGCGCCAGGAATGATCTTGGCCGAGCGGGCAGACGTACCTGCGTACCCGCGGTTTCACTGCACTGTGCATCTAAATGCATACAGCACGTAATGCGCAGAAGCCGCCTATGGTCGATTTTCGGCCCCACGCACGTCATCGTTGCCGTCGGCGGGCCGGACCCTGTCCCCGTCGAAAGGTAGGCGAGCCCCGTTTTGGCGACCGCCACTGCCGTCACCCCGCGTCCGACGACCCGCCGGGCCGCCAAGGCCCGCAATGTCACCGTCACCGATCCCGCCCTGGTCAGGCGCGCCGTCAAGGCGGCAGCGCTCGGCAACGCCATGGAATGGTTCGACTTCGGTGTCTACAGCTACATCGCGGTCACCCTGGGCAAGGTCTTCTTCCCGTCCGGCAACCCCACCGCGCAGTTGCTGTCCACCTTCGGTGCCTTCGCGGCGGCCTTCCTGGTCCGGCCGCTGGGCGGCATGGTCTTCGGGCCGCTGGGCGACCGCATCGGCCGCCAGAAGGTCCTCGCCCTCACGATGATCATGATGGCGGCGGGCACGTTCGCCATCGGCCTGATCCCGTCGTACTCGGTGATCGGCGTCGGCGCGCCGCTCCTGCTGCTGGCCGCCCGGCTGGTGCAGGGCTTCTCCACCGGCGGCGAGTACGCGGGCGCGTCCACCTTCATCGCCGAGTACGCCCCCGACAAGAAGCGCGGCTTCTTCGGCAGCTGGCTGGAGTTCGGCACCCTCGCCGGCTACATCGGCGGCGCGGGCCTGGTCACCCTGATGACCGCCCTGCTGTCCTCCGACGACCTGCTGTCCTGGGGCTGGCGCATCCCGTTCCTGATCGCGGGCCCGATGGGCATCATCGGCCTGTACCTGCGGATGCGGCTGGAGGAGACCCCGGCGTTCGCCGCGCAGCTGGAGAAGGCCGAGGCCCGGCCCAAGGTGCCGCTGCGCGACATGGTCGCGGGCCAGTGGAAGGCGCTGCTGATCTGCATGGGCCTGGTGCTGGTCTTCAACGTCACCGACTACATGCTGCTGTCGTACATGCCGAGCTACCTCACCAGTGAGCTGAAGTACGACGAGACCCACGGCCTGCTGGTCGTGCTCGGCGTGATGGCCCTGATGATGATCGTCCAGCCGTTCGCCGGTGCGCTCACCGACCGGATCGGCCGCCGCCCGGTGATCGCCGCGGGCTGCGCGGGCTTCCTGCTGCTGTCCGTCCCGGCCCTGCTGCTGATCCGCCAGGGCAGCCTGCTCGCGGTCGCCCTCGGCATGGCCGCGCTGGGCCTGCTGCTGGTGTGCTTCACCGCCGCCATGCCGGCCGCGCTGCCCGCGCTGTTCCCGACCCGGGTCCGCTACGGCTCCCTGTCCATCGGCTTCAACGTCTCCGTGTCCCTGTTCGGCGGTACGACCCCGCTCGTCGTGACCGCGCTGATCGGGGCCACCGGGAACATGATGATGCCCGCGTACTACATGATGGCCGCCGCCGTCGTGGGCGGGTTCGCCGTCTGGCGCATGTCCGAGTCGGCGGGCCGCCCGCTGCCGGGCTCCGCGCCGTCGGTCGAGGGCAGCTGACCGCTCCCGCGCGCCTTCAGGGGCCCGCGGCCGGATTCCTCCGGCCGCGGGCCCCTGCCGTGTCCGCGGGCCGTCGGTTCCCGGCCGGCTGCCCCATTCGCGTCCGTCTGCTGGGATCATCGGACGTGCAGGGCGGAACAGCCTCCGGAAGACACTCGGGAAAGGCAGCAGCGCTATGAGCGGGTCGCAGCTCTGGGTCGACGTCGACGACTACTTCACCAGCCATCTCTCACCGGACGACGAGGCGCTGCGGGCGGCCCTGCGGGACAGCGAGACCGCCGGGCTGCCCACGATCGCGGTCACGGCCGCGCAGGGCAAACTCCTCCAGCTGCTCGCCCTGACACAGGGCGCCCGGCACGTGCTGGAGATCGGCACGCTCGGCGGGTACAGCACGATCTGGCTGGGCCGCGCCCTGCCGGAGGACGGCCGGCTGATCACGCTGGAGTACAGCGCCAAGCACGCCGACGTGGCCGTCCGCAACATCTCCCGGGCCGGGCTGGAGCGGATCGTGGAAGTGCGGGTGGGCCCGGCCCTGGAGTCGCTGCCCAAGCTCGCCGACGAGAACCCGGCGCCGTTCGACCTGGTCTTCATCGACGCGGACAAGGCGAACAACCGGCACTACGTGGAGTGGGCGCTCAAGCTCACCCGGGCGGGCAGCCTGATCGTCCTGGACAACGTGGTGCGCGGCGGCCGGGTGGCCGACGCGCGCAGCACCGAACCGGACGTGGTCGGCACCCGCGCCGCGCTCGAACTGATCGCCTCGCACCCGCGGCTGTCCGGTACGGCCATCCAGACGGTCGGCCTCAAGGGGTACGACGGCTTCGCGCTGGCGCGGGTACAGGACTGACCGCGAGGGGCCGGCCGGCCTGTTGACCGGGTTCACAGCTGTGCGTTGCCGCGAGTCCAGGGGCTGTCGGGTGCCGGTTGACTCGGTTCACAGGCTGGCGATGGGCGACGCGGTGCAGGGGCTCGGGGGGGCCGCCACGGTTCACAGCCTGGTGAGGGACAACTCGGTTCACGCGCCGTGCCGAAACACCACGGCTCACAGGCCGGGGAGGGGCGCCTCGGTTCACAGGCCCGCGAAGGATGGCTCGGTTCACAGGCCCGCGAAGGATGGCTCGGTTCACAGGCTCGCGCGGGGTGCCGGGCACGAGGCGAACCGCTGTCCATTGACACCGTTCACAGCCGCCGCGTGCAATCCGCTGCTCACAGACTGTTCGCGCGGCGCCGCCGGTTCACACCTCGTGGAAGAACCCCACGTTCACGCTGCGCGAGCCGGAGCGTTCCTGGACGACGATCTCGCCCGACCCGCCGCGCGGCAGCGGCACGGTCGCGCCGTAGCCGACGGCCCGGGCATGCGGGCCGTAGGTGAGCCGGACGTCGGAGGCCGGGTCGGGCCGGGAGCCGCGCACCCAGGTCAGCTGCCAGGTGCCGTCCGGGACACAGCGGAACTCCAGGTGGACGCGGGAGACGAACAGCCAGTCCTCGGGAGTGACCAGCCGGCACACCGCCGCGTCCCGGCCGGCCCGCAGCACGGTGCCGGGCTCGCTGGGCACCTCGGCCAGCGTCATCCCGGCCGTGGCCCCCGCGTCCGCCCCGGAGACGGCGACCATGGTGAGTTCGAGCACGAGCGTTCCCCCCCTGAAACGTCCTGGTGCGGCGGCGGGTCGCGGCGGGCGGGCCGCCGTACCGTCGCCGCATGATAGGCCGCCCGGCACGGTGGCGTCCGGCACAATGGATCCATGACCGAGCGAAAGCCACCGGGCGTTCCGTTCGACTCCTGGGTGGACAAGCAGATCCGTGACGCGCAGGGGCGCGGGGAGTTCGAGGGGCTGCCGGGGGCGGGGGCGCCGCTGCCGGCGGAGGTCGACTCCACCTATGACGAACTGTGGTGGGTCAAGCGGAAGATGGCCCGGGAGGGGCTCGCGTACCTGCCGCCCGCGCTGGCGCTGCGCAAGGAGGCGGAGGACGCGCTCGTGGCGGCGTACGCGGCGCCCTCGGAGCGGATCGTCCGGAAGATCATCGAGGACGTCAACGTCCGGATCCGGGACATGATGTTCAAGCCGCCGCCCGGGCCTCCGCTGGGCAAGAAGCCGTACGACGTCGAGGAGGTCGTACGGGAATGGCGGCAGCGCAGGGCCACCGCCGGTGGCACGGATCCAGCGGGCTCAGCAGGCTCAGCGGAGTCAGCCGTGCAGTAGCCGTTCGGCCAGTTCCCGGTAGTCCCGCAGGGCGAGCCGCAGCTGTTCGGTGTCGGTCTCGGCGCCGGGCCCGTTTTCCTCGGCGCCCTCCCAGGACGTCCGCAGGGTGCGGCGACGCCGTGTCACCGCCTCGCTGAACCGGGCGGCGATCTCCTCCAGTGTCCGGTCGGCCCGTTCGACGGCCCCCTTCGGATGGTCCACGAACCCCACGGCCACCTCGCGTATCCGCCGTTCCCACTCCTCGACTTCCTCCCGCGCGAGCAGGGGGGAGCCTTCTCCGGAGGGGGCGGGCTGTGCGGCGGCGCCGGTGGCTGCTGCCGAGCCGGGTGCGTCGCGGGTCGATGCGCCCGGTGCCGTCGGCCAGGTGTCGCGGCCCGGGGAGTCGGTCGTCGTCGCCTCGCGCTGGGACGCCTCACCGGGCGCCGGCGCGGCCAGGCCGTTGTCGGGCATCCGGTCCTCCTCCGAGATCGCCTCACGCTCCACCCGGTGACTGGCGCCGAATCCCTGGTCGGCACCGGTTCCGAGCCCTTCCGTGCCGGGCCGCGGCCCGGCTCCGGCGCCCATGTCGTCCGTACCCGGCCGCAGGCCCTCCGTACCCGGCCGCAGACCTTCCGTGCCCGGCCGCAGGCCCTCCGTGCCCGCCGGGCCCGGGGGTGGCGGCGGGGTGTCGTCGGGGGTGCGGTCGTCGCCGGTCAGGCCCTCGCGACCGGGGCCGGAGGAACCGGGAGGCCGGCCGCCGGACGGTCCCGTGCCGCCCGTGCGCTCGCCGGAGATCCAGGTCGTGGCCTGCTCGGCCCGGCCCGGTCCGCCCGGGAGGCGTTCCTCGGGACGGAGCCTGCCCGGGGTCCGGTGGTCCGGGCTCGCGCGGCCCGGGGTCCATTCGTCCGTGCCCGGGGTGTCCTGCTGGGTGTCCTGTTCGGGTGTCCATTCCTCGCCCGGGGCCCGGGAGAGGCGTTCGGTGCGATGGCGGTCCTCGCCGGGACCGCTCGTCCTGTCCCGCATGATGCTCAGCTCGCTTTCGGTCGGCTCCGGTGCAGGGCCCACGGCGTGTGGGAGCGGGCGTGGGGGCGGCCGCCGTGGGAAGCCGTGGCCCGGTCCGTGCCCGCGGAGGCCCGGTGCCGGCCGGGCTCGGCGCTGGTCAGGTCGTCGAAGAGGGCGCGCGCGCCGAGCAGTGCCGCGCGCAGTTCCTCGGTGCCGCCGCCCGTGCGGGCCGTCCGGTGCAGGGTGCGGTAGCCGTCGACGTGGTCGGCGTGGTGCACGGACAGCGCGTCGACCTGCTCCTCGTACCGCCCGCCGTCGGGGTAGCCGCGCGCCGCCGCGAGCTGCGCGAGCAGCCGGTCGGCCTCGGCCACGGCCTCCTTCGGCGAGTCCACGAAGCGTTCCTGCACGGCCGTCCACAGCTGCGTGTACCGCTGCCGCTCAGCCCCGTCCAGGGGACGTTCCCTCAGGTCGCCGTGGCGTTCGAGGCGCTCGCCGAGTTCCCGTTCGGCCGCGTGGGTGTCCCCGTCGTGCAGGGCGACGGTTCGCTCGTACTCCGGCCCGAAGCGCCGCTTCAGGCTTGTCCCGCCGCGTCGGCCGCGGCTGCGCCAGGCGACGAGCCCGGCCGCGCCGAGGACCACGACCGCGGCGATCACGATCAGCAGAATGATCAGCCCAGTGGACATGGTTGCCTTCCGACCCCTTCCGATGGGACCGGCTCCGCCGGCCGGTTCATCACCCGGGTGACCCGGAACCCGGTCCACAAACGACGGCCCGCGCCCCACAATGGCCGCCATGACGTGGACGATCACCGCCGAGCCGTACGACTCCCCGGCCGCCGCCGCACTCTGGCGGGCCTACTACACGGAGGTCAGCGACCGCTGGTACCTGCTGCACGAGGGCCGCCGCACCGACCCCGGGGAGCTGGAGCGGGAGATCGCGGCGAACGCGGGCGCGGACCTGGCCCCGCCGACCGGGTGCCTGCTCGTCGGGCGGTACGACGGCACACCGGCCGGCACGGCGGGCGTACGGCTCCTGGACCCGGACACCGCCGAGCTGACCCGGGTGTTCGTGCTGCCGGGCATGCGCGGCCGGAACGGGGCCGCGCTGCTCGTGTCCGCCGCCGAGGTGCGCGCCCGGCTGCTGGGCGCCCGGCGGATCGTCCTGGACACCCGCGGTGACCTGGTCGAGGCCCGCGCCCTGTACGCCCGCCTCGGCTACACGGAGACCGCCCCGCACAACTCCGATCCGTACGCCGAGCACTGGTTCGGCAAGGAGCTGGGGTCGGACCCGCTCCCGGAACCGGAGCCGGCGGACCGGCTCAGCTGACCTGGGCCAGCGTGGTCCCGTTGTGCGGGCGTTCCCGCTCGGCGCCGCAGAGTTCCCCGGTGAGGTCGTGGACCAGGCGGGAGAGGTCGTCCCGGCGGCCGGGGCCCCACCAGTCGCCGAGCAGTTCGGCCAGCGACTCCTCGCGGACCGCGGCGAGCCGTTCGGCGACCTCGCGGCCCGCGTCGGTCAGTACCAGGTCCAGTCCCCGGCGCTCGGCGAGCCGCCGCTCCTCCACCTGGCGGGCGGCGGCCATGACCGCCTGGAGCGGGACCGCGCTGCGCTCGGCCAGCATCCCCGGTTCCACGGAGCCGTAGCGGCGGATGCGCAGCAGCAGCCAGCCCGCGGCGGGCAGCAGGTCGTACCCGGCCCGTTCGATGATCTTCCGGTAGACCTCGCGGCGGCCCTCCCGGGTGCCCAGCACCGACAGGGCCCGGCAGCACTCGTCGTAGGAGGAGCGGTGGACCGGGTTGGGCGGGATCGTCTCGGAGATGTCCGGCGCGGTGACCGAGCCGCGCAGCCGGTCCTCCTTGAGGAACCAGGCCAGCAGGAAGCCGAGGAGGGCGACGGGGGCGGCGTAGAGGAAGACGTCGGTGATGGCGGACGCGTAGGCGTGCAGGGCGGCCTGGCGCGGGGCGGGCGGCAGGGCGGCGATGCCGCGGGGGTCCGACTTCAGCGCGTCGGCGCTCAGGCCGGGCGGCAGCCGTACGCCCCGGAAGGCGGCGGTGAGCTGGTCGCCGAGGCGGCTCGCGAAGACCGTGCCGAAGATGGCCACGCCGAAGGAGGCGCCGATGGAGCGGAAGAAGGTGGCGCCGGAGGTGGCGACGCCCAGGTCCTCGTAGGGGACGGCGTTCTGCACGATGAGCACCAGTACCTGCATGACCAGGCCGAGTCCGAGGCCGAAGACGAAGAAGTAGGCGCTCATGACGGCGGTCCCGCCGTGCTCGTCGAGCCGGGCCAGGAGCAGCAGGCCGAGCGTGGTGACGGCGGTGCCGGCGACCGGGAACACCTTCCAGCGGCCGGTGCGGCTGACGATCTGCCCGGAGACGGTGGACGACAGCAGCAGGCCGAACACCATGGGCAGCATGTGCACGCCGGACAGGGTCGGGGTCACGCCGTGCACGACCTGGAGGAAGGTCGGCAGGTAGGTCATCGCGCCGAACATGGCGAAGCCGACGATGAAGCTGATGGCGGACGCCAGGGTGAAGGTGCGCACCCGGAACAGCTTCAGCGGCAGCACGGGTTCGGCGGCCCGCCGCTCCACGGCGACGAACGCCACGGCGAGGACGACGCCCAGGACGGCGAGCCCGATGATCCGCGCCGAGCCCCAGGCCCAGGTCGTACCGCCGAGCGAGGCGACCAGTACCAGGCAGGTGGCGACGGCGGCGATCAGGAAGGTGCCGAGGTAGTCGATGACGTGGTGGGCGGCGTGGCGCGGCAGGCGCAGCGCGACCGCGATCACGGCGAGGGCCACGATGCCGACGGGCAGGTTGACGTAGAACACCCAGCGCCAGCTGAGGTGCTCGGTGAACAGCCCGCCGAGCAGCGGCCCGAGCACGCTGGTGGCGCCGAAGACGGCACCGAACAGACCCTGGTAGCGCCCGCGTTCGCGCGGGGGGACGAGGTCGCCGACGATCGCCATGGACAGCACCATGAGTCCGCCGCCGCCCAGGCCCTGGAGCGCCCGGAAGGCGATGAGCTGGGGCATGTCCCGGGCCATGCCGCACAGCGCGGAACCGATCAGGAAGATGACGATGGCCGTCTGGAACAGCCGTTTGCGGCCGTACTGGTCGCCGAGCTTGCCCCACAGCGGGGTCGCGGCGGTGGAGGCCAGCAGATAGGCGGTGACGACCCAGGAGAGGTGTTCCAGGCCGCCCAGGTCGCTCACGATGGTCGGCAGCGCGGTCGAGACGATGGTCTGGTCGAGGGCGGCGAGCAGCAGGCCGAGCAGCAGCGCGCCGATCGGGACCAGCACGCTGCCCGGAACGTGCTCGCCGCCGCGGGTGTGCTCGGCCGCCGTGCCGTGCGTGTCCAGGGCCATGGGGACCTCCCGGGGCTCGGGTGCACCTTCCATCGTGATCTGTGTGACCGGTTATGGCCTGTCGAGCCCTGCGGAAACCGCGGTCGTCCGCATACCCTCTGAAGTTCCCGAGGGGAGGGGGACACGCGTGACGGGAGAGCGGGGCACCACGTGCCCGGAGTGCGGGACGCCGAGGGGGCCGGACCACACGCCGGCGTGCGACTGCACCGAGCGCGCGGCCGAGGCACTGCGCGAGGCCCGTACGGCGGAGGCAGCGGCGGCCGAGGACTTCGACCCCCTGCGGATCCGTCCGTACGTCACGGCGACCCCCTCGACGACGGACCGGCCGCCCGCGCACACCGACTTCGCCGAGCCCCCGCTCCCGCCCGCGCCGGCTCCCCGGCCACAGCCGTCCGCCCCCGAGGAGTCCGATGGCGGAAGCGGCCCCCGCTCCCGCCGCACGCTCCTGCTGGCGGGCGCGGGCATCGGCGTCGCACTCCTGGCGGCGACCGCCTTCGCCCTGGTCACCTACCGCACCCCGACCCACGACCGGGCGGCCCAGGAGATCAGGCAGAGCATCCCGGCAGAACCGACACGGGCTCCCGCGCCGGCCCCGTCCCCGCCGCCTCCGGCGGCCCCGCCCGCTCCCCCGCCGTCCCCGACCGCTCCGGCCCCGACGGCGACCACCACGCCCCCGTCCCCCAGGCCGACACCGACACCGACACCGTCCCGCGGCACCCCGTCCCCCACCCCGTCACCGACGGCCACGTCCGCCCCACCGCCCACACCGTCGCCGCCCCTGGTACTCCGGCGCGGCGACACCGGCCCCGAGGTCACGGAACTCCAGCGACGCCTACGCCGGCTGAACCTCTACGGCGACCGCGTCGACGGCACCTACTCCCGCCCCGTGGAAGACGCCGTACGCAACTACCAACTGGCCCGCGGCATCGAGGAAGACCCCCTGGGCGAATACGGCCCGGCAACCCGAAAAAGCCTGGAAAGGGAAACGAGCGACCCCTGAGGCGCCCCGAAAGGGGCGCGGGGAACGGCGCGACAAGCCACCACGAACCGGCAGGCCGTCAAGGGACGCGGGGAACTGCGCGAACAACCACCACGCGCCCGCACCCGAAAGCCGGGCCCGCGCCCCAGCCGACCCGACCCGCCCCGCTCAGCCGATCCGCAGCCGCACCGTCCCGTCGGCCCCCGCCTCCACCCGCACCCGCGTGAGGTCCCGCACCGCCGCGTCCGGCTCATGCACGACCGCCCGCGGCCCGACCCCCACGACCCGCATCCCCGCTGAGCGCCCCGCCGCGATCCCCGCACCGGAGTCCTCGAACACGACGCAGTCGGCCGGATCGATCCCCAGCCCGGCCGCGCCCTTGAGGAACCCCTCGGGGTCGGGCTTGCTCGCGCCGACCGACTCCGCGGTGACCCGGACCGCCGGCATCTCCAGCCCCGCCGCGGCCATGCGCGCGGTCGCCAGCCCGAGGTCGGCGGAGGTCACCAGCGCGTGCGGCAGCCCCGCCAGCGACGCGAGGAACGCCCCGGCGCCGGGCACCTCGACCACGCCCTCGGTGTCGGCGGTCTCCTCCGCGAGCATCCGCGCGTTCTCCGCGTGGTTCTCCTCCATCGGCCGGCCGGGCAGCAGCAGGGCCATGGAGGCGTACCCCTGCCGGCCGTGGACGACCTTCATCACCTCGTCGCCGTCCAGCCCGTGCCGTCCGGCCCAGCGCCGCCAGACGCGGTCGACCACGGCGTCCGAGTTGACGAGGGTGCCGTCCATGTCGAGCAGGAGGGCACGGCAGGTGAGGACGGTGGGCGTGGCGGTGGCCGGCATCGGCAGCTCCAGAAGGGAGGAAGGCCCGTGTCGGGAACGACGGCGGGAGGGACAAGGCGGCCCCGCCCGCCGGTCAGGGGAAACGGGCGGGAGCCACTTTGTTTCTCCACGGTACAAAACGGCTCCGCCTTTCCGCCACCGCCCCCGGCGAGGATTCACCGTCCGTTCGTCCGCCCGGCCGCTCAGCCGGCCACCGCCTCCCACAGGCTCCAGACGCCGAGCGCCAGCATCAGCATGGCCGCGATCTGCGTGATCAGCCGCAGCGGAACCCGCTTCATCAGGGCCTTTCCGCCGACGATGCCGAGCCCGGCGACGGCCCACAGGCCGAGCACCGCGCCGAGACCGACGGAGACCGGGTCGTCGTAGCGGGCGGCGAGGTTGGCGGTCATGATCTGGGTGAGATCGCCGAACTCGGCGACCAGGATGAGCATGAAGCCGGTGCCCGCGACCTTCCAGAAGGACTGGTCGGCGGGCTTCTTGACCTCTTCCTCGTCCTCGCCCTTCTTCAGCAGGAGCATCGCGGCCCCGCCGAGGAAGAGGACGCCGGTGACGGCGTGCACGATCTGCTGCGGCAGCAGGGTGAGCACGCTGCCGGCCGCTACGGCGAGCACGACGTGCAGCAGGAAGGCGGCGGCGACGCCCGCGAAGACGTACGAGGCGCGGTAGCGGGTGCCGAGCACCAGACCGGCGAGCGCGGTCTTGTCCGGCAGTTCGGCGAGGAAGACGACGCCGAAGACGAGCGCCGTCACGGTGATGCTGATCAAGGTTCCTCAATCGGTCGGGCTGCCCCGCCGAGAGTGCGGTACGTCATGCGATGACACCTCGGCACGGCAGCGCACTCGGCGCCCGCGCCGAGGGGCACGGGCGTGCACTGCTTGCCGAAGGTCTCGCTGGCGGCTCCTGCTGGAGGCCGCCTCCGGGCGCCGGCTCAGGCTCGCTGAGCAGTATGTCGACGGTCCGGCGAAGAGCTACTCCCCTTCTGCGCCTCCCATGGTACGGGATGTGAAAGTTTCGTCGTCAACCTTGTTTTGACATGATCACGTCATTACCGTCTTACCCAACGCTCATCCGCCGGCAACCCCTCATCGCGAGCATTCCCTCGCTCGCGCCCAACACCCACAACTCCAAAGGGAGTTCACCCATGTCCACGTTCTACGCGCGTCGACGGACGAGCATCCTGGCCGCCCTCACCGGCCTGATCGCGTCCGTCGCCCTGTTCAACTCGCCGACGGCCTCCGCCGCCCTGCCCACGCCGGTCAGCGCCGCGACCGCACGCGGATACCTCGCCCAGCTCACGGTGGCCACGGAGAACCGCACCGGCTACAGCCGCGACCTCTTCCCGCACTGGATCACCGTCAGCGGCACCTGCAACACCCGCGAGACGGTCCTCAAGCGGGACGGCACGAACGTCGTCACCGACTCCTCCTGTGCCGCGACCAGCGGCAGCTGGTACTCGCCGTACGACGGCGCGACCTGGACCGCCGCGTCCGACCTCGACATCGACCACCTCGTCCCGCTGGCCGAGGCCTGGGACTCCGGCGCGGGCAAGTGGACGACGGCCCAGCGGCAGGCGTTCGCCAACGACCTCACCCGGCCGCAGCTGATCGCCGTGACCGACAACGTCAACCAGGCCAAGGGCGACCAGGACCCGGCCACGTGGGTGCCGTCGCGGTCGGCGTACCTGTGCACCTACGTGCGGGCGTGGGTGCAGGTGAAGTACTACTACGGGCTCTCGGTGGACTCGGCCGAGAAGGGCGCGCTGACGAACTACCTGGCGAGCTGCTGAGCCGCACGGCGGACACGGCCCGCGCCCCTTCGCTCCGCTCAGGGCGCGGGCTTGCGCCTCATGAGGAAACCCGCCGCCGCGCCCGCCCCGAACAGCGCCGCCACCGAGACGCCCGTGGCGAGCCAGGTGGCGCCCAGCCACTGGGCGCCGTAGTAGCCGAGGGCCACGCTGTAGGCGGCCCAGGACAGGCCCGCCAGAGCGGACCAGGGGACGAAGTCGCGGGCGCGGCGGTGGGCGGCGCCGGCGCAGAAGGAGACGACCGAGCGGCCGGCGGGGGCGAAGCGGGCCAGGACGACCAGGGCGCCGCCGCCGCGGGCGAGGGCGTCACCGAGCCGTTCCTGCGCGGAGGTGAGCCGGCGGGAGCGGGCTATCGCCCGGTCCAGCCGCTCGCCGCCGCGCCAGGCGAGGCGGTAGGCCACCAGGTCGCCGAGGACCGAGGCCGTCGCGGCGGACAGGATCAGGGCCAGGATGTCCGGCACCTCGTGCGCGACCTGGCCCGCCGCGCCGGTGCCCGCCGCCGCTGCCGTCCCCGCCGTGATGACCAGCACTCCGCTGGGCAGCACCGGCAGGAACACATCGAGCAGGACGGAGACGGCCACCACGGCGTAGATCCATGGCCCGGCCGCCAGCGACCCCACACTTTCCCACACGACGACTCCCGACATTCCCCCGTTGACGGCTGTACAGCGTACGCGGGTGGTGTGACAGGAGGTTCGCGGGGGGTTCCCGAGTCGATCACGGGTCGTTCACCAGCACCCGTGCCGTTCGCGGGGAGGTGCACCAGCACCCGTGGCCGACGCGGGCGGGCGGCCGGTCACCCGAGGTCACCGGCCGCCCGTGGGGCGTGCGGTCAGACGGCCACCGGCGTCTTCTCGGCCGCCGTGCCGCTCTCCCGCGCCGGGCCCCGGGCGAAGAGGCGATCCAGGGCGAAGGCGCCGGAGCCGGTGAAGACCAGCAGCAGGAACGACCAGCAGAACAGCACGGACAGCTCGCCGCCGTTCTGTATCGGCCACAGCGCGAGCTGCTGGTGGACGTCGAAGTAGGCGTATGCCATCGAGCCGGAGGCGACCAGCGCGGCCCCGCGGGTGCCGAGGCCGAGCAGGACGAGGGCGCCGGCGACGAGCTGGATCAGCGCCGCGTACCAGCCGGGCCAGGTGCCGGCCGCGATGGTGCCGCCGTGGGTGCCGACGGCGCCGCCGAGGACGCCGAACATGGAGGCGGCGCCGTGCACGGCGAAGAGCAGGCCGATGACGACGCGGAAAAGCCCGAGGACATAGGGCTGAGCGGAATTGAGGCGAGCGGACATCTGGGGATGACTCCTCTTCGGTGTTCTGTCGGGCCGGCCGGGGACGTGGCCGGTCGTGGGGAGGGGGAACCGAATCGAGCCAAGGTTAGGGGTACCTAATCAGTACTTGCAAGTTCAACATCTGGCCATCTGTCATGGTCCCAACAGCCCCTCCGGCCCCTCCCGACACCGACCGCACTCACCTGGTCCCCGACCGCCCCCGCACCTCCAGCGAGCCCAGGAGTTCCGCCGTGGCGCGGGCCACGGCGTCCACGGCCGCGTCGAAGGCCTCGCGGTTGTGGGCGGCGGGGGCCCGGAAGCCCGAAACCTTGCGGACGTACTGCAACGCGGCCGCGCGGATGTCGTCGTCCGTGGCCTCACCTGGCAGCACGGGCGGGCGCAGCGTCTTGATGCTCCGGCACATGTCCCCAGTCTCGCGCCGGACGGCGGGCCCTGCGAAGATCGGCGCGAAGGCGGCCACCGACTCCCGGGGCCGACCGTCGAAGGGAACAATTCCATGACGCATCCGCTCACCGTGGCCGTCCTCGGTCCCGGCGGCACCGGCGGCCTGCTCGCCGCCCTGCTGTCGCGTTCCGGACATCACGTCCTCTGTCTGGCCGGTGCGGAAACGGCCGAAAATCTACGTCGCGACGGCATCACCGTCCGCAGTCCGCAGTTCGGTGACTTCACCGCCGCCGTCGACGCGGACACCGAGCTGCGCGTACCGGTGGACGCCTGCCTGGCCACCGTCAAGCACACCGCGCTCGACGCCGCCCTCACCCGGGTCCCGCCCGCCGTGCTCGGCGACGCCCTGCTCGTCCCGCTCCTGAACGGCGTCGAACACCCCGCTCTCCTGCGCGGGCGCTACCGCCCCGACCGGGTCGCCCCGGGGGTGATCCGCGTGGAGTCGACCCGGGTCGCACCGGGCGTGATCGAACACGGCAGCCCGTTCACGGAGATCGACCTGGCCGGGGACCCGGTCCCGCGGGCCCGGCTGGAGGCCCTGGCCGGCGTGCTGACGGAGTGCGGCGCGACCGCGCGGGTGGCCGGCGACGAGACGGCGGCGCTGTGGGCCAAGATGGCCTTCCTGGCCCCGTTCGCCCTGCTCACCACCCGGTACGGCGTCCCGCTCGGCACCGCCCGCACCCAACACCGCGCCGAGCTGGAGGCGCTGGTCGCCGAGACGGCCGCGGTCGGCCGGGCCTGCGGCGCCCCCGCCGATCCGGTGCGGGCCCTCGCCCGGTACGACGCCTTCCCGCCCGCCGCCAGGTCGTCCATGCAGCGCGACGCCGAGGCGGGCCGTCCGCTGGAGCTGGACGCCATCGGCGGCGCCCTGCTGCGGGCGGCCGAGCGGCACGGCGTACCGGTGCCGGTGGCGCGGCGACTGGTGCGGGAGCTGCGCGGGGCGGGATACTGACCGTCGGTCAGTCGAGCTACTGACCGGCGGTCACTCAGGCGTACTGACCGCCGGTCACTCGTACGGCTGAAACCTCACCCGTACCGCCCGTCCAGCCTCGCTTCGGTAATTCGAACAGGCGTAGCATTGCCGCGTGGCTACGACCTATGAATTCCCCAGTGACCTCCTCGCCGGTCAGGAGGAGCTGCATCAGGTCCGGGCCGAGCTGTCGGCCCTGCTCAAGCGGCTGCCCTGGTCGGTCGAGCCGATGGACGGCTTCAGCGACGACAACGGCTGGCGCAAGGTGGAGCGGCCGGCCTCCCCCGGCTGGACGGAGGACGAGCAGGCCCAGGTGGAGAAGTTGCGGCGGCGCGAGCACGAGCTGGCGGTCTTCGTCAGCACCCACCGGTTCTGGACCGACGTCCCGGCGGCGGAGCGGATGGACGCCCGGACCTGCCTGAAGCACGCCCGCGGGGAGCGGGCGGAGGACTGAGGAGCAGGCGGAGGACCAGGGAAGACGCGGGAAAGGGAAACGGCCCCTCGGAGACGTCTCCGAGGGGCCGTGTCTGTGGGCGCGGACGGTTTCGAACCGCCGACATCCTGCTTGTAAGGCAGGCGCTCTACCCCTGAGCTACGCACCCGGACAGGTCGACAGCCTACATGGCCCGGCGGGCCGCACCGCAAACAGCCGGGAACGTCACGCGGCCCCGGGCGAACCGGCCGGCCCGTGTGTTCGTCCTCACCGGGTGGGAGAATGACACCACCCAGGGCGAACCACCACACGGGAGAGGAATGTGACGGCGACACCGGGCACGCCAGCGACACCGCCGTACCCGTCGCCGTCCGCCGCCGGGACCCGGCGTGGCCGCGGTGCCGTCCGGGACACCCTCGCCCTGCTGGGCCTGCCGCTGCTGGCCGCGCCGCTGCTGGCCGCCGCGTTCGCCGGCGGGGGCGCCCGGCGCTGGTTCGGCGGGCGGGCCGAGAACCAGCGCGCCGAGGCCCAGGCCGCCAAGGACGCCGCGGCGACGGCCTTCTACGAACTCGACACCGCCCAGCGGGACCTGCGGATCTCGGTCGAGACCATCGCGGCGGCGGACGACTCCCCCGCCGCCCGCCGCGCCGTCACGGACTTCGCGGCGCTCGGGCACCGCGTCGACGAGGCCAGCCGGCGCTACATCGAGGCCGTCGACGCCCACGACCTGGACCGGGACGGGCTGGAGGCCGGCCCGGCCGCCCGGGCCCGCACCGAGCTGACCGCGGCCCGGGACGAACTGCTGCGGGTACGGCGGGAACTGGACGAGTTCGGCCGCTCGCTCGGGCCGCTGCTGGACAAGGCGGAGACCCGGCTGGCCCGGCTGGCGCCCGCCGTGGAGCGGGCCCGGCAGTCGCTGCTGGCCGCGAGCAACGCCCTGGACGCCGTACGCGCGCGGCGGCTGCGGGCCGACGACCTGGCCGCGCGGCTCGCCGCCCTGGCCCCGGAGCTGACCCGGCTGAACCAGGGCGCCGGGCAGCACGGGGTGGACGCCACGCTGGAGCGGGCCGAGCGGGTGCAGCGGGAGGCCGGCGCGATCCGGGCCGAGGCGGAGCGGCTGCCCGAGCGGGCGGCCGAGACCGAGCACCGGCTGGTGTCCCTGCGCACCCGGGCACAGGCGCTCACCACCCGGGCCGGACAGGTGGAGCCGGTGCTGAGCGAGCTGCGCCGCCGGTTCACCGCCGCCTGCTGGCAGGACCTCCAGCGGGTGCCCGCGCTGGCGGCCGAGAACGTACGGCAGGCCGAGGCGAAGCTGGCGGAGGCCCGCGCGGCGCGGGACGCCCAGCGGTGGGCCGACGCCACCGCGCTGCTGTCGACCGTCCGGGCCCTGCTGAACGCCGCCGACGAGGCGGTGTCGGCCGCCGGCGACCGGCTGGCCCGGCTGAACGCCGTGCAGAAGGACCCGCAGGAGGAGATCGAGCGCACCCGGTTCGCGATCCGGGACGCCCAGCGGCTGGCGATGGCGGGCCGTACGACACCCGATCCGCGGGACGCCGGGCCGCTGGACGAGGCGGTGGCCCGGCTGGCACGGGCGATCACCACGCTGGAGGAGCACCACCCGGACTACTGGCACTTCCTCGGCGAGACGGAAGCGGTACGGCAGAGCGTGGCACGGGTGGTGACCCGCATCCGCGAGGAACGCGGCACCGCCCACTGAGCCGGCCACCGGGCGGGTCACCGACTCCGCCGGGGGCCGCCCACGCACACCGGGCCGCGGCGAACCGCCGCCGCACGACACCGGCGGCCCCCCGCCGCACCGCACTCGCAGACACCACCCGCCACCCGCCACGACCACCCGAACGGCGGCAGCCGACACCGAACCCACGGGGCCGCCCGGAACGGCGGCCGGCACCGAGCCCCGCGGAGCCCGCGCAGGCCGGACGCGAACACCGAGTCGCCCCGGAGCCGCCACCATCCGAAAAGTCCTGCGGGGACGCCGGAGGGCGGCGTGTTGCCGGGTGGGCGGGGGCGGCGGATAGTGAGTTGACGGACGGATGGCCTCCGCTAGCGCCCGAGGAGGCGGACATGGCCACACACGCGGTGCGTTCGAGGAACGCCCGGGAACGCCGGCGGACCCGGCTGGACGACCACCTGCCCGTGGACCACCGGCTCAACCGGGTCTACCGCATCGGGGCGGGCCTGATCGGCGCGTTCCTGATCGCCTTCGGCATTCTCGGCCTGCTGGACCAGATCGGTTTCTTCAGCACGGGCGGCAACCAGGTCGCCGGACTGAACTCCAACGGCGCGCTCAGCGTGCTGTCGATCTGCATCGGCCTGCTGCTGCTGGCGGGCGCGGTGATCGGCGGGAACTTCGCGTCCACCCTGAACATGGTCCTCGGCGTGCTGTTCCTGCTGAACGGCTTCCTGTTCCTGGGCCTGCTGGACACCGAAAGCAACTTCCTGGCGTTCAAGATCCAGAACGTCTACTTCAGCTTCGTCGTGGGCCTGCTGCTGATGACCTTCGGCATGTACGGCCGGGTCGGACACGCGCTGCCGCACGACAATCCGTACTGGCGGGCCCGCCACCCCGAGTCCTCCCCGCGCGAGGAGGACGGCCGGCGGCAGGGCCCGCGGCAGGGACCTGATCAGGTCCGGTAGGCGTAGAACGCCGCGTTCGGGTACGAGGCGACCAGGCTGGCCACCGACCGGTTGTACGTGTTGGTCGAGTGGTAGGTCACGTACGGCACGCCCCGGCGGTCCCGGGAGGTGACGATCATCGTGTGGTCCTTCGACCCGTCCCGGTTGAAGTCCATCTGGATCACGTCACCGAGGTCCGCCTGGTAGACGTTGGCGAGGCTGGTGGCCCGCTGGGACGACAGGGCGAACCAGGACCACTCGTTCACGCCGACGAAGGAGTCCGACTGGATCTCGGAGTTGCCGAACCACTTGTGGAAGTCGTACGTGTACCCCGGTACGTGCTTCCAGCCGCCCGCCTTCAGGGCCTGGCTGACGAAGTTGGTGCAGTCGCCGCCGGCTCCCTGCCCGTTGAAGTTCGGGTAGGCCGGGTTGTACTTGCTCCAGTACTTCTGCGCGTAGGCCACCATGGCCTTGTAGTCGTAGCCGCTCGCGGAGAAGTTCTTCGCCCTGGCCGGGGCCGGCCAGGTGGTGGCGGCGCGGGCCGCGCTCGGCGGACCGTCGTCCTCGGCCGCGGTCTGCGGCTTGGCGACCTCCGGCTTGGCGACCTGGTTCACCGCGAGGTAGCCGTCGTCGGTGTCGCGGATGCCGGTGAGCCGCCAGTTCCCGTGCCGGTCGGCCGTGAAGGTCAGCTCGTGGTGCGCCTGGAAGCCGGTCGCCGCCGGGCTCTTGGACGTCGTCCTGCCGTAGGTCAGCGATGTGGTCTCGGTGACCGCGACCTTCGCCTTGCGGCCCTTCACCTGCGTCGCGTCGAGCCGGACCTGCGTGCTGCCCGCGCGGTACGTCTCGCCCAGCCGGGCCAGCCGCCCGCGCCGGTCGCGCAGTTCCTTCAGCGCCGACGTCTGTTCCCGCGTCTGCCCGCCGGACAGGCTCACCGAGCCGGAGAAGCCGGACGTGTGCCGGGTCTGCTTCGTTCCGGCGCCTTCCACCAGGGCCTGGGTGCGGTCGGTGAAGACCGCGTCGGCCAGCCGCTGGAAGGTCGCCTTGGTGGCCGCGTCCACCGTCGGGTCGTCGGTCACCGCCGCGCCCGCGCTCCAGTTCGGCACCAGGGCCACACCGGCGACCACCGACGCCGCCGCGGCGGTCACTATGGCCGTACGGCGCCCCTTACGGCTCAGTCTTCTGGATTTCAATGATGTTCCCCTCTACGCCGGTACACCTACCGGGCGAGGGGCATCTTCGCATGGCCGGTACACCGGTTGTGAAGAGGGGCGCACAAGTGGAATCAGCCGTGCGCACCGGTCATTTGACGACCGCCGACCAGTCCGGCGCCTGGGCCGGGTCGAGGCCGCGCAGGGCGGCCAGGGTCTGCGGTTTCTGCACGTCCAGCCAGTCCGCCAGCTCCTTGAAGGAGACGCACTTGACGCCCTCCTTGGTGCACACGTTCTTGACCACCTGGTCGATGGCCTTCATGTAGATGCCGCCGTTCCAGTCCTCGAAGTGGTTGCCGATGAACAGCGGCGCCCGGCTGCCGTAGTAGACCCGGTTGAAGCCGGCCATGTACGAGTCGACGGTCCGCCTCTCCCACTCGGGGAACTTGGCCGGGTCGCCCTGGGTCTCGCCCTCGGACTGGTTGTAGAGGAAGTTGAAGTCCATGGACAGGCCCTGGTACTTGCCGCTCTCGTACGGCAGCATCTGCAGCGGGAAGTCCCAGATGCCGTTCTTCTTCGAGGGCCATATCTGGAAGTCGCCCGGGGAACTGGCGTCGTAGCGCCAGCCGTAGCTCTTGATGGCCTTCAGCAGGTTCGGCTGGCCCTCCAGGCAGGGCGCCCGGCCACCGGTGACCTCCCGTTTGAAGTCGAAGGGCAGCGGCGGCAGGTCGGTGAAGCCGGTGTTGGTCTTCCAGTGCTCCACGAACGTGTAGAACTGGTCGATCTCGCTCTTCCACTGCGCCACGCTCCAGTCGCCGCCGCCCTTGGCGCCGCAGAAGTGGCCGTTGAAGTGGGTGCCGATCTCGTTGCCGTCCTCGTACGCCCTGGCCAGCTCCTCGACGGTGGTGCGGATGTGGTCGTCGGTGGCGTAGTCGATCGCCGCGTCGCCCGGGGCGTGCATCGGGCCCTGGTACTGCGCCTTCTTGCTCTTGGGCAGCAGGTAGATGCCGGTGAGGAAGAA
Organism: Streptomyces sp. NPDC038707; assembly: GCF_040636485.1. Classification (NCBI taxonomy): domain Bacteria; kingdom Bacillati; phylum Actinomycetota; class Actinomycetes; order Kitasatosporales; family Streptomycetaceae; genus Streptomyces; species Streptomyces sp. NPDC038707. Next base: position 22,775 of record NZ_JBEZUP010000009.1, read on the forward strand.
GGTCATGTGGGCGTCGTACTCCTTCGCCAGCTCCCGGTAGTGCGAGAACAGGTGGTCGCCGCCCTCCAGCGCGCCGTCCCAGGAGAAGACCACGAACTGGGGAGGCTTCTCACCGGGCTTGAGCGGCACCGGCTTCAACTGGCCCTTCTGCGGGCCGGTGTAGGAGGTCGAGCCGTCCCCCAGGACCTTGACCTTGCCGTCCCAGGCCGGGCTCGGGGACGGCTTCGGGGTGGCGCTCGGCCTCGGTTTCCTGCCGGCCACGGCGGCCGGTGTGCTGTCGCTGTCCGTACCGGACAGCGCGAGGAACCCGGCCACCAGCGAGGCCACGACGAGGAGCGCGGCCAGGGTCAGGACCTGGGGGCGGGTGGCACGGGGCGCGCCGCGGCGGCGGGGGGCTCGACGGCGGCCTGACGACGACATCTTGCGGGGCATGCGCGGCTCATTCTGGGGAAGGGGCGGGTAGGCGGGGATTCCCTGCTCAGCCGAGGCCCGTCGCGGCCGACCAGAGGGCGTACGGGACGCTGCGGGCGGGCCCGGCCAGGCCCTTGAGCGGCAGTGGCTCCAGGGATCTGGCCAGGTCGATCCGGTAGACGACGATCGCGGTGGACACGGAGTCGGCCGTGCCGACGTACCAGGCGGCGGTGTCCTTGTCGGTGCCGCCGGCCTTTCCGGCCACCCCGGACCGGCCGGCCGCCGCGTCGGGGTGGGCGGTGCGGAAGGAGTCGGTGAGCGCGTCGGTGACCTGCTCGGCCACCCCGGCGCCGACCGCCCGCCGCGGGCGCGGGGTGTTCAGCGCGACCGGGGCGCCGTTGCGGGTGATCCGGCTCACCGAGTACGGCTCGGTGTGGTTGCCGCCCGCGGCGAAGGTGGCGTAACCGCTCGCCATCCGGATCGCGCTGGGCGTGGAGGTGCCCAGCGAAAGACCGGGCACCTGGGGGCCCATGCTGGAGCGCAGCAGCCCGGACGCCACGGCGGTGTCGCGCACCTTGTCCAGTCCGGTGTCCATGCCGAGCTGCATGAACGGGGTGTTCACCGACTTGGCGAGCGCCTCCCGCAGGGTGATCTTCCCGTACGACTTCCCGCCGTCGTTGTGCGCGGCGACCTTCTTGCCGCTGCGGTCCCAGTACGGCCCCTCGGGCGTGGTCACGGGCACGCCGTCGTCGCCGTCGTAGACGCTGTCCGGGCCGACGGGGGTGGCGGGGCCGCTGCGCGTCTTGTGCACACCGTGTTCGAGTCCGGCGGCGTAGACGAACGGCAGGAACGCGGTGCCGGCCGGGACCGTGGTGGCGTTGGACTCGTTGTAGCCCTGCCTGCGGTGGTCCGGGCCGCCGTAGACGGCGAGGACCCTGCCGTCCGCGGCCACCGAGGCGGCGCCGTAGTGCCCGTCCTCCGCCGCCTCGGGAGTGTCGTCCGCCGCCTTCTGGCGGGCCTTGGTGACGGCGTCGGTGAGGGCCTTCTCCCGCTTGCGGTCGAAGGTCGTGTAGATCTGGTAGCCGCCCAGGTCGAACTGCTTGTCCGTCAGGTGCCCGGCCTTCTTGGCGTACTGCGACGCCAGCTCCACCAGGTAGTCGCTCTGCTCGCCGGTGTCGTACAGCGGGTTGGTCCTCAGCGGCTCGGGGAACGTCGTGTACTTCGCCCGCTCCTGCTTCGACAGCTTGCCGATCTTGACCATCCGGTCCAGGATCCACGACCAGCGCTCCACCGCCCGCGCGTGGTTGGCCTTGCCGAGCGTGGGGTCGTACAGGCCGGCGCCCTTGAGCAGCGAGGCGAGCATCGCCGCCTCGGAGACGTTGAGCTTGTCGACGTCCTTGCCGTAGTAGGCCTGGGCGGCGCGCTGGATGCCGTAGGTGCCGCGGCCGAACCAGCTGGTGTTGAGATAGCCCTCGAGGATCTCGTCCTTGCTCATCTTGTTGTCGAGCTTGAGGGCGATCATCGCCTCGGTGAATTTACGGCTGACCGTCTGGTTCTGGGTCAGGTAAACGTTTTTCACATACTGCTGGGTAATGGTGGAACCGCCCTCGGTGTCCCCCTCGCCCACCGTGCGGAACAGGGCCCGGCTGATGCCTTTGAACGATATGCCCGGGTCCGAGTAGAAGCTCTCGTTCTCCGCCGCGAGCACCGCCCAGCGCACGTCCTGCGGAATGTCCTCCAGCGGCATCGCCTGCCGCTGCACCCAGCCCGTACGGGCCATGGGCGTGCCGTCGGACCAGAAGTAGACGTTGTCCTGCTGGGTGGCGTACGCGTTGATGTCGCTCGGTATGTCCGTCATCGCGTACGCGGTGACCAGGAAGGCGCCGAGCAGGCCGAAGGAGGCCAGGACGGTGCCGGTCCACTGGCGCCAGGAGGGTATCCAGCGGCGCCAGCCGGTACGGCCCGGGCGCGGGTAGACGGGCTTGAGGCGGCGCAGGAAGGGGACGGTCCGGCGCGCGTACGGGGCGAGCGGGCCGAGCAGGCGGCTCCCCGGGCGCTCCCGGGCGGCGGCGCGCGTGCCGCGCCGGCGCTCGGCCCGGCCACCGGCCGGGGCGGGGTCCTTCGGGGGTGCGGGGAGACGCAGCCGCATCGTTTCGTCAGCCCGGAGGGCGTCGACTCTCAGATGCAGGGTCTCGTCGGCCGCCGGCGGCCTTTCGCCACGGCCGCCCCCCATGGGGCCGTCCTCCCCCTGCGACGCATCGGTCACGCCTGCGTCTCCCTCCGCACTCGGTCTCGCTCGCGCGGGTGAGCTGAGCATCCTCGCCACGGCGTTCACAAATTATCAGTAACGTTTTCGAATGCCCTGCACATATGCCGCACGGATGACAACACTCATGGAACTTTGAGCTGCCCCCCGCTCCCCCCTGACGGCTAACCTGGGCCCATGCCTCGTTACGAGTACCGCTGCCGGAGCTGCGGCGACACGTTCGAACTGAACCGTCCTATGGCGGAGTCCGCCGACCCCGCGTCATGCCCCGCGGGACATGACGACACCGTGAAGCTTCTGTCGACGGTGGCCGTGGGGGGCGTCTCCGGTGCGCCGGCGCCCGCGCCCCGGGCCGGGGGCGGCGGGTGCTGTGGCGGAGGCTGCTGCGGTTAGCCCGCCTCGGGACACCGGGCCGTTCTCAGGAACTCCCGCAGGATCCGCTCCCCCGCCAGTACCCCCCGTTCCGGCAGCGCGGTGACCTGGGGGGCCGTCCAGTCGGTGTCCGCCAGTTCGCCGTGGCCCGGGCGCCAGCCCCGATCGGCCGCCAGGAGGAGGTCGGCGTCCAGCAGGGAGTCGCCCGCGGCCAGGACCGGCTCCGCGCCGGTGCGGCGGGCGACCTCGCGGACGGCCGCGCCCTTGGTGAGCGGCTTGGGCACGGCGTAGATCTTGCGGCCCTGGAGCGAGACCGTCCAGCCCCGGTTCTCCGCCCACACCGCCAGCTCCTTCACCCAGTCCTCGGGCAGCAGTTCGCGCTCCACCACCAGGTAGGCGAACAGGTCCTCGGCGACCCGGTGCCTGCGCACCCACACCGGGTCCGCCGAGCGCAGCAGATGCTCGCGGACCTCCTCCAGCGGCGCGCACTCGTCGGTGAGCCGCGCCAGCACCCGCGCGTGCCAGTCGGCGTCGGTGACCCCGTCGACCAGCAGATGGCCTCCGTTGGCGCAGATCGCGTACCGGGGCGGCGGGCCCGGCAGGTTGATCCGCTGGTACTGCTTGCGGGTCCGGGTCGTCGACGGCACGAACACGGCCGCGTCACCGAGGTCCGCCAGCAGCCCGGCCGCCGTCTCCGTCATGTAGGACAGCGGCCTGGCCTCGTGCACCTCCACGCACAGCAGCCGGGGCGCCCGGGCGTCCGGCATGGTCAGCGCGAGGGCCGCCGAGGAGTAGATCAGCGTGCGGTCGAGGTCGCTCGCCACCAGCACCGGCATCAGACGTGCACCGCCCTTCCGTCGGCACCCGTGGCACCGCGTGTGTACTTGGGGTGGATCAGCCCGACGCAGCTGTACGGCAGCCCGGCGACCTCCTCCACCGGTACGCCCCGCTGCTCGGCGAGGAGGCGTACGTGGGCCAGGTCGGCGCCGGCGCCCGCGCGGGCCAGGATCTTCCACGGCACCCGGCGCAGCAGCACCCGGGTGGTCTCGCCGACACCCGGCTTGACGAGGTTCACGTCCTGGATGCCGTACTCCTCGCAGATCCGCTCGACCGCCCGCCAGCCCGCCCAGGTCGGGGTGCGGTCGGTGGCGAGCAGTTCCCTGACCGCGCCGGTCACGGTGGGGGCGACCTCCTCGAACCGGGCGGAGACGGCGTCGAGGAAGGCCACGGAGACGTCGGCGGCGGCCAGTTCGCGGTAGAACTTCGCGCCGTGGTAGTCGTCCGGGCCGACCAGGTCCGCGCGCAGCACCGTGCGCGATATCAGCCCGGACACCGTGGAGTTGAGGCAGGCGGAGGGGATGAGGAAGTCGTCCCGGGTGCCGTACGTCCGCACGCAGGAGCCGGGGTCGGCGAGGACGGCGATCTCCGGGTCGAACCCGGTGACGCCCTCCTTCCGCCCGAACTCCTCCAGGGCCTGCGCGAGTTCGCGGGTGATGGCGCCCTTGCCGGTCCAGCCGTCGACGAAGACGACATCCCGGGGGTCGTGGTGGGCGGCCAGCCAGCGCAGCGCGTTGGCGTCGATGCCCCGGCCGCGCACGATCGACACGGCGTAGTGCGGCAGGTCCAGTCCGTGCCGGAACCGCGCCCAGCGGCGCATCAGGATGCCCACCGGGGTGCCCGCGCGGGCCAGGGAGACCAGCACCGGGCGGGGCGACCGCTCGGCGGTCACCAGGTCGGTGACCACGCCGACCGCCTGCGCCAGCCGGGCCGCCGACGCGTCCAGGGCGGCGTGGAACAGCTCCTGGTAGCGCTCGCTGGGCTGGTACTCCACCGGCAGCGACTCGGCGTAGTGCGCGCCGCCGCTCTGGACGGCCTCCTCCCGCTCCTCGGTCGGCGCCTCCAGCGCCACGTCGGACAGGTCCTGGAGCAGCCAGCCGACCTCTTCCGGGGCGTACGAGGAGAACGCGGGACCACGCAGGGGCTCGGGCAGCACGGGCGGCCTTTCGGGAACGTGCGGGACGTACGACGGCACGACCGCGAGCAGGACGTGCGGAACCTGCTCGGCGAGCCGGGCCAGCAGGCCGTCCGGCGCGTGCAGGGCGGGGGTGTCGGCGACGGAGTCGACCACGGCCACGACGGCGTCGAAGCCGGCTCCGGCCACGTTGTAGGCGTAGCGCTCGCCGGGACCGTCCGCCGGGTCGTCGTGGGCCGGGAAGACCAGGCGGCTGCGGATCGCGTACCCCGGGTCGTCGACCACGAGCACGGGCGACCGGGTGGTGGTGGAGAACCGCACCTCGGCGTCCGTACCGCCCTCCAGCTCCCGGGCCAGCCGCAGCGGGACGTACATCAGCTCCTCGGAGCCGAGCACGAGCACCCGCCGCGCGCCGGCGGGCAGGGCGTCCCGCAGCCGGGCGGCCAGGCCGGGGAGCGCGGCTTCGAGCCGGGCGCGGTGGGCGGGGGTGAACCCGTGCCGGCCGCCGTCGGGGAGGCCGGGGGGCCAGTGCAGGTCGACTCTCGCGACGTGGCCCGGCTGAGGCACCCCGTGCGCGGCGCGGGGCGGGACCTCGTGCCGCGCCTCGCGTTCCGCGACCAGCCGCCGCCCCTTCTCCAGCACCCCCTCCGGCAGTTCCACGACGCCGGAGGCGAGCGCGACCACGTCCACCCGTGCCCCGATCTCCCCGGCGAATCGTTCCAGCCGGGCCGTGTCATCGGCCGACCGCATGTCCACCAGGGCGACCACCACGTACCGCTGCCGCGGATACCGCTGGTGCAGGTCACGGATGGTGTTCAGCACCGTGTTGCCGGTGGAGAACTCGTCGTCCACCAGCACCAGCGGCCCCCGCCCGGACAGCAGCCCGGGATCCTCGGGAAGCAGCAGGTGCGACGTGGCGTGGGAGTGCGCCTCCTCGAACCCGCCCGCCGGGGCGACCCCGCGCACCGGCCGCCGCGTGGAGTGCAGGTACGGCACGGAGCCGAGCCCGTCCGCCACGGAGTGTCCCAGCCCGGTCGCGGTCTCCGCGTACCCGAGGACCACCGCGTCCGGCGCCTCGGCACCGAGCAGCGCGGCGACCCGGCGGCCCAGGCGCAGCCCATGGTCGTGGACCACGGACGGCGACTGCGGGACGTGTTTGCCGAGGACGTTCGAGACGAGCAGGTGGGCCCGCTTGGGGTTGCGGCGCAGCGCGAGCCCGAGCAGGGCCGGCAGCCCGTCGTCGCCCACGAGCCCGACACCGAGCCGCTCGGCGACCCAGCTGCCGGACCAGACCCCGTCGTTCACTGCGTTCTTCATGCGTTCCTTGGTCGGAGGGAGAGAGGTTCAGCCGGGTATGCCGGCGGCGAGCAGTTCCACGAAACCGACGTCCTCGTGGGCCACGCCGAACGCCTCGGCGCGCAGCAGGGTCCGCTCGGCCCAGGCGCGGTGCGGCTTCACCTCGTTCATCTTGTTCGTGTAGGCCGACCGCAGTACACCCCCGCCGCCGCGCTCCGGCCGCAGGATGTCCTGGGCGTCACTGAACTCCTCGTGACTGACCACGGAGAGCGCGTGCACGGGCAGGACGTGCGAGGGGTGGATGCAGGTCTTGCCGAGGAGACCGTTGGCCTGGTCGAGGGAGATCTCCCGGAGCAGGCCGTCCATGGCGTGGGCGATCAGCCGCTCGCGCAGTTCCGAAGCCTGCACCTCGAGGAAGGGACTCTGCCTCAGCTGCGGCTTGAACATGCGCTCGGAGGCGCGGAAGTACTCCCAGACGGGGCCGGTGACGGTGAACCCGGTGCCGTCGGCCCGGCCGAGCATGTTCACGACGTCGGCGATCACGGAGGCGACTATCTGGACGTCGTAGGCGGTCATGTCCGGGGCGCGGCGCAGGCCGTAGGAGGAGCAGAAGTCGGTGACGCCGAGGCGCAGGGCCAGCACCCGGTTCCGGTACTTGTCGACCGCGCGGAAGATCCCCTCCAGCGTCTCCATGCGCGACTCGCGGTACAGCAGCTCGGGCGACTCCAGGACCGGCATGGCGAACAGCCGCCGGCCGCCGGCGTGCTCGGCCGCCGCGACGGCCTCCAGGAAGGGGATGCCGCGTTCCCCGGTGAACTTGGGCAGCACGAACCCGGACAGCAGGCGCCCGGCCGGGCCGAGACGGCGGACCAGGTCCGGTATCTGCTCGGGGGTGCGCACCCGGATGAACAGCAGCGGCGGCTCCGCCCCGGGCCGGGCGGCGAGGTCGGCGAACTGCCGGACGAGGTTCTCCTCGCCCGCCCCCACGTCCGCGTCGTCGATCGAGTCCTCCAGGCACAGCACCATCGAGACCACGCCGCTGCCGGCCTGCTTGACGATGTCGTCCGCGAGCCGGGGCCGGGTCGCCGGGCTGTACAGCGTGGCACCGAGGGCCGCGGAGAGCAGGCGGGCCGGGGAGTCGGCGGTGAACGCGCACGGCTCCTGATGGAAGAGGCGCTTCCGCACCTCGGGGGCGATGTGCCCGAAATGACGCATAGGACTCCCTTTGGACTGCGGCCAAACCTCTGGGTTCGGTAAAGGGTGGCCGGTAATAGTACGTAGGGACCCATGTCGGAGGTTCCCAGTGGGCATGAATTCCCGGTAACTCCCCCATGCCGGCACCACGGCCCCCGCATTGTCGTGACCAGGACCGAGAGGGCAGGATGACCGCATGACGCACGCGATGCTGAAGGGGTCGAACGTCCCGCTGGAGGCCACCACGGTACGCGCCGTGCTGCGCTGGACACCCGGGCAGGGAGTTCCGGACGTGGATGTGTCGGCGCTGCTGCTGGGTTCCGACGGCCGTGTGCGCTCCGACGAGGACTTCGTCTTCTACAACCAGCCCCGGCACCCCTCCGGGGCGGTGTGGCGGCTGGGCAAGAAGCGGGTCGCCGAGGGACTGACCGACGCGATCCGGACAGACCTGACCGTGGTCGAGCCGGGCATCTCCCGGATCCTGCTGGTCGCCTCCGCCGACGGGGTCGCCTTCGACCAGGTGCCGGGGCTGGGCATCCTGCTGTACGACGCCTCCGCCGCCGACGGGGAGCCGCTGGCCCGGTTCGACATCAAGCCGGAGACCGGGTCCGAGACGGCGCTGATCTGCGGTGAGCTGTACCGGCGCGGGGAGGGCTGGAAGTTCCGGGCGCTGGGCGAGGGCTACTCCAACGGGCTGAAGGGGCTCGCGACGGACTTCGGCATCTCGGTGGACGAGTCGGAGACGGCGGAGGAGCCACCTACATCCGCCCTGCCGCTGCCGCCGGCGGTTCCGGCGTACGGGTATCCGCAGCCGGTGCCGGTGCCTGTGCCGGCGGCTTCGGCGGGGGAGGGGTACTTCCGGATGCCGCCGCAGGGGCCTCAGTTCATCGGGCGGTAGGCGGACGCGGTCCGCTCACCCCTACGCCTTCGCCTTGTAGCCCCTGCCCCACTGGAGGCCCCAGCCGTAGAGGCGGTCCAGTTCGCCCTGGAAGCCGTAGACGAACTTGACCTCGCGGCGGACGATCAGTTCGTCCTTGATGTTCTCCAGGAGGACGACGGCGCAGGAGCGGGCCTGGGGATGGCGTTCGTCCAGGCCGATCTCGATGCGGGGGCCGTTGCCGGGGTACAGGGTGACGACGGCGTGCGTACGGTCGAAGGCGGGCGTCTGGTCGTAGATGTAGACGAAGACCAGCAGCCGCTTGATGTCCTCGCGGTGGTCGAGGTTGACGTACATCGTCTCGCCGGAACCGGAGCCGAACCGGTCGTCGCCGCTGAGTTTGATGTACGGCGGTGCGTTGACGTCGCCGAGGTAGCCGCCGAGGGGCTGGACGACGCCCTTGGTGCCGTCGGTGAGTTCGTAGAGGCAGCCGAGGTCGAGGTCGACGTTGACCATGCTCTGGCCGTGGCCGAGGATCTCCGGCGGCTTGAGCGCCTTGAAGGGGTGGCGCAGCAGGCTGGTGCGGGAGCCCGGGCCGAAGTCGGAGGTCCGCATCCGCCAGGTGAGGTTGACGCGCAGATTTCCGGTGGCCGCGCCCTGCTTGGTGAGGGACACCGTCGGGTGCCGCCTGGTCAGCTCGATGGCGTTGGTGGCCGCGTTGCCCGAGTCGAAGTCGGCGGCGCGCCCGCCGAGCAGTCCGTCGAAGAAACCCATTCCCGCCCCCAGGTACCCGTCGTGACACCGGCGGGGCGGCCGGCCGTGCCGGCCGCCCCGCTCAGAGCGTTCCTCACCGGCCGGGGTGTCACACCCCGGAGGAGACCTCGGCCTTCGTGCCGCTGCCCTCGCCCGCGGCGGCCAGGGCGCGGTTGCGGCGCACGGAGGAGAAGAAGGACGCCAGGATCAGGACGACACCGATGGAGCCGGTGATGACCTCGTGGATCTCGTACCGGATGGTGACCAGGAGGACCACGGCGAGGGCGCCGATGGCGTAGTGGGCGCCGTGCTCCAGGTAGACGTAGTCGTCCAGGGTGCCCTGGCGGACCAGGTAGACGGTCAGCGAACGGACGTACATGGCGCCGATGCCGAGGCCGAGGGCCATCAGGACGATGTCGTTGGTGACGGCGAAGGCGCCGATCACGCCGTCGAAGGAGAAGGACGCATCCAGGACCTCCAGGTAGAGGAACATGAAGAACGCGGCCTGGCCGGCCAGCACGATCGCGGGCTTCTTCTTGCCGCTGCGGGCCGCCTCTTCCTCCTCCTCGTGCTCGCGCTCCTCCTCTTCCTCCAGCTTGTCCTCGAAGTAGCCGGAGAGACCGCCGACGATCATGTAGGTGATCAGGCCGGCGATGCCGGAGATCAGCACTGTCTGGGCCTTGTCGGCGTGGAGGCCGCCGTGCTGGTGGGCGTGGGTGGCGACGGTGAAGGAGGCGATCAGCAGGACGACCAGGGCGATGCAGACCGACAGCATGTCGACCTTGCCGAGCTTGGCCAGGGGCCGCTCGAGCCAGCGCAGCCACTGGATGTCCCGGTCCTCGAAGATGAAGTCCAGGAAGATCATCAGCAGGAACATGCCACCGAACGCGGCGATCGCCGGGTGGGCGTCGGTGACCAGCTGCTCGTAACGGACCTTGTTGTTGATCGCGAGGTCGACGGCCTCGATCGGGCCCATCTTGGCGCTGATGGCGACGATGACGACGGGGAAGACCAGCCGCATGCCGAAGACGGCGATGAGCACACCGACCGTGAGGAAGATCTTTTGCCAGAAGGGGCTCATCTTCTTCAGGATTCCGGCGTTGACCACCGCGTTGTCGAAGGACAACGAGATCTCCAGGATGGCCAGGATCGCCACGACCCCGAAGCCGGTCCATCCCCCGTAGAACGCCGCCGCGATCAGACCGAGCACGGTGATCGCGAAGGACCATCCGAAGGTTTTGAGAAGCACTGGCTACCCCATCATCTGTTGAGGCCCCTCCCGGACGAATTCCGAGGAGAGTTCTCCCCCGCGCCGTACGCGGCTTTACGAAACGTTGACTCCGAAGTCTAGAGCGATGCCCCGCAGGCCCGACGCGTACCCCTGACCGACCGCCCGGAACTTCCACTCGCCCTGGTACCGGTACAGCTCGCCGAAGATCATGGCCGTCTCGGTGGAGGCGTCCTCGCTGAGGTCGTAGCGGGCCAGCTCCTGGCCGTCGGCCTGGTTGACCACACGGATGAAGGCGTTGGAGACCTGGCCGAAGGTCTGGCCGCGCTCGTCCGCCATATGGATGGAGACCGGGAAGATGATCTTCTCGCAGTGGAGCGGGACCTTGGCGAGGTCCACCAGGATCGACTCGTCGTCGCCCTCGCCCTCACCGGTGAGGTTGTCACCGGTGTGCTCCACCGAGCCGTCGGGGCTCGTGAGCTGGTTGTAGAACACGAACCAGTCGTCGCCCAGCACCCGGTTCCCGGCGCCGCACAGCAGCGCGCTGGCGTCCAGGTCGAAGGGGGCGCCGGTGGTGGAGCGCGCGTCCCAGCCGAGGCCGATCAGGACATTGGTGAGGTTCGGTGCGGCCTTGGAGAGGGAGACGTTGCCTCCCTTGGCGAGCGTGACGCCCATGCTGGTCCTCCCCTGGGGTGCTTCCCTGGTCTCCTGCGCGTCCGGCGCCGCCCGTGAACGGTGCGGCGCCGGACCCTGCGGATGTCGTTGTGCTGCCGGGATCAGACGTTGACGCCGAAGTCCTGCGCGATGCCGCGCAGCCCGGAGGCGTAGCCCTGGCCGATGGCGCGGAACTTCCACTCCGTGCCGTGGCGGTACAGCTCGCCGAAGACCATGGCCGTCTCGGTGGAGGCGTCCTCGCTGAGGTCGTAGCGGGCGATCTCGGCGCCCCCGGCCTGGTTGACGACGCGGATGAAGGCGTTGCGGACCTGGCCGAAGGACTGCTGGCGGTTCTCGGCGTCGTAGATCGACACCGGGAACACGATCTTGTCGACGTCGGCCGGGACGCCGGCCAGGTTCACCTTGATCTGCTCGTCGTCGCCCTCGCCCTCACCGGTGAGGTTGTCACCGGTGTGCTCCACCGAGCCGTCGGGGCTCTTGAGGTTGTTGAAGAAGACGAAGTGCTGGTCGCTGACGACCTTGCCGGAGTTGTTCAGCAGCAGCGCGCTCGCGTCGAGGTCGAAGTCGGTGCCGGTCGTGGTCCGCACGTCCCACCCCAGGCCGACGATGACCGCGGTCAGGCCCGGGGCCTCCTTCGTCAGCGATACGTTGCCGCCCTTGCTGAGGCTGACTCCCACGGGTCCTCCATGTGGTGTTCAGGGGCGGGGAGCCCCGTCGTGCTTCGGATATGGGATCAACGTGCCGATCCTAGTGACGGGTTCCCGCCCCCCGCAGACCTTGGGCCGAGGAAACCCAGGTGTCGGCCCGCCCGGCTCACAGAGTGTCGAGCGCCTTCACGTACTCGCCGAGGTCACGGGCGTCCGGCAGGCCGTTGACCACGGTCCACCGCACGACGCCCTCCTTGTCGATGATGAAGGTGCCCCGGACGGCGCAGCCCTTGTCCTCGTCGAAGACGCCGTACGCGCGCGAGACGTTGCCGTGCGGCCAGAAGTCGCTCAGCAGCGGGTACTCCAGGCCCTCCTGCTCGGCGAAGACGCGCAGGGTGTGGATGGAGTCGTTGGAGACGGCGAGCAGCTGGGTGTCGCGGTCCGTGAACTTCGGCAGGTTGTCACGCAGCTCGCACAGCTCGCCGGTGCACACACCGGTGAAGGCGAAGGGGTAGAAGAGCAGGACCACGTTCTTCTCGCCGCGGAAGTCCGAGAGCTTCACGCTGCGGCCGTGGTTGTCCTTGAGCTCGAAGTCGGGTGCCTTGTCGCCGACCTGGATCGCCATCGTCGTGCATCCCTTCGGTGGGCTGTTCGGGTGGGAGTGACGCATGAGCGCACACCGGCGCTCGGGTCCACCCTACGCAGCGGTCACCGAGGGGGGTGACGCCGGCCGGCCGGGCCTTCGGGCCCGGCCGGCCGGCGGCCGGCTCAGACGGTCACCGCTTGGACTTGGCGGCCTTGGGCGTCGCCAGGCGCGAGCCGCTCCAGTCCTTGCCGACGCTGACGCTCTTCGACGCCGTCAGGCCGGCCGTCGTGGCGGCGTCCTGGATGTCGCTCGGTTCCACATACCCGTCACGGCCGGTCTTCGGCGTGAAGAGCAGGATGGCGCCGCCCTCTTCGATGTACGTGGTGGCATCCACCAGCGCATCCGTCAGGTCGCCGTCGTCGTCACGGAACCACAGCACAACGGCGTCGGCCACGTCGTCGTAGTCCTCGTCCACGAGGTCAGTCCCGGTGACCTCCTCGATGGCCTCGCGGAGCTCCTGATCGACGTCGTCGTCGTAGCCGATCTCCTGGACCACCTGCCCGGGCTGGAACCCCAGCCTGGCGGCAGGGTTCGTCCGCTCCTCCGCGTGGTCCGCGGTCGCGCTCACGGGTTGCCTCCTGATCATGTCTTTGTTGAGTATCTCAGCCACGCGCGTGCGCGAAGCATTGGCCGTAGTCCACACGGGCGGGGCGGATCGCGCAAGTACCCGGCCGTCGGGACCGTCGAAACGGTGACGATCCCGGCCGTGTCGTCGCAACTCCTGGCACCGTATCGCGCTTTTCCCCCACCCACATCACGCCGGTGTGCCCGGTTTGCCCCGTTCGGAATCATCCTGGCTTACGTCGCTCGAACAATTTTGCCAAGCACGTCACACCCCGGGCGTATCGTTGCGTTTTGACCGGTGGTGCGCCGGCGGAGACGACCGTGGAGATGACGTACGCGTTCCCCAGGTACACGATGGGGAACGGTGCAGGCAGGTGTTAACGAGTACTCGCCCTCCGACAGGTAAGGAACAGCGTGGCTTCCGGATCCGATCGAAACCCGATCATCATTGGCGGCCTTCCGAGTCAGGTTCCTGACTTCGATCCCGAAGAGACCCAGGAATGGCTCGACTCCCTGGACGCCGCCGTCGACGAGCGCGGCCGGGAGCGGGCCCGCTATCTCATGCTGCGCCTGATCGAGCGGGCCCGCGAGAGGCGCGTGGCCGTGCCCGAGATGCGCAGCACGGACTACGTGAACACGATCCCCACCAAGAGCGAGCCGTTCTTCCCCGGCAACGAGGAGATCGAGCGCAGGATCCTGAACGCCACCCGCTGGAACGCCGCCGTCATGGTCTCACGTGCGCAGCGTCCGGGGATCGGCGTCGGCGGCCACATCGCCACCTTCGCCTCCTCCGCCTCGCTCTACGACGTCGGCTTCAACCACTTCTTCCGCGGCAAGGACGAGGGCGACGGCGGTGACCAGGTCTTCTTCCAGGGCCACGCCTCCCCCGGCATCTACGCCCGCGCGTACCTGCTCGACCGGCTCACCGACGAACAGCTCGACGGCTTCCGCCAGGAGAAGTCGAAGTACCCGAACGGCCTGTCCAGCTATCCGCACCCGCGCTCGATGCCGGACTTCTGGGAGTTCCCGACGGTCTCCATGGGCCTCGGCCCGCTCTCGGCGATCTACCAGGCGCGGATGAACCGCTACATGCAGGCGCGCGGCATCGCGGACACCTCGCGATCGCACGTGTGGGCGTTCCTCGGCGACGGCGAGATGGACGAGCCGGAGTCGCTCGGCCAGCTCACCCTGGCCGCCCGTGAGGGCCTGGACAACCTGACCTTCGTGGTCAACTGCAACCTCCAGCGCCTCGACGGCCCGGTGCGCGGCAACGGCAAGATCATCCAGGAGCTGGAGTCGGTCTTCCGGGGCGCCGGCTGGAACGTGATCAAGCTGATCTGGGACCGCTCCTGGGACCCGCTGCTCGCGCAGGACCGGGACGGCATCCTCGTCAACAAGATGAACACGACCCCGGACGGCCAGTTCCAGACGTACGCCACCGAGTCCGGCGCCTACATCCGCGAGCACTTCTTCGGCGACGACCACCGGCTGCGCGCGATGGTCGAGAACATGACCGACGACCAGATCCTGCACCTGGGCCGCGGCGGGCACGACCACCGCAAGATCTACGCCGCGTTCAAGGCGGCCAAGGAGCACGAGGGCCAGCCGACGGTCATCCTGGCCAAGACGGTCAAGGGCTGGACGCTGGGCCCGAACTTCGAGGGCCGCAACGCCACCCACCAGATGAAGAAGCTGACGGTCGACGACCTCAAGCGCTTCCGGGACCGGCTGCACCTGCCGATCTCCGACAAGGAGCTGGAGTCCGGCCTGCCGCCGTACTACCACCCGGGCCCGGACTCGGAGGAGATCCAGTACATGCACGACCGCCGCCGGTCCCTCGGCGGCTACGTCCCGACGCGCGTCGTGCGCTCGCAGCCGCTCGCCCTGCCGGACGACAAGGCGTACGCGACCGTGAAGAAGGGCTCGGGCCAGCAGTCCATCGCGACGACCATGGCCTTCGTCCGGCTTCTGAAGGACCTGATGCGGGACAAGGAGATCGGCAGGCGGTTCGTGCTGATCGCACCGGACGAGTACCGCACGTTCGGCATGGATTCCTTCTTCCCGAACGCGAAGATCTACAACCCGTTGGGCCAGCAGTACGAGTCGGTGGACCGCGAGCTGCTGCTCGCCTACAAGGAGTCGCCGACCGGCCAGATGCTGCACGACGGCATCTCCGAGGCGGGCTGCACGGCCTCCCTGATGGCCGCGGGCTCGGCGTACGCCACACACGGCGAGCCGCTGATCCCGGTGTACGTCTTCTACTCGATGTTCGGTTTCCAGCGCACCGGTGACCAGTTCTGGCAGATGGCCGACCAGCTGGCGCGCGGTTTCGTCCTGGGTGCGACCGCCGGCCGTACGACCCTGACCGGCGAGGGACTCCAGCACGCGGACGGCCACTCCCAGCTGCTGGCGTCCACGAACCCGGCGTGCGTGGCCTACGACCCGGCGTACGCCTACGAGATCGCGCACATCGTCCAGGAGGGCCTGCGCCGGATGTACGGCGGCTCGCCCGAGCACCCGCACGGCGAGGACGTCTTCTACTACCTCACCGTCTACAACGAGCCGATCCAGCACCCGGCCGAGCCCCCGAACGTGGACGTCGAGGGCATCGTCAAGGGCATCCACAAGATCGGCGAGGCCACCGGCGGGGCGATCCCGGCGCAGATCATGGCGTCCGGCGTGGCGGTCCCCTGGGCCCTCGAGGCGCAGCGGATCCTCGCCGAGGAGTGGAACGTCCGCGCGGACGTGTGGTCCGCGACGTCCTGGAACGAGCTGCGCCGCGAGGCCGTGGACTGCGAGCGGCACAACCTGCTGCACCCGGAGGAGGAGCAGCGGGTGCCGTTCGTGACCCGCAAGCTCGGTGGTGCCGAGGGTCCGTTCGTGGCCGTGTCCGACTGGATGCGGTCCGTTCCGGACCAGATCGCGCGCTGGGTGCCCGGCCCGTACCAGTCCCTGGGCGCCGACGGGTTCGGCTTCGCCGACACCCGGGGCGCCGCGCGCCGCTTCTTCCACATCGACGCGCAGTCCGTCGTGGTGGCGGTGCTGACGGAGCTGGCGCGGGAGGGGAAGGTCGACCGGTCCGTGCTGAAGCAGGCCGTCGACCGGTACCAGCTGCTGGACGTCTCGGCGGCGGATCCGGGACCGGCCGGGGGCGACGCGTAGCCGTTGCGCTCGGCTCCGGCCGGCAGGGGTGGCGGGGCGCGAGGGGCCGTGGGTCGTCCGCGGGCCGGTGGGGCGCGAGCGCGCGGTTCCCCGCGCCCCTTCGGGGGCGCCCGCCTTACCGTTTCTTTACGATGCGGGCATGGAGGAATTGTCCGCGCAGGCGCGGTGGGAGCGGTACACCGAACGGCCGTTGCTGGGGCTCGCGGTGGCCTTCGCCGTCGCTTACGCGGTGCCGATCGTGGACGCGTCCGCCGGGCGCCCGCTGACCGCCGCGTGCACGGGGGTCGAGTGGGCGGTGTGGGGGGCGTTCGCCCTGGACTATCTGGTCCGGCTGGCGCTCGCCCCGCACCGGAAGCGGTTCGTCCGGCGGCACTGGCTCGACCTGTGCGCGGTGGTGCTGCCGGTCCTGCAGCCGCTGCGGCTGCTGCGGCTGGTGTCGACGCTGCTGCTGGTGGGCCGGCGGGCGCGGATGGCTCCGCAGATCCGGCTGACCACGTATGTCGTCGGGGCCGTGATCGGGCTGTTGATGTTCGGCTCGCTGGCGGTGCTGTCCGTGGAACGCGAGTCACCGCACGGGAACATCCGGACGCTGGGTGACGCCGTGTGGTGGTCGTTCACGACGATGACGACCGTGGGGTACGGCGATCACGCGCCGACGACGGGGCTCGGGCGGATGATCGCGGTCGGGCTGATGCTGTCCGGCATCGCCCTGCTCGGTGTCGTCACCGCGAACATCGCCGCGTGGTTCATCTCGCGGTTCGAGAAGGACGACGTGGAGGAGCGGCGGCAGACGGAGGCGATCGCCGCCCTGACCGAGGAGGTGCGGGCGCTGCGCGCCGAGGTGGCCCGGCTGGCGGAGGCGGAACACCGAAGGGGCGCGGGGAGCCGCGCGATCAGCCACGGCTCACCCACGCCCGGCAACGGGCCGCAGGCCCGCTAGAGGAGCCCGTTGCCCCAGGTCGCCGCGCCCGCGAGGGCGATGACGGCGAGCAGGGTGTCGATCGCGCCCAGGATCAGGGCCACCAGCGCCGGCACATTGCGTTCGCCGGACCAGCTGCGGCCCATGGCCTGCCAGCCGCAGAAGATCGCGACGGGACCGAGGACGATCCCCAGCGCGAAGAATCCGGCCACCGCGCAGATCGCGCCGATGATCCCGAGCGTCGCGCGGTCCGGCCCGGTGCGTTGCCACGTCCGGCTACGCGACCGGGGGTACCCGCGTGTTCCGTGCCCGAAGCCTGCCATCATCAACTCCCTGAGGCATATGGACAGTTCGGCTTCACGGTGCGGGTACCCCGGTTCCGCCGGAGCAGACCCGGCGCGCTGTCCCCCTCCGACAGCGCGCGCCGCGGCCCCGTGGTCCTCCTATGCGCTGCGGAGGAGTTGACCCACTGTGACCTGCGGCGCGCGCCGGGAGCCAGCGATCTTGAGCGGAGTCACCCGGATAGGCGAACTCCGCCGGGTGGGCCGTCAGATGTGGCCCACGCCCGCACCCGCCTCCGCGTTCGTGCCGCGCTTGGTGAGCAGCGCGACGAGGACGGCGACCGCGGCCACGCCCGCCGCCACGAGGGAGGCGAGGCTCATGCCGTCGATGAAGGTGTGGTGGGCCACCTCGGTGATCTTCGCGGCTATGGGGGCCGGGGTGTTCTCGGTCACCGGAGCGACTCCCTGCTGGACCGCCTCGGCCGCCTGGTGCAGCTGCTGCGGGGGAAGCTTCGGCAGCCCGGCGTCCGCCCAGTTGTCCGCGAGGGTGTGGTCGACCTTGGAGGCCATCACCGCGCCCAGCACGGCCGTGCCGAGGCTGCCGCCGATCTGCATCGCCGCCTGCTGGAGACCGCCCGCGACACCGGACAGCTCCATCGGGGCGTTGCCGACGATGACCTCCGTGGCGCCGACCATGACCGGCGCCAGGCCGAGGCCGAGCAGTGCGAACCAGACGGACATCAGACCGCTGCCGGTGTTCTCCTCCAGCGTGGACATGCCGTACATGGCGATCGCGGTGACGGCCATGCCGCCCGCCAGCGGGATCCGCGGTCCGGCCTTGGTGATGAGGGCGCCGGCCAGCGGCGAGCCGACGATCATCATGCCGGTCAGCGGCAGCAGGTGCAGGCCCGCGTCGATCGGGCTCATGCCGTGGACGTTCTGCAGGTAGAAGGTGACGAAGAACAGACCGCCCATGAACGCGATGGCCATCAGGACCATCAGGACGACGCCCGCGGACAGCGGCACCGAGCGGAACAGCGCCAGCGGGATCAGCGGCTCCCGCACCCGCTTCTCCCAGACGGCGAACAGGACGAAGCCGACGACCGAGGCGATGAGGAACAGCCAGGTCCTGCCGTCGCCCCAGCCCCAGGCCGGAGCCTTGATCAGGGCCCAGACCAGGCAGAACATCGCGCCCGAGAGCAGGGCGATGCCGAGCACGTCGAAGGAGCGCGGAGCGTTCTCGGCGCGGTGGTCGAGCAGGATGAGCAGGCCGAGCAGCAGGGCGAGGGCGCCGACCGGCACGTTGATGAAGAACACCGACTGCCAGTTGACGTGCTCGACGAGGACACCGCCGAGGATCGGGCCGCCGGCGGTGGAGGCGCCGATGACCATGCCCCAGATGCCGATGGCCATGTTGAGCTTCTCGGCCGGGAAGGTCGCCCGCAGCAGGCCGAGCGCGGCCGGCATCAGCAGCGCGCCGAACAGGCCCTGGAAGACGCGGAAGGTGACGACCGCGGCGATGCTGTCCGACAGTCCGATGGCACCGGAGGCGGCGGCGAAGCCGGTGACGCCGATGAGGAAGGTCTGCCGGTGGCCGAAGCGGTCGCCCAGCTTGCCCGCCGTGATCAGGGAGACCGCGAGCGCCAGGAAGTAGGCGTTGGTGATCCACTGCAGCTGCGCCCAGCTGGCGTGCAGGTCCTTGCCGATGGCCGGGTTGGCGATGGCCACGATGGTGCCGTCGAGGGCCACCATCATGACCCCTACAGCGACGGTGATCAGCGTGAGCCACGGGTGGCCGCGCAGGCCCGTGCGCGGCCCGGACGGGGCGGCCGGCGCTTCGTCCCCCGGACCCGTCGCGTCGATGGTGGTCTGACTAGTCATACACTCAGATTAGTGACAGCCGCTGACAGTTGACAAACCAATTCACTAGTCGGTTACTGACACGAAAAATGGGGGGTCACAGGCCGGGCCGGACCGACGGTCCGCCCTCGTTCACCAGGAGAGTGGCCATGGAGACGCTGCGCGAGCGCAAGAAGCGGCGTACACGGGAATCGCTGCTGCGGGCCGCCCTGGAACTGTTCACCACGCAGGGGTACGAGCGCACGACCGTCGACGAGATCGCCGAGGCCGTCGACGTCTCCCAGCGCACCTTCTTCCGTTACTTCGCGGGCAAGGAGGATGTCGCCTTCGCGGTGCAGGACATGGCGGAGGCCGCGTTCGTGGCCGCCGTACGGACGCGTCCGCCGCACGAGGCGCCGATGCGGGCCCTGCGGCAGGCGTTCCTGGAGAGCTGGGACGAGATGCGCGAGACCGTCGAGTCGGTCGTGCCGGTCGAGCTGCACCTGAGCATGTACCGGACGATCGAGGCCGAGCCCGCGCTGCTCGCCGCCCGGCTGCGCCGGCTGGCCACGACGGAGGAGGCCCTCGCGCGGGTGCTGGCCGAGCGGGAGGGCGTCGACGTGGACACCGACCCCCGGCCCCGGCTGGCGGTGGCCGTGTTCGGCGGGGTGATGCGGGTCACCGAACGGCAGTGGTGCACCGGCGAGGACTCCGGGCCCGAGCTGATCCGGACGCTCACCATGTCGTACCTCGATCAGGTGGGTTCGGCGCTGACCGGAAACTGGCGGACCACCTGAGATCGTTGGCAGAGCGCCGACCCCATGACCACCGCCGCCGAAACGTGATGCCTGTCACTCGGTTACCCCGAGACCCGCCCGCTCTCCTAGTGTGTCCTCCCAGTGACTTCTTTCGACACCTCCCCGCAGCTCAGCA
This sequence comes from Streptomyces sp. NPDC038707, assembly GCF_040636485.1. NCBI lineage: Bacteria > Bacillati > Actinomycetota > Actinomycetes > Kitasatosporales > Streptomycetaceae > Streptomyces > Streptomyces sp. NPDC038707. The sequence goes on from NZ_JBEZUP010000009.1 coordinate 42,810, forward strand.
TCTGGCGCGCCCTGCTGGCGCTGGCCGTGGTGTTCGTGATGCTCGCGACCACCGGCTGGACCGCCCTGCGCACCCACCGGGAGTCGTCGGCGCTCGCGGCCTCGCTCGCCGAATGGCGGCACGGACACCTCCACGGTCTCCGGCTGCCCGACCCCGACGCCGCCCCCGCCCGGCTCGCGCGCTTCTTCGGCTCGCTCACCCCGGGCGACCGCGACCGGCTGGCCCGCCGCTATCCGCTCGCGGTCGGCAACATGAACGGCGCCCCGGTCCCTCTGCGCTACCGGGCCAACCACCTCGCGCTGGAGCGGGCCCGCCGGACCGAGCGCTCCCGCATGCACGACGGCCGGCTCAGCACCGCGGGCCAGCAGGACGCGGGCCGGCGGATGCACCGCTACGAGTCCCTGCTGAGCGCGGGCCGGCAGATCCTGGCCTTCGACCCCGAGGGCTCCGGCCGGGTCGCCGAGGTGTTCGGCGACCTCGCCGCCGCCCGGCGGATCTCGGTCGTCGTCCCCGGCGTCGACACCGACCTGCTCACCTTCCAGCGCACGAGCCGTCCCTACAGCGCCCCGGTCGGCATGGCCAAGGCGCTGTACGCGGCCGAGCGCGCGGCACGCCCCTCGGCCCGTACGGCCGTGATCGCCTGGGCCGACTACACCTCTCCCGACGGGCTCGGGGTGGACGCGGCCACCGGGCGGCGCGCCGAGGAGGGCGCCGTACGGCTGAACGCGCTGCTGCGCGCTTTGCCCGGCCGGGCCCCGGTGTCGATGTTCTGCCACAGCTACGGCTCGGTGCTCTGCGGGGTCGCCGCACGCGGCATGCCCCGCCGGGTCGCCGACCTGGCGGTGGCCGCGAGTCCCGGCATGCGCGCGGCCAGCGCCGCCGGTCTCGGCACGACGGCCCGGGTGTGGGCCATGCGGGACGCCAGCGACTGGGTGCGCGATGTGCCCTATCTGGAGCTGGGCGGTCTCGGCCATGGCGCCGACCCGGTGTCCCCGGGGTTCGGGGCGCGGGTGCTGTCGGCCCGGGACGCCGAGGGACACAGCGGTTATTTCCAGCCGGGCACGGACAGCCTGCGCAATCTCGCCGACGTCGGGGTGGGCGCGTACGACGAGGTGACGTGCGCACGGGAGGACGATGCGTGCCGGTCCGGTCTGTCCGGTGCGCCGACGGCCCAACGCGCGTAGAAACAGCAGGAAGTGCGGTCCGCGAAGGTGGCGACGGAGGGACACGTGCCGCATACGATGAGCCGCATGGGTGACGTACTGGCGGGATTTCATGCCGTCTGGGAGTTCGAGTCCGACTCCGTGCTCATCCGTTACGAACGGGGGATTCGAACACCGAAGCTGTGGCAGGCGCTGGGCGAGCGCCGGATCCCGCTGGCGGCGGTCGAGGGCGTGACCCTCGCCCCGGGCCGGCGCGGGACGGTCGTCCTGCGCCTGGTGCCGCGCGCCGGCGCCGATCCGCTGATGGAGGCGGCCGACGGGCAGCTGAAGGAGGGCTCCGACCCGTACCGGCTGGTGCTGCCGGCCGAGCGGGAGACCCTCGCGGAGTACTACGCCGACGAGCTGAAGGGGCTGCTCACCGAGTCCGGCCCCGCCGACCGGCACCTGGTCGCGGCGCCCGGGGCGCCCCTCCAGTTCAAGGCCTACGACGGCAAGGCCTCCTTCGACGGGACGTCCGTGCAGTTCCGCTGGTCCTGGACGGGGGCGTCCTCGACGAAGTGGAAGGCCGGCGACCAGAGCTTCGCGGTGGCCGAGCTGAGCGGGGTGGAGTGGCGCTCGCCGGAGGTCTTCGAGGGACACCTGCGGCTTCTCCGGCGGGCGGCCGGCCCTGCGGCGCCCGCGCAGCCCGACCAGGATCCGGCTGCCGTCGTCTTCGGGCTGGGCTACGGCCCGGTGCACGAGTCGCTGCCGTTCGCCGCGGCGGTGCTGGCCGCCGTCCGCACCCGGGGGCCGGTGCCCGCGATACCGGCCCCGGCCCGGCGCGACCCCGCCGACATCGCCGAACGCATCCGCCACCTCGGCGAACTGCACCAGGCCGGGCTGGTCACCGACGAGGAGTTCTCCACCAAGAAGGCGGAACTCCTGGCGGAACTGTGACCCCCGGGTCGCCCCCGGCCGGGGCGGAGGGGGTGGCGGAGGTGGCGGGCTGACCGGGGGCCGGTCATGACCAGGCAGACCGGACGGCCGGACAACCGGCGTGACCGAGGGACCGGCGGGACGGGAAGACCGACCTGGCCAAACGGGCCGAGGGCCAATCCGGCCAGGCACGCCAGGCGGGCGACGCCACCAGACCGCCGGGGTGGCCAACTGGCCGAGGGCCGACGGGACCGGACAGCCGGGGCAGCCGGGGCAGCCGGACAACCGGCGTGACCGGCGTGACCGACGACACGGAAAAACCGACCCGACCGGACGCCGACGCCCAACACGGCCACACAGCCGACGCCACCAAGCCCCCGGGCCCGCCAACAACCAGCGTCACCGGACGACACACCCGGCCGGACCGCGAACCTGGCCGGAGACCGTTGCCACCAGGCAACCGAGGTGCCTGACGGGACGGAAATGACCGACCTGACCGGTCGGCCGACGGCCAGGCGGGCCACACAGCCGACGCCACCAAGCCACCGGGGTGGCCAACTGACCGAGGGCCGACGGGACCGGACAGCCGGGACAGCCGGGGCAGCCGGACAACCGGCGTGACCAACAGACCGACGACACGGACGCCGACGCCCAACACGGGCCACACAGCCGACGCCGCCAAGCCACCGGGGTGGCCGGCTGACCGAGGGCCGACGGGACCGGGCAGCCGGCCCGCGTACTCGGGTGGTGGGTGTTACTCGCGGCCCGCCGAGGCGAAACGCATGTCCGGGTAACGGTCGCCGGAGACCTGGCCCGCGATCGGCTCCAGGGCGGCCAGTTCCTCCTCGGTCAGGGTGATGCGGGTCGCCGCGACGTTCTCCTCGACCCGGCCCGGCTTGCGGGTGCCCGGGATCGGCACCACGGTCAGGCCGGCGACCGACGCCCGCTGCTGCGCCCAGGCCAGGGCGATCTGGCCGGGGGTGGCGCCCCGGGCCTCGGCGATGGCCCGGATCGGCTCCAGCAGGGCCGCGTTGGCGGCCGCGTTGGAGCCGGTGAAGCGGGGGTGCTGACGGCGGAAGTCGTCGCTCGTGAGGTCCTGCTCGGCGTTGGTGAAGGAGCCGGTGAGGAAGCCGCGGCCGAGCGGCGAGTACGGCACCAGGGCCACGCCCAGGTCCCGCGCGGCCGGTACCACCCTGGCCTCGATGTCCCGGCTGAACAGGGACCACTCCGACTGGAGGGCCGCGATCGGGTGCACGGCGTGCGCGGCGCGCAGTTCGTCCGCGGTCACCTCGCTGAGCCCCAGGTGCTTGACCTTGCCCTCGCGGACCAGCTCCGCCATCGTGCCGACGGTCTCCTCGATGGGGACGTTCACATCGCGGCGGTGCATGTAATAGAGGTCGATCACCTCGACGTCGAGCCGCTTCAGGCTGGCCTCGACCGCCTGGCGGATGTAGGGGGCGTCGTTGCGGATGATCCGCTTGGTCGGGTCGTCCGGCGGGATGGACAGCGCGAACTTGGTGGCGATGACCACCTCGTCCCGGTGGGCCTTGAAGAACGGGGAGAGGAACCGCTCGTTCTCCCCGTCGCCGTAGGCGTCCGCCGTGTCGTACAGCGTGACGCCCAGCTCCAGCGCCCGGTCCAGCGCGGCGCGGGCCTGCCCGGCGTCCGTCGGGCCGTAGCCGAAGTTCATGCCCATGCAGCCGAGGCCCTGCACGCCGACCTCCGGCCCGTCCGTGCCGAGCCGTACCGTCGGAATCCTGGCGTCGGTCATCGAGTGGTCCCCTCCATGGCGTAAAAACTGATCTTGCGGTCGAGTACGGCGAGCGTGTCGCGCAGTTCGGCGATCCGGTTGAGGACGTCCCGGCGGGTCGACTCCAGCAGGTCCCGCCGCTCCGCGTAGGTCCCCTCGCCCTCCCGGACCAGCTCCGCGTACCGGACCATGTCCGCCACCGGCATGCCGGTCAGCCGGAGCTTGGTCACGAAGTCCAGCCAGTCCAGGTCGCGGTTGCGGTAGCGGCGCTGGCCGGTGTGCGAGCGGTCGACGTGCGGCATCAGCCCGATCCGCTCGTACCAGCGCAGGGTGTGCGCGGTCAGCCCGGTGAAGGCGACGACCTCGCTGATCGTGTAGTGGTCCTGGCCGTCGGGGCGGGGGTGGCGCCGGGGAGGGGCGGAGCAGATGTCGGCGGGGGTGGCGTCCTCGGTGGCCGCTGGCGTGGTCTGCATCACCGTCATGCCCCCACGCTATGGGGTTGGAGTGCACTCCAAGCAAGCCGGTCCGGTGAGAAATCCCCGGGACCCGGCCCGGAGGCGGTGACTAGCCTGCGCCCCATGAGTCTCGTACGGCGGGCCCGGCCCGAGGATGCCGGGGAAGTGCTGCGACTGCGCCAGATCATGATCGACTCCCTGTGGGGCGACGGGGGCGGCGGGGGCGGCGGGGGTGACGGAGCGGCCGGCTGGCAGACCGAGTCGCTGCCGGGACTGCGCGAACAGCTCGCCAAGGACGACGGGGACTTCGCCGCGTTCGTGGTGGACCACCCCGGCCGGCCGGGCGCACTGGCCGCGCTGGTGGCGGGGACCGTGGAGTACCGCATAGGCAAGCCCGGCAATCCGCGGGGCCGGGTCGGGTACGTCTTCAGCGTGGCGACCGACCCGGACGTCCGCAGGCGGGGCTACGCGCGCGCGTGCATGGAGGAGCTGCTGGCCTGGTTCCGGGCGCGCGGCGCCGGGCATGTGCTGCTCAACGCCTCGCCGGAGGCCGAGCCGCTGTACACCTCGCTGGGCTTCACCCGGGATCCGGACCCGTCGATGCGGCTGCCGTTGTGAGCCGCATAGGCTCGGACGCATGTCGTTGCAGAGCCTGGCGCTGATCGAGAACTGGCCCGTCCCCACCGCCGCGGCGGGAGTCGTACGAGCCGACGGGACCGTCCTCGGGACGCACGGTCCCGTCGGGCACCGCTTCCCGCTGGCCTCCGTCACCAAGCCGCTGGCGGCCTACGCGGCGCTCGTCGCCTACGAGGAGGGCGCGATCGAGCTGGACGAGCCGGCCGGTCCGCCCGGGGCGACGGTCCGTCACCTGCTCGCGCACACCTCGGGGCTGGCCTTCGACGAGCACCGGGTGACGGCCCCGCCCGGGGACCGGCGGCTGTACTCCAACGCCGGGTTCGAACAGCTCGGGGATCACATCGCCAAGGCCACGGACATCCCGTTCGCGGAGTACCTGCGCCAGGCCGTGCTGGAGCCGCTGGGCATGACGGCCACGTCGCTGGAGGGCTCGCCCGCCAAGGACGGGGTGTCGACGGTCGAGGACCTGCTGCGGTTCGCGGCGGAGGTGCAGGCGCCCCGGCTCCTGGACCCGCGGACGGTGGCGGCGGCGATGACCGTGCAGTACCCGGGGACCAAGGGCGTCCTGCCCGGCTACGGGCACCAGAACCCGAACGACTGGGGCCTCGGCTTCGAGATCCGCGACGGCAAGTCCCCGCACTGGACGGGCGCCTCGTCCTCACCGCGCACGTTCGGTCACTTCGGGCAGTCCGGTACGTTCCTGTGGATCGACCCCGACGCCGGGGCGGCCGGGATCGCCCTGACCGACCGCGCGTTCGGCCCCTGGGCGATCGAGGCGTGGCCGGCCCTGACGGACGCGGTTTTGACGGAACTGCGCGGCTGACGACGGCCACGGCCTCCGGGGGCCACGGCGCCCGGGGGCTACGGCGTCAGCTCCCACAGCAGCAGGTCCGCCGGGGTGGCCGCCAGCGCCTGGAGCCCCTCGGCGCCGGTGATCCGCGCCGCGTCGCCGGGGCCCAGCTCCGCCCCGGCCAGCCGGACCGTGCCGCGCGCCACATGGACGTACATCCGCGGCGCGTCCGGCACCGCTGTCCGCTCCCCCGGCTCCAGCCGCCGTACGTGCAGCACCGCGCCCGCGGCCGGGACCGGGTACCGGACGGGGCCCTCGGCGGCCGGGACGAGGGTGTAGGAGGGGGTGCCGCCGGGCTCCCGCGGGGTCAGCCACATCTGGAGGAAGGTCAGCGGGGCCGGGCCGTCGTTGCGTTCCACGTGCCGCACGCCCGCCGCCGCGCTCAGGTGCTGCACGTCCCCGGCGCGGACCTTGGTCTCGTGTCCGGCGGAGTCGCGGTGGGTCAGCTCGCCCTCGACGACCCAGGTGACGATCTCGGTGTGGCTGTGCGGGTGCTCGTCGAACCCGGCGCCGGGGGCGAGCCGTTCCTCGTTGCAGGCGATCAGCGCGCCGAACCGCAGGTTGTCGGGGTCGTAGTGCGGTCCGAAGGAGAAGGCGTGCCGGGTGTCGATCCCGGCCTCCGGGTCCCCTCCGCGATAGCGCTCACCGGCGCGCCGTACATCCGTCGTCACGGCCCCCACGGTAGCCCTCCGGGCCGCACGGGCCGCGGGGCAGCCCCCGTCCAGGGCACCGGAAGCGCCCGCACCGGGCGGACGCCGTCTCCCCCGGCGTGGTCCGTACACCGGTGCCGCGTACCGCCGACGCCGGTGTCCGGGGCCCGGACGCAGAGCGGCTCACGACCCCTCGGCGCGCTCGGGAGCGGAGCCGGAAACGCACCCCGCGCCCCCGCCCTCACCGAAACGACCCGCGACGCAGCACCAGCGAGGGACACGTCCAACGGGCCGCCGGAACCACAGGCCACGAGACCGCGCGAAGTCCGGCCGGCACACCCTCCGGCCCGCCCCCGGCCACCCGGCGAACCCGCACCGGACGAACCCCGAACGCACCCCGCGCCCCCGCCCACACCGAAACGACCCGCGACGCAGCACCAGCGAGGGACACGTCCAACGGGCCGCCGGAACCACAGGCCACGGAACCGCGCGAAGTCCGGCCGGCTGCGTCTTCCGGGCCGTCGCCCGGCCGCCCGGCGAGGGCCTGCCCGGGTGTCCCGGCAGGCCCTCCCGGCCGCCTGCCCCGGCCGGGCCGGACGCCGCCGGCCTCCGGGCGGGCCGTCGGCCACCGCCCCCCGGCGGCGCACGGTCGCGTCCCGATAAGGCAGTCTTGTCCCCGTGCCCGAACCCGAATCCCACCATGGTGACCCCGCAGCCCGTCACGTCCACCCGCACGCCGCGACCCTGAAGCGGCTGGAGAAGTCCTCCGGGAGTCTCGCCGCGCAGGCCATCGCGCGCATGGACGAGACCCTGCCGTGGTACCGGGCCATGCCCCCGGAGAACCGTTCCTGGATCGGACTCGTCGCCCAGGCGGGCATCGCGGCCTTCACCGAGTGGTTCCGGCGCCCGGACGCCCCGCAGGCGATCTCCACCGACGTGTTCGGGACGGCGCCGCGCGAGCTGACCCGGGCCATCACGCTGCGGCAGACCGTGGAGATGGTGCGCACCACCATCGAGGTCATGGAGTCCGCCATCGACGAGGTGGCCGCCCCGGGCGACGAGAGCGTGCTGCGCGAGGCGCTGCTGGTGTACGCCCGGGAGATCGCCTTCGCCACCGCCCAGGTCTACGCGCAGGCCGCCGAGGCACGCGGTGCCTGGGACGCCCGGCTGGAGTCGCTGGTGGTGAACGCCGTGCTGAGCGGCGAGGCCGACGAGGGCGCCGTCAGCCGGGCCGCCGCGCTCGGCTGGAACTCCCCGGAGCACGTCTGCGTGGTGCTCGGCACCGCGCCCGACGGGGACAGCGAGCTGACCGTGGAGGCCATCCGGCGGGCCGCCCGGCACGCCAAGCTGCAGGTGCTGACCGGGGTGCTCGGCGACCGGCTCGTGGTCATCGCGGGCGGCAGCGACAACCCGCTGGCCGTCGCCCGCTCGCTGATCGGGCCGTTCGCCGCCGGACCGGTCGTCGCCGGACCCGTCGTACCGGACCTGCTGGCCGCCACCCGGTCCGCGCAGGCCGCCGCCGCCGGACTGAAGGCGTGCTTCGCCTGGCAGGACGCGCCGCGGCCGGTGCTCGCCGACGATCTGCTCCCGGAGCGCGCCATCGCGGGCGACCCGAGCGCCCGCGAGCAACTGGTGGAGGAGATCTACAGACCGCTGGAGGAGGCGGGCTCGGCGCTGCTGGAAACGCTGAGTGTCTACCTGGAGCAGGCCAGCAGTCTCGAAGGCGCGGCCAGAATGCTCTTCGTTCACCCGAACACCGTGCGCTACCGGCTCCGACGTGTGACTGACGTCACCGGCTGGTCCCCCTCGGATGTACGATCCGCGTTCACACTGCGGATCGCGCTCATCCTGGGGCGTCTGGCCGATGGGGAACCCCAGACATAAGGTTTTGTCGGGGCTCCACAAAAGCCCCTCGTGTTCTTCGTCCCTGTCCCCACGGGCGGCCCCCGCCGTCCCCAAGAGAGAGTGTGAGAGTGCTCGTACTCGTCGCTCCCGGCCAGGGCGCCCAGACGCCCGGCTTCCTGACTCCCTGGCTCGACCTGCCCGGTGCCGCGGACCGCGTGGCCGCCTGGTCGGACGCCATCGGACTGGACCTCGCCCATTACGGCACCGAGGCCGACGCCGACGCCATCCGCGACACCGCGGTGGCGCAGCCGCTGCTGGTCGCCGCCGGCCTGCTGTCGGCCGCGGCACTCGGTGACATCTCCGAGATCGCGCCGGGCGCGGTCGCGGGCCACAGCGTCGGCGAGATCACCGCCGCCGCCCTCGCCGGTGTCCTGGACGACACGGCCGCCCTCGGCCTCGTCCGCAAGCGCGGTCTGGCCATGGCCGACGCCGCCGCGGTCACCGAGACCGGCATGGCGGCGCTGCTCGGCGGTGACCCCGAGGTCACCGTCCCGCACCTGGAGAAGCTGGGCCTGACCCCGGCGAACATCAACGGCGCGGGCCAGATCGTCGCGGCGGGCACGCTGGAGCAGCTGACCGCGCTGAACGAGGACAAGCCCGAGGGGGTCCGCAAGGTCGTCGCGCTGAAGGTGGCCGGTGCCTTCCACACGCACCACATGGCGCCGGCCGTGGCGAGCCTGGAGAAGGCCGCGGCGGAGCTTTCGCCGGCCGACCCGAAGGTGACCTACGTCTCCAACAAGGACGGGCGGGCCGTCGCCTCCGGTGCCGAGGTGCTCCAGCGGCTGGTCGGCCAGGTCGCCAACCCCGTCCGCTGGGACCTGTGCATGGAGACCTTCAAGGAACTGGGCGTCACCGCGATCGTCGAGGTGTGCCCGGGCGGCACCCTGACCGGCCTGGCCAAGAGGGCCCTGCCCGGTGTCGCGACGCTGGCCCTGAAGACCCCCGACGACCTCGAAGCGGCCCGGACTCTGCTCGCAGAGCACGCCGGCGCCTAAGGAGCCGTACATGGCGAAGATCAAGCCCAGCAAGGGCGCCCCGTACGCGCGCATCCTCGGTGTCGGCGGCTACCGGCCGACCCGGGTGGTGCCGAACGAGGTGATCCTGGAGAAGATCGACTCGTCCGACGAGTGGATCCGCTCCCGCTCCGGCATCGAGACCCGGCACTGGGCCGGTCCCGACGAGACCGTGGCCGCGATGGCCATCGAGGCCTCCGGCAAGGCGATCGCGGACGCCGGCATCGACGCCGAGCAGATCGGCGCGGTGGTCGTCTCCACGGTCTCGCACTTCAGCCAGACCCCGGCCGTCGCCACCGAGATCGCCGACAAGCTCGGCACCGACAAGGCCGCCGCCTTCGACATCTCGGCCGGCTGCGCGGGCTTCGGCTACGGCCTCACCCTCGCCAAGGGCATGGTGGTGGAAGGTTCCGCCGAGCATGTGCTGGTGATCGGCGTGGAGCGGCTGAGCGACCTCACCGACCTGGAGGACCGGGCGACCGCCTTCCTGTTCGGCGACGGCGCCGGCGCGGTCGTGGTGGGCCCCTCGCAGGAGCCGGCCATCGGCCCGACCGTGTGGGGCTCCGAGGGCGACAAGGCCGAGACGATCAAGCAGACCGTGTCCTGGGACCGGTTCCTCCCCCACCCTCGGCTCCGCTCGGGCGGGGGGACCCCCACCGGCGACCTGTCGGAGCTGCCCGTCGACAGCGAGGGCAACGTCAAGTTCCCCGCGATCACGCAGGAGGGCCAGGCGGTGTTCCGCTGGGCCGTGTTCGAGATGGCGAAGGTCGCCCAGCAGGCGCTGGACGCGGCCGGGATCAGCGCGGACGACCTGGACGTCTTCATCCCGCACCAGGCCAATGTGCGGATCATCGACTCGATGGTGAAGACACTCAAGCTGCCGGAGCACGTCACGGTCGCCCGTGACATCCGCACCACCGGCAACACCTCGGCCGCCTCGATCCCGCTCGCGATGGAGCGGCTCCTGGCGACCGGGGAGGCGAAGAGCGGTGACACCGCGCTCGTCATCGGATTCGGGGCGGGTCTCGTGTACGCCGCCACGGTCGTTACCCTCCCCTAGGCACTCCGTGCCGGATCACGCGGTCCGGGTCGGATACAAATGCCTTTAAACCCGTCTGGAATATCAAGAAGGAGCGCCTGACATGGCCGCCACTCAGGAAGAGATCGTCGCCGGTCTCGCCGAGATCGTGAACGAGATCGCCGGGATCCCGGTCGAGGACGTCAAGCTGGACAAGTCCTTCACCGACGACCTGGACGTCGACTCGCTGTCCATGGTCGAGGTCGTCGTCGCCGCCGAGGAGCGCTTCGACGTGAAGATCCCGGACGAGGACGTCAAGAACCTCAAGACCGTCGGCGACGCGACCGACTACATCCTCAAGCACCAGGCCTGAACCACCGCGTAGGCCGCGTGTAGCAAGGCCCCGCCACCCGGCGGTGGCGCCGTAGTCCCCGCACCGGCGGGGGTGTCCTCCCGTATCCGTTGGAGAAAGAATTCCCGTGAGCCCGACCAATCGCACCGTGGTCGTCACCGGTATCGGCGCAACCACACCGCTGGGTGGCGACGCAGCCTCGACCTGGGAGGCCCTGGTCGCCGGCACGTCCGGTGTCAGCCTGCTGGAGCAGGAGTGGGCGGCGCAGCTGCCCGTCCGCATCGCCGCGCAGATCGCCGTGGAGCCGGGCGAGATCATCCCCCGGCCGCAGGCCCGCAAGCTGGACCGGTCCGCGCAGTTCGCGCTGATCGCCGCTCAGGAGGCCTGGAAGGACGCCGGTTTCACCGACAGGGCCGGGGTGGACTCCTCCGTGAACCCCGACCGTCTCGGTGCGGTCATCGCCTCCGGCATCGGTGGCGTGACGACCCTGCTGGACCAGTACGACGTGCTCAAGGAGAAGGGCGTACGCCGCGTCTCCCCGCACACCGTGCCGATGCTGATGCCCAACTCCCCGGCGGCCAACGTCGGGATCGAGCTGGGTGCCCGCGCCGGTGTGCACACCCCCGTCTCGGCCTGCGCCTCGGGCGCGGAGGCCATCGGGTACGCGATCGAGATGATCCGCACCGGGCGTGCGGACGTGGTCGTGGCCGGTGGTACCGAGGCCGCCATCCACCCGCTGCCGATCGCCGCGTTCGGCAACATGATGGCGATGTCCAAGAACAACGACGACCCGCGGGGTGCCTCGCGTCCCTACGACTCCGGCCGCGACGGCTTCGTGCTCGGCGAGGGCGCCGGTGTGATCGTCCTGGAGTCCGAGGAGCACGCGAAGGCCCGCGGTGCCCGGATCTACGCGGAGGCGGTCGGACAGGGCATCTCCGCCGACGCCCACCACATCACGCAGCCGGAGCCGTCCGGCAACGGCATCGCGCACGCGCTGCAGAACCTGCTGGACAACACCGACCTGAAGCCGGCCGAGATCATGCACGTCAACGCGCACGCCACGTCGACGCCGCAGGGTGACGTGGCCGAGATCAAGGCGCTGCGCAAGGTGTTCGGCGACGACGTCGACCACATGGCGATCTCCGCGACCAAGTCGATGACCGGTCATCTGCTCGGTGGCGCCGGTGGTGTGGAGACCGTCGCGTCGATCCTGGCGCTGGTGAAGCGTACGGCTCCGCCGACCATCAACCTGGACGACCTGGACCCCGAGGTCAACGCGGACATCGTGAGCGGTGAGGCGCGGGCGCTGCCGGAGGGCCGGATCGCCGCGCTGAACGACTCGTTCGGGTTCGGCGGGCACAACGTGGTGCTGGCGTTCCGTACGGTCTGAGGTCCGTGACGCGTGAATGGCCCGGTCTCCTGGGGGAGATCGGGCCGTCGTCGTGTGCGGTGGCGTTCGGTGGCGGGTGCGGGTTGCCCGGGAAGTTCACACCACCTGGTGCAGCCAGCGGACCGGGGCGCCCTCGCCGGCGTATCTGAACGGCTCCAGTTCGTCGTCCCAGGGCTTGCCGAGGAGCTTCGCGATCTCGGCCTCCAGGTCGGTCTCGCCGCGCTGGGAGCGGGTCAGGGCGGCGCGCAGGCGGTCCTCGGGGATCAGGATGTCGCCGTGGAGGCCGGTGACGGCGTGGAAGATGCCGAGGTCGGGGGTGCAGCTGTAGCGCTCGCCCTCGGCGGTGGGGCAGGGCTCCGCGGTGACCTCGAACCGCAGCAGGTGCCAGCCGCGCAGCGCGGAGGCGAGTTTGGAGGCCGTGCCGGCCTGGCCCTGCCAGGAGAACTCCGAGCGCCAGGTGCCGGGGGACGCGGGCTGCCGGATCCAGTCGAGGCTGACGCGCGTGCCGAGCACCCCGGCGATGGCCCACTCGACGTGCGGGCACAGCGCGCGCGGCGCGGAGTGCACGTACAGAACTCCACGTGTCGTCACCGGAACCTCCGGGCAGAGCGGGACATCTTGCGGACTGGCTGGGCGGCAGTGGCACGACGGCCGCGTTGATGGCGAGGCTACCTTGCGAGGGGGCAAGGAGTGTGACGTACCGTCGGTCCCGGCGCCAGGAAATCGCCGCCATTCACCCAGGGGGACGCTTGTACGGGGGCCGGCCGTTCCCGGGGCTCCGGGCCGGGAACCCTCAGGCGTTGTCCCTAGGGGGAGCACCGGACCGTCGAGCGAGGGGAACAGCAGGGATGCGGAAGCGAAGCCACCGTGTGCGAGCCGCTCTCGCCGTCGCGGCGGCCCTGGTGCTGGGGGTCGCCGGCTGCCAGGGCGCGGACGGCGGTTCGCCGGCGTCCCCGGGGGCGAAGACCCGCGCGGCCCGGCCCCCGCTGTGGGACACCAGCCCGGACTCGGTGGCGGCGGTGGGCGACTCCATCACCCGCGGGTTCGACGCGTGCACGGTGCTGTCGGACTGCCCGGAGGCCTCGTGGGCCACGGGCAGCGACGCCGAGGTGGAGAGCCTCGCGGTGCGGCTGCTGGGGGTGACGGGAGCGGCGGAGCACAGCTGGAACTACGCGATGACCGGGGCCCGCATGGCCGACCTGCCGGGGCAGCTGGCGCAGGCGGTGGCGCACCGCCCGGAGCTGGTGACGGTGATGGTGGGCGGGAACGACGCCTGCCGGGCCTCGGCGTCGGCGATGACGCCGGTGGCCGACTTCCGCGCGGGCTTCGAGCAGGCGATGCGCACGCTGCGCTCGGCGCTGCCGAAGACGCAGGTGTACGTGTCGAGCGTGCCGAACCTGAAGCGGCTGTGGTCCGAGGGCCGGACGAACGTGGTGGGCAAGCAGGTGTGGAGGCTGGGCATCTGCCCGTCGATGCTGGCCGACGCGGACGATCTGACCGGCGCGGCGACGCTGCGCCGTCAGACCGTGCAGCGGCGGGTGGTGGAGTACAACAAGGTGCTGGAGGAGGTCTGCGCCAAGGACCGCCGCTGCCGCTTCGACGGGGGCGCGGTGTACGACTTCCGGTTCGGCACGGACCAGCTGAGCCACTGGGACTGGTTCCACCCCAGCAAGGACGGGCAGGCGCGGCTGGCGGAGATCGCTTACCGGAAGGTCACGGCGGCGCGTCCGTGACCTAGGGTTTCCCGCATGAACGAACTTTTCGGCACACTTTCCGACGGCACTCCGGTGTACCGGTGGGCGCTGGAGCGCGGCGGGGTGCGGGTGCGGGTGCTGTCGTACGGCGGGATCGTGCAGTCGGCCGAGGTCCCGGACCGGGCCGGGCGGACGGCGGACGTGGTGCTGGGCTTCCCGGACCTGGAGGGCTATCTGCGGCATCCGCAGCCGTTCCTGGGCGCCGTGATCGGCCGGTACGCGAACCGGATCGCGGGCGGCCGCGTCCCGCTGGACGGCCGGACGTACGAGGTGACGCGCAATGAGGGCGCCAACTGCCTGCACGGCGGGGAGCGGGGCTTCGACAAGCACGTGTGGGAGGTGGTGCCGGTGGAGCACGGGCTGCGGCTGAGCCGGGTCAGCCCCGACGGCGAGGAGGGCTTCCCGGGGCGGCTGTCGGTGACGGTGACGTACACGCTGACGGCGTCGGGGGCGCTGCGGATCGGCTACGAGGCGGTCACCGACGCGCCGACGGTCGTGAACCTGACCAACCACACGTACTGGAACCTGGGGGGCGCGGGGTCCGGTGACACCGGCGGGCACGAACTGCGGCTGGCCGCGTCCCGGTACACACCGGTGGACGCGGACCTGATTCCGGTGGGGGCGCCGGCGGACGTGACGGGCACCCGTCTCGACTTCCGCGAGCCCCGCCCGACGGGCTCCGGCTACGACCACAACTTCGTCCTGGACAAGGGCGTGACCCGGGACCCCGAGGAGGTGGCGGAGCTGTACGACCCGGTCTCCGGCCGCACCCTGACGGTGGCGACGACCGAGCCGGGCCTCCAGCTCTACACCGGCGACCACCTGTCCGGCCCGTTCCCGGCGAACGCCGGCACCGCCCTGGAGACCCAGCACTTCCCGGACTCCCCCAACCGTCCCGACTTCCCCGCCACGACCCTGCGCCCCGGCGAGACCTACCGCTCGGAGACGGTGTACGGCTTCGGGGTGCGCGGCTGAGAGTGGTGAGCCCCGGTCCAGGGGTCAGGTCCCGGACCGGGGCTGTTCGAGGGGGACTTTGTCCGCGGTGCGCGGGGAGTGTCCCGGATCAGACGTTAATCGGTGCGGTGAGCCGGTGGTCGGTGATCGAGCGGCCGGCGGAGATCTCGTACGAACCCTTCACATACGCCCACGCGTTCGTCGTCGCATCCCGCACCTCGAAGGCGCGGCGGGGCGGTTCGACGGTGGACTCGGCGCTCTCGCCGGGGCCGGGGCAGGACACGGGAGCCCTCGCGGCGGGTCTTCCGGGCGAGCAGCACCCCGGCGCGGCAGGCGGGTTCCGGGTCCCTGGCCGCGGCGAGCGCGGTCGGCGCGGGCAGGGTCCGCATGTCCTGCCCGGCCGGCGGCAGCGCCTCGGCGTCGAGGCCGGGCGGTCAGTGGGAGGGGGCCAGGGCGAGGCTGACGCCGAGGCCGCCCAGGACGGAGCCGATCACCTTGTTGAGGATCTTCTGGCCGCGCAGCATGACGGCGCGCATCCGGGAGTGCGAGAAGAACGCGGCGACCACGCCGAACCACACCAGGTGGGCCAGCGACATGAACAGGCCGTAGCCCACCTGCCGGTACAGCGGGGTGCCGGGGCCGACGACCTGGGCGAAGGTGGAGACGACGAACAAGGTCGTCTTGGGGTTGAGGACGTTGGTGAGGAAGCCGGTGCGCAGGGCGGCGAACGGGGTCAGGTCCGTCTTGTGCGCCAGGTCCACCTCGACGTCGCCGCGGGCGCGGAAGGTGCGGACGCCGACGTAGACGAGGTAGGCCGCGCCGATCAGCTTGATGACCGTGAAGACGGCGGTGGACGAGGCGATGAGCAGGCCGACGCCCAGCAGGGTGTAGGTGACGTGGACCAGCACGCCGGCCGCCACGCCCGCGGCGGCGAGCAGGCCGGTGCGGCGGCCGTGCAGATAGCTGTTGCGGACGATCATCGCGAAGTCGGCGCCGGGGGCGATCACGGCGAGGACCGTGATGACGGCGACGGCGAGCAGTTGGGTCACGAGGTGACGTCCTCCGTGTCGGGCCGCCCGCTCGGGGCGGCGGAGTCGTCGCCGGCGTTCTCCTCTCCCAGCAGGTCACGCGCGAGCAGCGTGGCGCCCGCGACCGCGCCCGGCATCAGGAACACCGCGACGAACGGAACGAGGAAGGCCAGGCCCAGGGGGGTGCCGAACCCCCAGACCAGCGTCTTGCGGGAGCGCAGCAGGGCGAGCCGGGCGCGCAGGTCGACGTCCCGGCGCTGGAGGGCGACGGCGGCGAGTTCCTCGGTGAGGAAGAAGCCGGTGACGAAGAAGCCGATCACGGGCACGACGGTCTGCCCGACGAACGGCAGGAAGCCGAGGGCGAAGAGCAGGACGCCCCACAGTCCGGCCCGGACCAGGATGCGCAGGCTGTCCCGGGCCGAGATCCACAGCTCGTGCCAGAGCGGCCGGCCGGACTCGGGAGCGGTGCCGTCGGGCGAGACGTCGGCGTCGACCTGCTCGGAGAGGGACTCGTAGAAGGGCTGCCCGACCAGCAGGGTGACGGCCGTGAAGGTCAGCACGGCCAACAGCAGGCCGAGCGCGAACAGGACGGCCGTCAGGAAGCCGCGGAACAGGCCCTGCCAGGGGCTGGACCAGTCGTCGGCGAACGGGGTGGCCCAGCCGACGGCGTCGTCGCCCCAGACGGCGAGCGCGGTCAGCGCGGCGGCGTACAGCACCAGTGTGATCAGCCCGGGCAGCAGGCCGAAGCCGTACCGGCGCCCGTGCCGGGTCACCCACCGCTGGCCCTTCAGCAGATAACCGAAACCCACCCCGAGATCGCGCATGCGGAGGACTTTACTGGCTCCGCGGGACCGTCCGTAGGTCAGCCGCCGAGCATGCGGCGCAGCAGGTCGCGCAGGGAGCGGCGCTCCTCCTCGGACAGGCCGGCCAGGGGTTCGCGGGCGAACTGCAGGCCCTCGCGCAGGTCCCGGGTCACCTCGCGGCCCCGCTCGGTGGCGGCGGCCACCTTCACCCGGCGGTCGGCCGGGTCGGGGCGGCGTTCCACCAGTCCCCGGGACTCCAGCCGGTCCACGATCCCGGTCACGTTCGACGGCTCGCACTTCAGCTTCTGGGCCAGCTTGCGCATGGGCAGCGGCTCCAGGGAGAGCAGGCTGAGCAGCCGGGCCTGCGGGCCGGTCAGGGTGTGCGCGCCCGCCGCCTCCTCGTAGTCCGCGTAGAAGCGGGCCACGACCTCACCGATCAGCTCGACGACCTCCATGGTCAGGGGGTCGGGACGGCGGGGGTTCGATGGGGTGGACATGCCGACCAGGATACCCGGTTACTTGACATCATGAAATATTCAGACGCATGGTTGTTTCAGGTAGTGAAGTACCACCCTGAAAGGCTCCGTCATGATCAACCGCGAATGGCACCTCCTCAGCCGCCCCGTCGGCTGGCCGAAGCCCGAGGACTTCGCGCTCGTCGAGTCATCCGTCCCGGCCCCGGGCGAGGGCCAGGTGCTGGTGCGGAACAAGTACCTCTCCGTCGACCCGTACATGCGCGGCCGGATGAGCGCCGCCAAGTCGTACGCCGCCCCCTTCGAGCTGGGCAAGGTCATGCAGGGCGGCGCGGTCGGCGAGGTGGTCGAGTCCAACGCCGAGGGCATCGAGGCCGGCGACCACATCCTGCACTTCTTCGGCTGGCGCGAGTACGCGGTCGTGGACGCGAAGAACGCCGTCAAGGTGGGACCGACGGCCGTGCCCGCCGTCAAGGTCGACGCCGGCACGGAGGGCGTGCCGCTGTCGGCGTACCTCGGCGTCCTCGGCATGACCGGTCTGACCGCCTACGCCGGCCTGCTGCGCACCGCCTCCTTCAAGGAGGGCGACAGCGTCTTCGTGTCGGGCGCGGCCGGCGCCGTGGGCAGCCAGGTCGGCCAGCTCGCCAGGCTCAAGGGCGCCTCCCGGGTGATCGGTTCGGCCGGGTCCGACGAGAAGGTCAAGCTGCTGGTGGACGAGTACGGCTTCGACGCCGCGTTCAACTACAGGAACGGCCCGGTCGCCGAGCAGCTCCGGGAGGCGGCGCCCGACGGGATCGACGTCTACTTCGACAACGTCGGCGGGGAACACCTGGAGGCGGCCATCGGGTCGCTCAACCAGGGCGGCCGGGTCGCGGTCTGCGGCATGATCTCGGTCTACAACAACACCGAGCCGGCGCCCGGCCCGAAGAACCTGGCCCGGCTGATCCAGACCCGCGGCCGGATCGAGGGCTTCCTCGTCGGCGACCACTACGACCTCCAGCCGCAGTTCGTCCAGGAGGTCGGCCCGTGGGTGGCCTCGGGCGCGCTGAAGTACCGCGAGACCGTGGTCGAGGGCATCGAGAACACCCTGGAGGCGTTCCTCGGGGTCCTGCGCGGCGACAACATCGGCAAGATGGTCGTCAAGCTCTGACCTTCCCGGTTTTTTCGCGATGCGGTAACTTCTTTCCGAAATCAAGTGGCGATCGTGGGCGCGAGTCGCCGCGGACCGAGGAGGAAGACAACCGCATGCCCATCACGCAGTCCGACGTCCTGTACACCGCCGTCGCCACCGCCGAGAACGGTCGCGACGGACGGGTCGCCACCGACGACGGCAAGCTCGACGTGGTCGTCAACCCGCCCAAGGAGATGGGCGGCAGCGGCGCCGGCACCAACCCGGAGCAGCTGTTCGCCGCCGGGTACAGCGCCTGCTTCCAGGGGGCGCTGGGCGTCGTCGCCCGGGAGGAGGGCGCCGACATCTCCGGGTCGACGGTCACCGCCAAGGTCGGCATCGGCAAGAACGACGACGGGTTCGGGATCATCGTGGAGATCTCCGCGAACATCCCGAACGTCGACACGGCGACCGCCAAGAGCCTGGTGGAGAAGGCGCACCAGGTGTGCCCCTACTCGAAGGCGACCCGCGGCAACATCACCGTGACGCTGGTCTGACGTTCGTCGTTCACCACGACGGCAGCCGCATCCCTGGACGTGGGATGCGGCTGCCGTCGTTCGGCGCGGCTCAGGAGCACCACCACAGGAAGCGGTCGCAGGTCCTGACGGGCGTGGGCCGGGGGGCGGAGGTCGTCGGCTCGGCGGTGGGCGCGGGCGTGGTGGACGCGGGCGTGGTGGCGGGCGTGGTGGGGGCCGGGGCGGCGGAGGTCGTCGCCGGCGTACCGGAATCCGTGGCACCCGCGGTGGCCGACCGTCCTGCCTCACCGGACTCTCCGGGCGTGGCGGAAGCGGAATCCTTGCCGTCCGTGTCGCCCGGCTCCCCCGCGGAGGGCGAGGCGGAGGCGGAGCCCGGCCCCGGGGCCGAGGGGTCCGGTGAGCCGGAGGCCGCGTCCGGGACGGCGGCGGAGGTCACGTCGGCCTGTCCGGCCCGTCCCGGCGTACGGCCCGGCGCGGTGGAGGCGGCGTCGTCGTCCGCGTCGGTCTCCCCGGCCGTGGCCGAGGGGTCGTCGGTGAACGACGAGAACGGCGAGAAGGGCGCATCCGTACCGAGTTCCGCGAGACTGAGCCCGCCGGCCGCGAGCACGAACCCGGCGGTGACGACGAGGACCCGCCGGCGGCGCCGCCGGTGCCCGGCCGCCTTGCGCTCCCCCCACCGCCGCCCGGCCCGCCCACCGGCAGCGGCGAGGTCACCGGCGGCCCCTTCGCCGGGACGCCCGTCACCGCCGGGGACACCCGCACCCGCGCGGGCACCTTCACCGAGGGACGGACGACGCTCACCGGCGGAGGCATGGCCGCCACCGGCGGAGACATAGCCGCCGTCACCGAACTCCGCGTCCGGGCCGCCGAGTTCACCACCGCCACCGAGGGAGGTGCGGCCGTCATCAGCGAACGCGCGACCGTCACCGGCGAGCGTGTAGTCAACGTCGCCGAACTCCCCTTCCAGACCGCTTAGTCGAGCACCGCCCCCGGCCGACGCGCGACCCGTTCCGGCGGGTCCACGGCCGCCCCGGTCGGGCACACGGCCGTTCCCGGCGGACCCGGGACCGCCCTCGACCGACCCCCGACCACCCCGCACCGGCACGCCGTCGTCCCCGCCGGACACGGGGCCGCCCAGCGGTGACGTGGGGCCGTCCGCAGCAGACCCCCGACCGCCCCGCACCGGCGCACCGGCAGTCCCAGCCGGCCCGGAACCACCCGCCGGGAACGGGAAGCCGTCCGGCCCGGGCCCCCCGCCGCGCTGTGCCGGCACGCGGGCGGGGCCGGGCGGGGCGGGGTGGTTTCCGGGGGGTGCGAGGCCGTCGCCGGAACGCCGGACGTCCTCGGGAAGCATGGCTCCGTTCCCGGCGGACCCCCGGTCGCCCGCGGCGTACGCCCGACCAGACCAACCGCTCCCGTCGGCCTCCGGTATCCCCCGGGGACCGTACGCGTCGTCGCCCGAGGCCGGCATGCCGCAGCCGGGGCAGGCCAGGGCGCCGTTCAGGTGACGTCGGCAGGGGTGGCAGTAGTCCATGACGCGGGAAGACTAGAGTCCGCGCGGGCCCCGTACCAGGCATGGCTGTGAAGGTTCCGTGCGGGAGCGAAACAATCTCGAAAGCCTTGCCGAAACCGTTACCTGTTCGACCCATTGACACTCCCGCCGCCCCGTCCTTACTGTCACGCCAGCATTTCGAACGTGTGACGAAATACCGAACAGCTGAGGGGCAACTGCCGTGCGCATCACCGGAATCAGCACACACGTGGTCGGCACGCCGTGGCGCAACCTGACCTACGTCCAGGTGCACACCGACGAGGGGATCACGGGAGTCGGCGAGACCCGGATGCTCGGGCATACGGACGCGCTGATCGGCTATCTGCGCGAGGCCGAGGTCAACCACATTCTCGGCTCGGACCCGTTCGCCGTCGAGGACCTGGTGCGCCGTATGAAGTACGGCGACTACGGCCGGGCCGGCGAGATCGTGATGTCCGGCATCGCGGTGGTCGAGATGGCGTGCTGGGACATCAAGGGCAAGGCGCTGGGCGTGCCGGTGTGGCAGCTGCTCGGCGGGAAGGTCACCGACAAGGTCAAGGCGTACGCCAACGGCTGGTACACCACCGAGCGGACGCCGGAGGCGTACCACAAGGCCGCCCAGGGGGTCATGGAGCGCGGTTACAAGGCGCTGAAGATCGACCCGTTCGGCACCGGCCACTTCGAGCTGGACCACCAGGAGACCCTGTACGCCGTCTCGCTCATCGAGGCCGTACGGGACGCCATCGGCCCGGACGCGGAGCTGATGCTGGAGATGCACGGCCGCTTCTCCCCCGCCACCGCCGTCCGGCTGGCCAAGGAGATGGCCCCGTTCAAGCCGGCCTGGCTGGAGGAGCCGGTGCCGCCGGAGAACCTGAAGGCGCTGGAGAAGGTCGCCGCCAAGGTCGACATCCCGGTGGCCACCGGCGAGCGCATCCACGACCGGATCGAGTTCCGCGAGCTGTTCGACAGCCAGGCCGTGGACATCATCCAGCCCGACGTCGGCCACATCGGCGGCATCTGGGAGACCCGCAAGCTGGCCGCCACCGCCGAGACCCACTACATGCTGGTGGCCCCGCACAACGTCGGCGGTTCCGTGCTCACCGCCGCCTCCCTCCAGGTCGGCTTCACCTCGCCGAACTTCAAGATCCTCGAGCACTTCAACGACTTCGCGGACGCGGAGATCAAGAAGGTGGTCAAGGGCGCCCCGCAGGTGAACCCGGAGGACGGCTGTTTCCACCTCTCCGACGCGCCCGGTCTCGGCGTCGAGCTGGACGTCGACGCGGCGGCCGAGTTCCCGCAGCAGCGGGCCCACTTCGACCTGTGGGCCGAGGGCTGGGAGAAGCGCAGTCCGAAGGACACCCAGTGAGTTCCCAGGTCCTCGTCGAGGCGCCGGGCGTGCACCGGGTCGAGGCGCACACCCCGCGTGAGCCCGGCCCCGGTGAGGCGCTGGTGGCCGTGCACGCGGTCGGCATCTGCGGCAGCGACCGCGAGGTGTACCAGGGCAACCGGCCGGAGGGGTACGTCAGTTACCCGCTGGTTCCCGGGCACGAGTGGTCGGGGACGGTCACGGCGGTGGGACCCGGGGTGCCCGCTTCGCTGGCCGGCCGCAAGGTGGTCGGCGAGGGGTTCCGCAACTGCCAGGTGTGCGACCGCTGTCACGCGGGCGAGACCACGCTGTGCACCGCCGGGTACGAGGAGACCGGGTTCACCCGGCCCGGCGCCATGGCGGCCACCCTCACCCTGCCCGCCCGGCTGCTGCACGTCCTGCCGGACGGCGCCGACCTGACCGCCGCCGCGCTGCTGGAGCCGGCCGCCTGCATCGCCGCGGCCGCGCTGAAGGCGAACGCCCGGCCGGGCGAGCGGGTCGCGGTGGTCGGCACCGGCACCCTCGGGATGTTCGCCGTGCAGTTCCTGGCCGCGGGTTCGCCGGCCGAGCTGCTGGTCGTGGGCACCCGGAACGACCGGGAGGCGCTGGCCCGGCGGTTCGGGGCGAGCGACTTCCGGCTGCGGGACGGGGAACTGCCCGGCGACTTCGACGTGGTGATCGAGACCGCCGGGTCCGCCTCCGCCGCCCGTACCGCCGCCGCGCTGCTGCGGCGCGGCGGGCGCCTGGTCCTCACCGGGATCCCGGCGCCGGGCGCGGACGGGCTCGACCCGACCGATCTCGTCGTACGGCAGCTGGAGGTGCACACCGTCTTCGGGGCGCCGCCGGACGCCTGGGCGCACGCCGTGCGGGTGTTCGGTGCCGGGCTGCTGGACCCGCTGCCGCTGGTCACGCACGAGGTGCCGCTGACCGAGTTCCCGCGGGCCATCGAGCTGGTGGGGGCCGGCGATCCCACCGTGGGCAAGGTGCTGCTCCGCCCCTGAACGTACGCCGGTCAGGGGGTGTCCTGACCGCGCCCTGACCGGCGTACACCCACGTTTTCGTTCCCCAGAGCCGCGAACCCCGTCCGACATACCGAACACGAAGGACAGCTTGTGACCGACGCTTCCGCCCCGGCAGCCCGCAGGCCCGGCGAGCAGGTGCTCGCCGCACTCGGCCTGGGCGCGCCCGCCCTCGACCCCGCCGACGCCTCCGTCCACACCTTCCCGGGCGGCGGCCGCTGGCGCACCGAGATCCCCTCGTGCGAGGGTCCCGAGGCGCTGGCGGTCGTCCTCAAGGAGGCCTCCCGCCTGGACGTGCCGATCCACCGGATCAGCCAGGGCAGCGGCGTGTGGATGCTCACCGACGCCGAGATCACCGAGATGGTCGAGGCCACCGCCGAACGCGACATCGAACTGTGCCTGTTCACCGGCCCGCGCGGCACCTGGGACACCGGCGGCTCGGTGCGGACCGACTCCCGGGGGGCCGGGCTGCGCGCCCGGGGCCACGACGCGGTCGCCGGCTGCGTGGAGGACGCCGTCCGGGCCACCGAGCTGGGCGTCAAGTGCCTGCTCGTCGCCGACGAGGGCGTGCTGTGGACCCTGCACCGGGCCCGCAGCGCCGGGATCATCCCGGCCGACACCACGCTGAAGGTGTCCGCGCTGATCGGCCCGGTCAACCCCGCCTCGTACGCCGTGTACGAGCGGCTGGGCGCCGACTCCGTCAACGTGCCCAGCGATCTGACGCTGGACCACCTCACCGAGATCCGCCGGGTGTCCGGTGCCCCGATGGACATGTACATCGAGGCCCCGGACGACCTCGGCGGCTACGTCCGGATGTACGAGGTCGCCGAGCTGATCCGGCGCGGCGCCCCGCTGTACCTGAAGTTCGGCCTGTCCAAGGCCCCCGGCATCTACCCGTGGGGCCGCCACCTGCGGGACGTGACCCTGGACACCGCCCGGGAGCGGGTGCGGCGCGGCCGGCTCGCCCTGGACCTGCTCGCCCGGCACGGCGCGGACGGCGACATGGCGCCGCTCGGCTCCCGGCTGCCGGGGACGCTCCACCGCTTCCCCGTCGAAGCCTCCGCCCCTCTCCACGACGAGAACGACAAGGACTGATCCCCATGCGCAACCGCAGAGCCGCCCTCGCCTCCATAGCCGGCGCCGCCTCGCTCGCGCTCGCCCTGACCGCCTGCGGGCAGAACGGTGAAGGCGGCAGCAAGGAGAAGTCGGGTGACGTCAAGGGCGCCACCATCGGCATCGCCATGCCGACCAAGTCCTCCGAGCGCTGGATCAACGACGGCAACAACGTCGTCAAGGACCTTCAGGCCAAGGGCTACAAGACGAAGCTGGTCTACGGCGAGGACGACCCGGAGACCCAGGTCTCGCAGATCGAGAACCTCATCACGCAGGGCGTGAAGGGCCTGGTCATCGCGGCGATCGACAACAAGTCGCTGAACAGCGTGCTCCAGCAGGCCGCCGACGCGAACATCCCGGTCATCTCCTACGACCGGCTGATCCTCGGCACCAAGAACGTCGACTACTACGCCTCGTTCGACAACGAGAAGGTCGGCACCCTCCAGGGCACGTACATCGTCGACAAGCTCGGGCTGGACAAGGGCGCGAAGGGCCCGTTCAACATCGAGCTGTTCGCCGGGTCGAACGACGACAACAACACGAAGTACTTCTTCGGCGGGGCGATGAAGGTGCTCCAGCCCTACATCGACAAGAAGCAGCTGGTCGTCAAGTCCGGGCAGACCCGGCTCAACCAGGTCGTCACCCTGCGCTGGGACGGCACCACCGCGCAGAAGCGCATGGAGGACATCCTCACCTCGTCGTACAAGACCGGCCGGGTCGACGCGGTCCTGTCGCCGTACGACGGCATCTCCATCGGCATCCTGTCCGCGCTGAAGTCGGACGGCTACGGCTCGGGCAGCAAGCCGTTGCCGGTCATCACCGGCCAGGACGCCGAGCTGGCCTCGGTGAAGTCGATCATCTCCGGGCAGCAGACGCAGACCGTCTACAAGGACCTGCGCAAGCTCGCCGAGGTCGCCGCCACCATGGTGGACGAGTCCCTCAAGGGCAAGAAGCCCGAGGTCAACGACACCAAGACGTACGACAACGGCTCCAAGGTCGTGCCGGCCTATCTGCTCCAGCCGGTCAGCGTCGACAAGTCGAACTACCAGAAGGTGCTGGTCGACGGCGGTTACTACACCGAGTCCCAGCTGAAGTGACCCGCCCTTTTCCTACGGAGTGAAAGGCACGACCATGGCGGGACCCGTCCTGGAAATGCGCTCGATCGTCAAGACCTTTCCCGGTGTCAAGGCGCTGTCGGACGTCACGCTGACCGTCCGGCGGGGCGAGGTCCACGCCATCTGCGGGGAGAACGGCGCCGGCAAGTCCACCCTGATGAAGGTGCTCTCCGGCGTCCATCCGTACGGCAGTTACGAGGGAGACATCCTCTTCGAGGGGGAGGTCTCCCGGTTCAAGGACATCCGGGCCAGCGAGCAGCACGGCATCGTCATCATCCACCAGGAACTGGCGCTGGTGCCGCACCTGTCCATCGCCGAGAACCTCTTCCTCGGCAACGAGCACGCCACCCGCGGCCTGATCAACTGGCGCGAGACCCTGCGCCACGCCACCGAACTGCTGCGCCGGGTCGGCCTGGACGAGCACCCGGAGACCCGGGTCGCCGACATCGGCGTGGGCAAGCAGCAGTTGGTGGAGATCGCCAAGGCGCTCTCCAAGCAGGTGAAGCTGCTGATCCTGGACGAGCCGACGGCGGCCCTGAACGACGAGGACAGCGACAAGCTCCTCGATCTGATCCTGGAGCTGAAGAACCAGGGCATCACCTCGATCATCATCTCCCACAAGCTCAACGAGATCCGCAAGGTCGCCGACTCGGTGACGATCATCCGGGACGGCCGGTCCATCGAGACCCTCGATGTGAAGGCGCCTGAGACCACCGAGGAGCGGATCATCGCCGGCATGGTCGGCCGCGATCTCGACCACCGCTTCCCCGAGCGCACCCCGCACCGGCCGGAGCAGGGCGTCGCACCGGCGCTGGAGATCCGCGGCTGGACCGTGTTCCACCCGGTCGACCAGCAGCGCAAGGTCGTGGACGACGTGTCGCTGACCGTGCGCCGCGGGGAGATCGTCGGCATCGCGGGCCTGATGGGCGCGGGCCGCACCGAACTCGCGATGAGCGTCTTCGGGCGGGCCTACGGCCGGTACGCGGGCGGCACGGTCCTGAAGGACGGCCGGGAGATCCGGACCAGGACGGTGCCGGAGGCGATCGGGCACGGCATCGCGTACGTCACCGAGGACCGCAAGCACTACGGCCTGAACCTCATCGACACCATCAACCGGAACATCTCGCTGACCGCGCTGGACAAGGTCGCCAAGCGGGGCGTGGTGGACGAGCACGAGGAACGGCAGGTCGCCGAGGGCTTCCGGAAGTCCATGAACATCAAGGCGCCCACGGTGTTCGAGCCGGTGGGCAAGCTCTCCGGCGGCAACCAGCAGAAGGTCGTCCTCAGCAAGTGGATCTTCGCCGGTCCGGACGTGCTGATCCTCGACGAACCGACCCGCGGCATCGACGTGGGCGCCAAGTTCGAGATCTACACGGTCATCGACCAGCTCGCCGCCCAGGGCAAGGCGGTCGTCTTCATCTCCTCCGAGCTGCCCGAGCTGCTCGGCATGTGCGACCGCATCTACACGATGGCCGCCGGGCGGCTGACCGGTGAGGTGCCGCGGGCCGAGGCCACGCAGGAAGTGCTGATGCGCCATATGACGAAGGACAAAGAGGTAACGCGATGAGCACGGATGTGACCGCCAAGAGCCCGGCCCCCGCGCCGCCGGGCGGCAGCGGACCGGCCGCCGGCGGACTGCTCGGCGTGATGCTGGCCGGGCTGCGCCGCAACATGCGCCAGTACGGCATGCTGATCGCGCTCGGCCTGATCGTGGTCCTCTTCGCCGTCTGGACCGGCGGGGACCTGCTGCTGCCGCGCAACGTCTCCAACCTGGTGCTGCAGAACAGCTACATCCTGATCCTCGCGATCGGCATGATGCTGGTGATCATCGCCGGGCACATCGACCTGTCGGTCGGCTCGCTCACCGCGTTCACCGGCGCCTTCGCGGCCGTACTGACCGTGCAGCACGGGGTGTCCTGGCCCGTCGCGCTGGTGCTGTGCCTGGTGGTGGGCGCCGTCGCGGGTTCGATCCAGGGTTATCTGATCGCCTATCTCGGCATACCGTCCTTCATCGTCACCCTCGCCGGAATGCTGCTGTTCCGCGGCCTGACCGAGATCCTCCTCAAGGGCCAGACCCTCGGCCCGTTCCCCGACGGCCTGCAGAAGCTCGGCAACGGCTTCCTCCCCGAGGTCGGCCCGAACACCAACTACCACAACCTCACGCTGCTGCTCGGGCTGGTCCTGATCGCGGCCGTGGTGTGGCAGGAGTTCCGGGACCGCCGCCGTCAGCAGGAGTTCTCCCTGGACGTCCTGCCGGCCCGGCTGTTCCTGCTCAAGCTGACCGCGCTGGTCGCCGCGATCCTCGTCGTCACCCTGCTGCTCGCCAGCTACAAGGGCACCCCGATCGTGCTGATCGTCCTCGGTGTGCTGGTCGTCGGCTACGGCTACATCATGCGCAACGCGGTCTTCGGCCGGCACATCTACGCCATCGGCGGCAACCTGCCGGCGGCCAAGCTGTCCGGCGTGAAGGACAAGAAGGTCACCTTCTACGTCTTCCTGAACATGGGCGTGCTCGCGGCCCTGGCGGGTCTGGTGGTCGCCGCCCGGCTGAACGCGGCCTCGCCGAAGGCGGGCGTCAACTTCGAGCTGGAGGCCATCGCCTCCTCGTTCATCGGCGGCGCGTCCATGAGCGGCGGTGTCGGCACCGTCCTCGGCGCCATCATCGGCGGCCTGGTCCTCGGCGTGCTGAACAACGGCATGAACCTCCTGAGCGTCGGCACCGACTGGCAGCAGGTCATCAAGGGCCTCGCCCTGCTGGTGGCGGTCGGGTTCGACGTGTGGAACAAGCGCAAGTCCGGTTCGTAAGCGCGCAAGAAAGCGGAGCCGCACCATGGAACTGAACAGACGCACGGTCATCGCCTCGGCCGCGGCGGCGGGTCTCGCCGCCACCACGCTCGGCGGCACGGCACACGCGGCCTCGGGAAGGAAGCCGGTGAAGGAACACTTCGGCACGCTCGCCGACGGCACCGAGGTCCACCGCTGGTCGCTGGAGAACGGCGGCACCCGGATGAAGGTGCTCTCCTACGGCGGTGTCGTCCAGACCCTGCAACTCCCGGACCGGCACGGCCGGTACGCCAACGTGGTCGCCGGTTTCGACAACCTCGCCGACTACGCGGCCAAGAGCCCGTACTTCGGCGCGCTGATCGGCCGCTACGGCAACCGCATCGACGCCGGACGGTTCACCCTCGACGGCAAGCCGTACCAGCTCGACGTGAACGACGGCGGCAACAGCCTGCACGGCGGCGCCAAGGGCTTCGACAAGCGCGTGTGGGACGTCGAGCCGTTCACCGAGGGCACGGACGTCGGCCTGCGGCTGCGCTACACCAGCGCCGACGGCGAGATGGGCTACCCCGGCACGCTGCGCGCGCGGGTGACGTACACCCTCACCCGGCACGGCGACTGGCGCATCGACTACGAGGCCACCACCGACAAGGCCACCGTCGTCAACCTCACCAGTCACGTCTACTGGAACCTGGCCGGCGAGGGCAGCGGCGGCATCGAGGACCACGAGCTGTCCATCGCCGCCGCCCGCTACACCCCGACCGACGCCGGCCTCATCCCCACCGGCGAGCTGGCCAGGGTCGCGGGCACCCCGTTCGACTTCCGGCACGCCAAGCCCATCGGCCGGGACCTGCGGGCGGGCCACGAGCAGCTCGTGCTGGCCAAGGGGTACGACCACAACTGGGTGCTGGACAAGGGGATCACGGCCCGGCCCGAGCACATCGCGACCCTGCGCGACCCGCGCTCCGGCCGCACCCTGAAGATCGCCACCGACCAGCCGGGGCTCCAGTTCTACTCCGGCAACTTCCTCGACGGCACGCTCACGGGCACCTCCGGCCGCACCTACCGGCAGGGCGACGCCCTGTGCCTGGAGACCCAGCACTTCCCGGACTCGCCGAACCACCCGGCGTTCCCGTCGACGGTACTGCGCCCCGGCCAGACGTACCGGACGACGACGGTCCACCGCTTCGGCGCGTGACGTCACCCGGCGCGCGGGTGAGCTGAACGCACCCTCCGGCACCTCCGTGTCCGAGAACGGCCGACCCGGCCGCGCTCGGGTACGGAGGTGTCCTTTTCGGTACCGTCCGTTCGGCACAGGCCCCGTCCCGGAAGGAACACCGACCATGGCAGAGCACCGTCACCTGACCGTACTGACGACCACGGACAGCGAGGAGAAGGCGAAGGCCCTCGCCGCGGGTGCGGTGGAGGCACGGGTCGCCGCGTGCGCGCAGATCAGCGCCCCCGTCACCAGCGTGTACCGCTGGGAGGGGGCGACACAGACCGAGCAGGAGTGGCAGATCCTGTTCAAGACCACCACGGCGCGCTACGAGGACCTGGAGACCTACATCAAGGGGGCGCACGACTACGACACCCCCGAGATCATCGCGACCCCGGTCGTCGCGGGCAGCGGGGCGTACCTGGCGTGGCTGGACGAGGAGACCAGGCCCGCCGGGTGATGGACCCGGTGCTTTCCGCCGCTCCGGCACAGGTGCACGTCGGACTCGGACTCGGACTCGGACTCCGGGCCGGTACGGCGCGGCGGCTGTGCGGCTCAGTAGGCCACCGGCCAGCCCGACGACCAGTTCAGCAGGTTGACGCCGAGCTTCGGGGTGCCGCCCGCGTTGCCGTCGTAGTAGTGGTAGACGATCAGGTCGCCGTCGGTGTCGTGCATGACGGACTGCCCGCCGGGACCGATGACGTTGCCGTGGGACTCCAGGACCGGGGTGCCCCCGTTGTTCGTCATCGCCACGCCGTTCTTGTCGTAGTACGGCCCGGTGACCGAGGTCGCCCTGCCTACCTTCACCTTGTACGTCGAGCTGGTGCCCTGGCAGCAGACGTCGTACGAGGCGAACAGGTAGTAGTGACCGTTGCGCTTGACGAGGTACGGTGCCTCGACCGCCTTGCTGCCGGTGGGCCGGGCGGCGAGGGAGTAGCGCCTGGTGTCGCCCGCGTACTGCTTCCCGGTCGCGGGGTCGATGCGGATCATCTTGATGCCGGTCCACCAACTGCCGAACGTCAGCCACCACTTGCCGTCGTCGTCCACGAAGAGGTTGGGGTCGATGGCGTTGTAGTCGCTGCTCGAGGTGGAGGTGTAGACGACGCCGTAGTCGGTCCAGGAGCCGGGCAGCCCGGTCGTGGAGCCGGCCAGGCCGATCGCCGAGGTGTTCTCGCCGAACCTGGAGACGGCGTAGTACATCAGGTACTTCCCGCCGGCGTAGGAGATGTCCGGCGCCCAGGCCTCGGTGGCGTACGACGACCACCAGGACGGCTTGGCGGTGAAGGCGTCGGCGCCGGCGGTGAAGGAGATCCGGTCGGTGGAGGTCCGGTAGCCCAGGCCGCCGCCGGTGGCGTAGAGCAGGTAACGGCCGCCGGAGGTACGGATCATCGTCGGGTCGTGCACGACGGTACTGCCGGTGACCGTGCCGGGGTTGGGGTACGCGCCGGCGGTGCCCGGCACGAGCGCGAGCAGCAGGGCGGCGGGGACGGCGAGGAGTGCGGTGCGCTTCATTGCGGGCTCCCTCTTCCTGGCGGCGTTCGCGATATCGAACATCGATCGCCCATTCGGACGGGACCGTAGAAGCGAATGGTCAACGAGTCAACGGTTCCGACAGGAACTCACAGGGGGTGACACCGGCTCCGCCCTACCCCGCACGCCTGACCCTGCCCGGACCAAGTCCCCTGCCTGTCCTGGGGTGCACTTCTGTCATCTGAGGAGAGATTCCGAACGCTTTCTCAAGAGCCTCCTCCGCCCCGGCGTGATCTTTGACGTCCAGCCTGGCCGTAGCTCACCGACACGGTCGCGCGCACCACCCGCATCGGCACGCTCACGGCCGCGGTGGGAGGGGGCACCCGCGTCCTCCCACCCCGGCCGGGGGACGCGTTCAGTGGCCGAGGACGCCCGCGGGGAGCAGGGTGTTCAGCGAGGTGGGCGGGTTGCCCGTCTCCAGTGAGCCGAGGAGGCCCGACAGGAGGGAGGCGCCGGGGGCGCCGGGGGCGGGAGACCGGACGGCGTCGGCGGCCCCGGCGGCGGGGGCGGCGCAGGCCAGCAGCGCGGCGGCCAGGGCGGAGGCACAGGTGAGCTTCTTGATCATGCCCGCCCTAACGAACGGCACGGGCGGGGGGAAACGCGCCGGTCCCCCGGTCGGCCGAGTCCCGCCCGCCCGAGGCCCGATCGGCCGGAGCCGTCCCTCACGGGTTCTCCCACGCCCCCGGTTCCGCCGCCAGGGCCCGGACCGGCTCCGGGAGGGTGTCCGCCGCGAGGTCGGCCACGGTGACGCCCTCCAGGATGCGGCGGACGTTGGCGCGCAGGGCGATCCACAGCGGCAGCAGCGGCCGGGCCGTGCCCGTGTAGGCAAGGCCCGTCGGGCGTTCGCCGCGTACCGAGACGATCGGGCCGTCCACCGCCCGGATGACGTCGGCCACCGTGAGGGAGACCGCCGCCCGCGCCAGCTGGTAGCCGCCGCCCCCGCCACGCCGGCTGTCCACGATCCCGGCCCGTCTGAGGTCGCCGAGGATGCCCTCCAGGAACTTGTGCGGGATGTCCTGCACGGCGGCGATTTCCTCTGCTTTCACCGGGCCGTTACCCTGCCGTACGGCCAGCTCCAGTACCGCCCGTACCGCGTAATCCGCCCGCGCCGAGATCCTCATGGATCCATTGTGGGGCGTCCCGCCGTGGAGAATGGCCGGACCCTCGCCCCCTAGGACCGCCCGGGAGGACCCACCTTGGCGCTCAGCAGACGTTCCTTCAGTGCCCTGGCCGGCTCCGCCGCGCTCGGGCTGGCCCTGGGCGGCAGCGGCGGCCCCGGGGCGCCCTCCGCGTACGCGGGCGGCAGCGCGCCGACCGGGCCGGCCCCGGCCCCGCCCGGCGCCGACGGCGCGCGGCACACCATCGGGTACGACCGGTACTCGCTGCTCGTGGACGGGCGGCGGCTGGTGGTGTGGTCCGGCGAGCTGCACCCCTTCCGGCTGCCGAGCCCGTCGCTGTGGCGCGACGTGCTGCAGAAGATGCGGGCGCACGGCTACAACGCCGTCAGTGTCTACGTGGCCTGGAACTACCACTCCCCCGCACCCGGCCGGTACGACTTCTCCGGCGTCCGGGACCTCGATCTGTTCCTGCGGACGGCGGCGGAGACCGGGCTGTACGTCATCCTGCGGCCGGGCCCGTACATCAACGCCGAGGTCGACGGCGGCGGCTTCCCGGGCTGGCTGACCGCGACCGAGGGCACGGCCCGCACCGACGACCCGGTGTACCTGTCGTACGTGGACGAGTGGCTGACCCAGGTGAACCGGATCGCCCGCCGGCACCTGTTCACCCGGGGCGACGGCACGATCCTGCTGTACCAGATCGAGAACGAGTACGACGCCCACCCCGCCGACGCGACCGGCCGGGCCTACATGTCGCACCTGTACAAGAAGGTCCGGGCCGACGGGATCGACGTCCCGCTGTTCCACAACGACAAGGGCCGCAACGGCTACTGGGTCCCCGGCGCCTTCGACACCGGCGGGGAGAAGGGCGGCTGGCTGTACGGGTTCGACGGATACCCCTCGCCGTTCAAGACCCCGCCGGACTGGGGGCACTTCGGGCCCGGCGGGCCGAAGGGCGGGGCCACCGCCTCGCCGGGTACGCCCGGGTTCGTGCCCGAGTTCGGCGGCGGCTGGTTCGACCCGTGGGGCGGGGCCGAGTTCGACGGCAAGGGGTACGCCGAGTCGCGGCGCACCCGGGACGCGGCCTACGAGCGCCGCTTCTACCTGACCAACCTGGCCAACGGCCTCACCCTGCACAACGTGTACATGACGTTCGGCGGGACCTCGTGGGGCTGGCTGCCCGCGCCGGTGGTCTACACGTCGTACGACTACGGCGCCGCCATCGACGAGGCACGCAACGTCACCGAGAAGATCGCCCCGATGCACCAGCTCGGGCATCTGCTCCAGCGGGTGCCCGACTTCGCCAAGCTGGACCGGGCGGCGGACGTGACGGCCGAGGGGCTGAGGGTCTACCACCTCGCCAACCAGGACACCGGCACCCACGTGTACATCGCCCGCAACGACGGCGCGGAGGCGGTCACCACCGATCTGCCGACCGAGGCCGGGACGCTGCGCGTCTCCGTGCCCGGCAAGGACGCCAAGCTGCTGACCACCGGGCTGGCGCTGGGCGGGCGGCGGCTGAAGTACTCCACCGCCTCGCCGATGCTGTGCCTGACGGCGGGCCGGCAGGACGTCGCCGTGTTCACCGGGCGCCGCGGCGAGATGGCCGAGCTGGTGCTCGAGTCCCGGGCCGAGCCGTCCGTGCAGCGGCTGGACCCGGAGGGCGGCTGGGCCTACGACCGGGGGGAGCTGCATGTCAACGCGCCCCTGGGAGAGGCCGGGCTGACCCGGTTCCTGGTGCAGGGGGGCGACAGCGACACCCCGCTGGTGCTGCTGTTCGCCGACGACGCCACCGCCGTCCGCCTGTTCCCGTACGACACCCCGTCCGGGACCCTCCTGGTGTACGGCCCGGCGCTGCTGCGCCACGCGGAGCTGCGCGGCTCGGAGGTCCACCTCACCGGCGACATGAAGGAGTCGTACGGCCTGGAGGTGTGGGGGCCGCGCGGGATCGACACCGTGGTGTGGAACGGGCGCCGGCTGGCCGCCCGGGTGACCCTGTCGGGCAGTCTGTCCACCGACCCGCTGCCGGGGGTGCCGGAGGTGCGGCTGCCGGAGCTGGGCGGCTGGCGGATGCGGCGGGAGAACCCGGAGGCGGGCCCCTCCTTCGACGACTCGTCGTGGAAGAAGGCCGACAAGACCTCCTCGTTCTCGACCACGGCCGTCCCCGAGGGGCAGCCGGTGCTGTTCGCCGACGACTACGGCTTCCACTACGGCGACGTCTGGTACCGGGGCACCTTCTCCGACAGCACCGGCATCGAGAAGGTCGCGCTCGCCTGCAGCACCGGCACCCAGGGCCTGCTGATGGCGTGGCTGGACGGCGAACCACTGGGCACGCACCGGATGCCCGTGCCGGACAAGAGCACGGTCCGCCAGGGAAGTTGGACGGACACCGCCGTCTTCCCGGTGCGCGAGCGGCTGCGCTCCCCCGGCCGGCATGTGCTGTCGGTGCTGGTCCGGCGGATGCAGCACGACCAGGACGGCAAGGCGCTGGACACCCACAAGGCGGCCCGCGGGCTGACGGCGGTCACCTTCGAGGGCGCGTCGCCGCGGGTGCGGTGGCGCATCCAGGGCGAGGGGCCCGCCGATCCGGTGCGCGGCCCGCTGAACAACGGCGGTCTGTACGGCGAGCGGCACGGCTGGCACCTGCCGGGCTTCGCGGACCGGGACTGGGAGCGCACCCGGTTCCCGCGTGCGGCCCGGTACCAGGGCGTCACCTGGTACCGGACCACGTTCCGGCTGTCGGTGCCGGCCGGCGTCGACGCGTCGGTCGGTCTGACCCTGGACGACGATCCGTACCGGGCCTACCGCGCCCAGATCTTCCTCAACGGCTGGAACCTGGGCCAGTACATCAACAACGTCGGTCCGCAGCACACGTTCGTGCTGCCGAACGGCATCCTGCGCACCCGGGGCACCAACACGCTGGCGCTTGCGGTCCTGTCGGAGTTCACCACGCTGTCGGGCCCCGGGTCGGTACGGCTGTCGCTGCTCGGCGCCGCGAGCGGCGGCGTACCGGTCACACCGGTGTGATCACGCCAGCCGGATCACGTTCCAGGACAGCGGCTCCAGTACGGCGGTGAGGGTGCCGTCCGCCAGGACGGTGCCCCCGACCGGGTGCGGGGTGACGCGTTCCGGGTCGGCGAGGGTGTTGCGGGCGTCGGGGTCGGCGTCCGCGAGGGCGGTGTGCTCGGTGACGGCAGTCAGTTCCAGCCCGTTCAGGGCGACTTCCAGGGGCAGCGGCTCGGTGCGGCTGCGGTTGACCGCGAACACGGTGACCGTGCCGTCGTCCGCGCGGACGGCGGTGGCGTGCAGCAGGTCCGTCTCGCCGTACTTCTTCGTCTCGTAGGTCGGCGACTCCACGCGGACGTCCAGCACCTGGCCGCGGCCGTACTTGGAGGCCTGCGCGAAGGGGAAGAACGTCGTCTGCCGCCAGGCCGGGCCGCCCGGCTCGGTCATGATCGGGGCGATGACGTTGACGAGCTGGGCGAGGCAGGCGACGGTGACCCGGTCGGCGTGCCGGAGCAGGGCGATCAGCAGCGAGCCGAAGACGACGGCGTCGGTGACGCTGTAGTTGTCCTCCAGCAGGCGGGGCGCCTCGGGCCAGTCGGACAGGTCGCGCGTCTCGGAGAACTCCACCCACTTGGTGAGGTACCAGACGTTCCACTCGTCGAAGGAGAGGTTGATCCTCTTCTTCGACTTCAGCAGCGCGCCCACGTGGTCGGCCGTGGCGACCACGTTCTCGATGAAGGACTCCATGTCGACGGCCGAGGCGAGGAAGGAGTCCACGTCGCCGTCGACGGGCTCGTAGTAGGCGTGCACCGAGATGTAGTCGACGAGGTCGTACGTCTCCTTCAGGACGGTGGCCTCCCACTCGGCGAACGTGGGCATGGCCTGGGTGGAGGAGCCGCAGGCGACCAGTTCCACGCGGGGGTCCTGCTGGCGCATGGCGCGGGCGGTCTCGGCGGCGAGCCTGCCGTACTCCTCGGCCGTCTTGTGGCCGGTCTGCCAGGGGCCGTCCATCTCGTTGCCGAGGCACCACAGCCGGATGCCGAAGGGGTCCTTGTCGCCGTGGGCGGCGCGCAGGTCGGACAGGGCGGTGCCGGCGGGGTGGTTGGCGTACTCCTGGAGCTCCAGGGCCTCGGCGACGCCCCGGGTGCCGAGGTTCACCGCCATCATGGGCTCCGCCTGGGGGCCGACCTTCTTCAGGAACGCGATGTACTCGGACAGGCCGAAGCGGTTGGTCTCGGTGGAGTGCCAGGCCAGGTCGAGCCGGCGGGGACGGTCCTCCACCGGGCCGACGGAGTCCTCCCACTTGTAGCCGGAGACGAAGTTCCCGCCGGGGTAGCGGATGGCGGTGACGCCGAGTTCGCGGACCAGCTCCAGCACGTCGGTACGGATGCCCTCGGCGTCGGCCGCGGGGTGTTCCGGCTCGTAGATGCCGGTGTAGACGCAGCGGCCGAGGTGTTCCACGAAGGAACCGAAGAGACGGGGGTCGACCTCGCCGACGGTGAAGGCGGGGTCGAGGGTGAAGCGGGCGGTGTTCTTGCTCATGGGTTCCTTCCGGATTACTTGAAAGCGGGCCGTCCCGCGTGCCACCGGAGCTCGTTGAGCCCCAGCTTCGGGGTGCCGGCGTCCGTCGCGTCGTAGTAGTGGTAGGCCAGCCAGGTCTTGCCGTGGGTGCGGAACACCGACTCCCCGCCGGGGCCCGTGTAGCGGCCGTGGCCGGCCAGGAGGAGGTCGCCGCCGCCGTTCAGCATCGGGGTGCCGGTGCTGTCGCTGTACGGGCCCGTCACCGACTTGGCGCGGCCCACGCGGATCTTGTAGGTCGAGTCCACGCCCGCGCAGCAGGTGTCGTAGGAGGCGAAGAGGTAGTAGTAGCCCCCGTGGTGGACGATCGCCGGGCCCTCCACGGCGTACGGGGCGTCGGGGCGGGTCGCCAGGTGGTGGACCGGTGCGTCCGGGAGGGCCTTGCCGGTGGCCGGGTCGAGTTCGGTCATGCGGATGCCCGTCCAGTACGAGCCGAACGCCAGCCAGAGCCGTCCGCCAGCCCGGATCACGGCGGGGTCGATGGCGTTCCAGGTGTCGGTCTTCTCGGAGGTGAACGCCGGTCCGTGGTCGGTCCAGGTGCCGGGCAGGCCGGTGGGCGAGGTGGCGACGCCGATCGCGGAGTGGTTGGTGCCCCAGGAGGAGACGGCGTAGTAGAGCCAGTAGCGGCCGTCGCGGTAGGTGAGGTCGGGGGCCCAGGGGTCGGCGGTGGCGTTGTAGTCGTACCACCAGGCGGGCGGGGTGGTGAAGGCGTTGCCCGCGTCCGTCCAGTGGCGCAGGTCGGCGGAGAGGCGGGCGCCGAGGACGCCGCCGGTGGAGTAGGCGACGTACCGGCCGTCCTTCAGCCGGTGGACGGTGGGGTCGTGGATGATCTGCTGCCCGGTGAGGGGCAGCGGGTCGGGGTACGCCGGCTCGGCCGAGGCCGTGGTGGGCAGCAGGGCGAGGGCGGCGGCCGCGAGGACGGCGGCGAGTCGGGTTCTCAAGGCGGGGGCTCCTCGCGTCACTGGCCGGCCAGGCCGGTGTGGGCCACGCCCCGCACGATCTGGCTCTGGAAGAAGACGAAGACGATGATCAGCGGCAGTCCGGCGATCAGTCCGCCGGCCATCAGCTGGGGCCAGACGATGCCGAAGGCGTTCTGCACGGTGGCGATGCCGTTGGGCATGGTCATCAGGTCGGGGTTGTTGGTCACCATGTACGGCCACAGGAAGTTGTTCCAGGACGCGATGAAGGTGAAGATCCCGACCGCGGACAGCGAGGGCTTGGACAGGGGCAGGACGATGGTGAAGAAGATCCGCCAGCGGCCGGCGCCGTCGATGAACGCGGCCTCCTCCAGTTCCCGGGGCAGGCCCTGGAAGAACTTGTAGAGGATGTAGACCATGGCGGCCGGGGCGCACTGGGGCAGGATCATGCCCCAGTAGGTGTCGACCATGCCGAGCGACTGGACGGTGGTGAACAGCGGGACGCCGAGGATCGCCGGGGAGAACATCAGGCCGGCCATGGTCAGGCCCATCAGGGCGCCCTTGCCGCGGAACTCGGTGCGGGCGAAGCCGTATCCGGCGAGGGCGGCGGTCAGCAGCACGATCACCGTGACGCACACGGAGACGACGACGGAGTTCACGAACCAGTTGGGGATGTCGCCCGCCCGCAGGACCTCCGTCCAGGAGTCCAGGGTGATGTGCTCGGGTATCCAGTGCGGCGAGGTGACGGACTCCGTCGGGGACTTCAGGGACGTGGACAGGGCCCAGGCCAGGGGGGCGAGCCAGATCAGGGAGAGGGTCGCGGCGACGGCCGTGAGCGCGATCTGGGCGGGGGGCCAGCGGCGGGCGGAGCGGGTGGTCATCGGGTGGCCTCCTCGCGGCTCTTGAGCAGCCACATCCGGGCGAGCGCCACGGCCGCGACGATGACGAACAGGACGAAGGAGATCGCGGAGGCGTAGCCCACGCGGTAGGTGGTGAAGCCCTGTTCGAGGGTGTACTGGACGAAGGTGCGGGTCGACTCCTCCGGTCCGGGGCCGAACTGGTACATGACCACGGCCTGGTCGAAGACCTGGAGGGAGGCGAGGACCTGGAGGGCGACGACCAGGCCGGTGATGGAGCGCAGGTTGGGCACGGTGATGTAGAGCATCCGCTGGAGGGCGTTCGCGCCGTCGAGTTCGGCGGCCTCGTACAGGTGCTGCGGGATGTTCTGCAGGGCGGCCAGGTAGAGCAGGAAGGAGAAGCCGACCGTCCACCACAGGGTGGCGACGACGACGGCGAGCATGGCCGTGGACTTCTGGGTGAGCCAGGGGGTGTCCAGGCCGAGGACGTGGTTGACCATGCCGTTGGTGGGCTGGAACAGCCACCACCACAGGTTGCCCACGACGGCCGAGGGCAGCAGGAAGGGCGCGAAGAAGCACAGTCGCCACAGCCACTTGAAGTGCGTGGTGTGGTGGGCGATCAGGGCCGTCAGCAGGGCCACGAGGACGATCAGCGGGACGACGTAGAGCGTGAACTGCGTGCTGTGCCACAGGGAGTCCCACACGAGCGGGTCCGTCAGCGCCTCGCGGTAGTTGGCGAGGCCGACGAAGCCCGTGTGGTCGCCGGAGATGTTGGCGTCCGTGAAGCTGAGGTAGAGGCCGCGGACGACGGGCAGGATGACGAACAGCCCGTAGAGGACGAGGAACGGGGCGACGAACCAGCCGCCGTGCTGGAGGCGGCGGGACCAGCGCAGCCGGGCCGAGTCGGTGCCGGCGGCGGCGCGGGGGCGGACCGTGCGGCCGGCCGTGGTCAGGGTCGTGCTGCTCATGCGGCGGCTCCCTTCAGCTCCTGGGCGGCGGTGCGCCCGGTCATCGGGTTCTTCGCCGCGAGCAGCCGCTCCAGCAGGGACTTCATGCGGCGGGCCGCCTTGTCGGGGGCGGTGGAGCCGAGGTTGGAGGAGGCGATGACCGGGCCGAGGCGCTGGGCGAGGATGCCGGTGGAGCCGGCGAACCAGATGTGCGGCTCGTTGGCCTGGTGGTCCATGGCGGGCCGGGAGTACTCGCTCTGCGGGCTGAGCTTGCGGTAACCCGGGTCCTCGAAGGTGGGCAGGTAGGCGGGGATGTGGCCGCCGAGGGCCCAGGTGGTGGCGTGGGTGACCATGTAGGCGGCGAGCCGGTAGGCGCCCTCGTCGGCGGGGCCGCCGCGGCCGGCCTGGTGGGGCAGGACGAAGGAGTGGGACTCGGCGTGGGTGGCCGGGGTGCCGAAGACCGGGGGGAGCGGCTGGGCGCCGAAGTCGACCTTCTCCCCGTTGAAGTAGGGCACCGACCAGTTGCCCTCCCAGGTGAAGGGCGAGCCGGCCAGGAACGCCTCGGCGTCGGTCTCGCCGGGGACGACGTAGCCGTCGGTGACGTGCTTGCGGAAGAACTCCAGGACCTCGGTGGCCTTGTCGGTGTCGAAGGTCAGGACCGTCTGGGCGGCGTCGAAGTAGGTGCCGCCGAGCTGCTGGTAGAAGGCGACGAAGAACCACCAGCAGAAGTTCTGGTCGTTGGCGTGCAGGCCGAGGGTCTGCTGCCCCTTCTTCAGCTGCTTCCTGGCCTCCTTCAGGAGGGTGAACCAGTCGTCGGTGGAGGTGGCGGCGGGCAGCCGGCCGGCGGAGTCCAGTAGTCCGGCCCTGCGGCACACGTCCTTGCGGTAGAAGCAGAGCTGGACGTGGATGTCCAGGGGCAGGGCGTACAGCTCGCCGTCGACGACGCCGCGCTTCCACAGCACCGGGTTGAAGTCGGCTTCGCGCACGCCGTACTTGGCCAGCAGGCGGGTGTCCCAGGGGTCGAGGAGGCGGCCGGGGGCGAAGCCGGGGACGCGGCCCTGGTGCATGACGGCGAGGTCGGGGGCGCGGTTGCCGGCGGCGGCCATGGCGAGCTTGGTGTAGTAGGGGCCGCCCCAGGTGAGGGTGGAGTCCTTCACCGCGATGCCGGGGTGCGTCGTGCGGAACCCGTCGACCATGGCGACCTGGTTGGCGCCGTCACCGCCCTGGAAGAGGTTCCAGTAACGCACGCGGGTGCGGTCGCCGGTGGCGAGCGCGTCGGCCCCGCTGCCGAGGGCCGCGAACCCGAGGCTCGCGGCCGTCACCAACCCGCCCGCGGCGCCGAGG
Organism: Streptomyces sp. NPDC038707; assembly: GCF_040636485.1. Lineage (NCBI taxonomy): Bacteria > Bacillati > Actinomycetota > Actinomycetes > Kitasatosporales > Streptomycetaceae > Streptomyces > Streptomyces sp. NPDC038707. Next base: position 83,001 of record NZ_JBEZUP010000009.1, read on the forward strand.
AAGTGCCTGCGGTTCAGGCCAGGTTGTCCCATACCTTGCCCCTACGTTCGATATCCCGAATGATGCCCGTAACTTCGAACGGGACCGTAGATTCCCCGCGCGTGCGCGTCAATGGGTTGGACAAAGCTCATAGGTCGTTTCCTGTTGAACAAGGGACGGGGGAAGACATGACGCGGGCACATCCGGGCGCGTACCCTCGGACCAGCCATGACCGGGCCCGACAGGGTGCGAAAGGGGGGGGAACCGATGGGCGTCTCGGGCGCGCGGCCGCGACTGGACCGGCTCGCCTCGCGGCTGCTCCGTCCCCGCACCGGACGGGCCATGCGCACCCTCGCCGGCGACCTCGCCGCCGCCGTCCGCGCCCGCCCGGAACCGCCCGGTGACGTACGGCAGTTGTGCCGTGCGCTGTGCGAGGAGATGTCCGTGCTGCGCGCCGGCCGGCCGGTGGAGCTGCGGTTCGAACGGTTCCCGGACGAGCTCGAGGTCACCGGGCTGTGGGTCGAGTTCGCCGACTTCGACCTGATCATCGTCGAGGAGCGGGCGGAGGACGTGCAGCGACTCGTCATCCTGGGGCACGAGCTGTGGCATCTGCACGCCGGTCACCGCCACCACCACCTGGCCGGCGCCGCCGCGGCCCGCGCCCTCGCCGACGCGCCCGGCTGGCGGGAGGCGGCCCTCACGGTGGCCGCCCGCAACGGCTCCCGGGAGGCCGACGAGGCCGAGGCGGACGACTTCGGGCACCGCCTGGCCACCCTGTTCCGCGACCGGCTGTCCGGGCCCCGGCCCGCCCCGCCGGACGCACTCCAGCGCTCCCTCGGCTATCGCGGACGCGAACGGCCGGGCCGGCCGGACGGGCGCGCCGCACCGCCGGCGCACCGGCCGTCCGGGAAGGGGGGAGCCGCGCGGTGAGACCGCCGGGCTTCCTCTGCGAGTTCTCCGTCTCCTTCTGGACCCCCGCGGCCGTCCTCGTCACCGCCCTGGCGATCAAACTGCCGTCGATCATCCGGCTGTGGCGGGACCCCCTGCTGCGCGCGGTCGGCACCCTGCTGCTGCTCGCCTGCGCGGTGTTCGTCTTCAGCGCCCCCTCCACCATCGCCCTGGTCAACCGGCTGACCGGGGTGCCCAACATCTCGGCGCCCTGGTGCTACTCGCTGATCACCGCGCTGTGCGCCAACGGCCTGCTGCTGCTGATCACCTGGCGCAACGGCCCCGTCGGCCGCCCGGCCGCCCTCCGCCGGGCGCGGCGCTGGGTGCTCTCGGTGTACTCGGGCGTGATCGTCGCCCTGTGGGTGCTGTTCCCGCTCGCCGACACCCCCGCCGAGCGGCTGCGGGACCTGGACACCTACTACGCCACCACGCCGTTCGTCCGCGAGGGCATCCTGCTCTACCTCCTCGCGCACGCCGTGGCCTGCCTGGTCAGTTCCCGGCTGATCCGGGCCTGGGTGCGCGTCCCCGGCCTCGACGCCTGGCTGCGCCGGGGCCTCAGGCTCCTGGGCGCCGGGTACGCGCTGGACCTGGCGTACAGCGCGGCCAAGCTGACCGCCGTCGGGGCGCGCTGGGCCGGGCGGAACGCGGACTGGCTGAGCACCGACCTGGCGCCGGCCGTGGCCGCCGTCGCCGCGATCCTCGTGGCCACCGGGTTCGTCCTGCCGCACGCCGGCCAGTATCTGCGCGACCGGTGGCGGGTCCGGCTCGCGCACGGCGAACTGCGGCCGCTGTACCGGCTGTTGCGCTCGGCGAGCGGGGCGGGACTGCCGTTCGTGCTGCGCGCCACGCCCGAACTGCGGCTCACCCGGCGCGAGACGTTCATCCGCGACGTGCTGCTGCCGCTCGGCCGGCGCATCGACACCGGGCTGGGCGGGCGCGCGTACGACGCGGCGCTCGGACTCGGCCATCCGCCCGAGCGGGCCCGGGCGCTGGCGGCGGCGGTGTGCGTGCTGGACGCCGTCGAGACGGGGGCGCGGACGCGGCCCGGGACGGGTGACGGCGGGGCCGACACGGCCGATCTGCTGCGGGAGATCGGGGCCGTGTCGCGCGCGCTGCGCAGGCCCGCCGACATCGAGGCGGTGCGGGCCCGGGCGGCGGGAGCCCGGGTGGAGACGCGGGTCTGAAGAGGGGGACCTCAGCCCTCGAACGCCGGCTGCGGCAGACCCTTGCCCGCGTTCGGGATCACCAGCAGGGAGCCCGACAGGGGGTGCGGGGCGTCCAGGCCCGTGCGGGCCGTGGTGACGTAGAGGTCGGTCAGGGCGGGGCCGCCGAAGGCGCAGGCCGTGGTGCGGGGGGTGGGCAGGGGGATGACGCGGTCCAGGGTGCCGTCGGGCGTGTAGCGGCGGACCGCCCCGCCGTCCCACAGGGCCACCCATACGCAGCCGTCGGCGTCGACCGTGAGCCCGTCCGGGTAGCCCGCGCCCTCCTCGATCTCGGCCAGCGGGCGGCGGTTGCGGACGCCCTCGGCGTCGTGGTCGAAGACGTCCACGCGCCGCGTCGGGGTGTCGACGTAGTACATGAGGCGGCCGTCGGGGCTCCAGCCGGTGCCGTTGCTGACCGTGACGTCGTCCAGCACCGTCCGGGCGCTGCCGTCGCCGGCCAGCCGGGACAGCGTGCCGCCGCCGGTCGCCTCGTCGTAGCGCATCGTGCCCGCCCACAGGGACCCGTCCGGGGCCACGGCGGCGTCGTTCCCCCGGCGGCCCGGGACCGGCTCGTGGTGCAGCCAGCGGAACGTGCCGTCGGGGTCCAGCAGGCCGATGCCGTCCCGCAGGTTCAGCACCAGGCCGCCGCCCGCGCGGGGCTTGGCGGCGCCGACGTGCTGGGGCGTCGTACGGACCGTGCGGCGGCCGGTCACCGGGTCGTAGGTGTGCAGCCGCATGCCCAGGATGTCCAGCCAGAGGAGTGTGCCGGTCGCCGGGTCCCAGGTCGGGCCCTCGCCGAGCGTCGCCTGTGCCGCCACCGCCACCTCGTACGCCGTCATGCCGCGCTCCTGTGTCCCAGCCGCTCCGACAGTTGTGCCGCGCCCTTGGCGGCCAGTTGCTCCAGCTCGGCCCGGCGCTCGTCGCTCCAGCGAATCATAGGGACGGAGATGGACAGCGCGGCGACAACCTGGCCGGTGCGGTCGCGGACCGGCGCGGCCACGCAGGAGACGTCGGGGTTGGACTCGCGGCTCTCCACCGCGATCCCGCGCTGCCGGATCTCCGCGAGGGCCTCGCGCAGCGCGGCCGGTTCGGTGATGCTGTTCGGCGTCATCGCGGCCAGCCGGGCGTCGTCGGGAATCCGCGCGGCCAGTTCCGGGCCGGGCAGCGAGGCCAGCAGCATCTTGCCGACCGAGGTGCAGTGGGCGGGCAGCCGGCGGCCGGCGGCGGAGACCATGCGGACGGCGTGGGTGGAGTCGACCTTGGCGATGTAGATGACGTCGGTGCCCTCCAGGATGGCCACGTGCACCGTCTCGTCACAGGTCTCGGCGACCGAGCGGGCCACCTGCTGGCCCTCGGCGGCGAGGTCGAGCTGCTCGGCGTAGCGGCTGCCGAGCTGGTACGGCCGTACGCCGAGCCGGTACCGTCCGGGCTGGCCGGGTACCTGCACGATGTACGACCGGGCGGCGAGCGTGGTGACCAGCTCGTGCACGGTGGTGCGCGGCAACTGGAGCCTGCGCACGATGTCGGGGGCGGAGAGCGTCCCGTCCCCGTCGAGGAACAGCTCAAGAATGTCGAGAGCCCGGGTCACGGCAGGCACGAGGCGTCCCACGTCCGGCCCCCTCCTTGGTGTAGGCGCCCGTCGGCGATATCCGCGCGGAGTTGTTCGAGATATCAACAGGCGATCGGCATGACGAACACAGGCTAGTCAGGGAAGGTTGCGCGGGCAATGGGCGGAACCGGCCGGGCACGATGGGCCCCATGGAACTCGACTTCCAGCTCGTGCTGCTGCGCCGCATGGCCGACCACAACCCGGGCCTCGTGGAGGATGCGCGGCGGCGGCTCGGCGCCTCGGCAGCGGACCTGCGGGAGGCCAACAAGCGGTGGCAGGCGATGGTCCGCTCGCCGCGGGGCCGGGGCGCCGCCGCCCGGTACCGGGCCGTCCTCGGTCCCCCCGAGTCGGTGGCGCCGCGCCGGGTCGGCGACCTGGACTGCGAGGCCCGGCGGTGGGCCCTGCCGCTCTGGCCCGACCTGCGGTTCGAGGTGCTGGCCGGGCCGGACGGCGGGGTGTGGCACGAGTGGCTGGTACGGGCACCGGGCGCGCCGGCCCCGCGCCTGCTCACCCTGGAGGACCTGACGCCCTGGTCGTGCACGGTGGACGAGGCCGCCCGCGCCTTCGCCCCCGCCCGGCCGCTTGAGGGCACGGCCCCCACCCGCTCGGGCCTGGCCCTCACCGCCCCGGACCGCGACGGCACCCGGCACGACCTGGTCGCCGAGTTCACCTGGGGTCTGCTCCAGCGGACGGCCGTCGTCGGTTAGCGGGCACGGAGTGCAGGTCGCCGGGGGGCTGCCTTCCCCCGGCGACCTGCACTCCGTGGGACCTACGCGTCGAAGCCGGTCGCCCGGGTCTGCTTCTCCCACTCGGTGACCTCGGCGCGGACCTGGTCCAGGTGGCCGAGGACCGCGTTCACCCCGTCGTCGCCCAGCGGCAGCCGCAGCGGGGTGCGCTCGGCCTCCAGCGCGGCCAGGATGAGGGCCGCCGCCTTCGCCGGGTCGCCGGGCTGGGTGCCGTCGGTGCCGGAGATGAACCCGCGGGTCTCGCTGACCTTGGTGTACACCCCGCTGTCGGCGCTGGCGCCGGCCCGCCCGGTGCCGAACAGGGAGGTCCGGAACGCGCCCGGCTCCACGATCAGCACCTTGATGCCGAAGTCGGCCACCTCGTCGGCGAGCGCCTCGGAGATGCCCTCCAGCGCGAACTTGGTGCCGCTGTACGCCCCGAAGCCCGCGAAGGACATCTGCCCGCCCATGCTGCTCATCTGCACGATCGCGCCCGAGCGCCGCTCGCGCATGTGCGGCAGCACCGCCCGCACCAGGGCCGTCGGGCCGAAGACGTGCAGTTCGAACAGGTCCCGCAGTTCCTCGTCCGTGGTCTCCTCGACCGCGCCGACGTGCGTCCGGCCCGCGTTGTTGACCAGCACGTCGATCCGGCCGTGCCGGGCCAGGACGTCCGCGACCGCCGCCTCGATCGCGGCGCCGTCCGTCACGTCGAGCCGCAGCGCCTCCACCTTGCCCGGGTGGGCGGCCACCAGGTCGTCCAGCGCCTCCGGACGGCGGGCCGCGCCGACCACCAGGTCCCCGGCGGCGACGGCGGCCTCGGTGATCGCCCGGCCGAATCCGCTGCTCGCCCCGGTCACCAGCCATACCTTGGACATGTAACTCCCCCATCGCTAAGTGATCTTGACGGGCACAGATTGCGGCACAGGACCCGCCGGCGTCCAGCCTCGGCGGTCAACCGTCCAGCAGGCGGACGCAGTTCAGCCGTCGTGGGCCGCCCGGAGGATCGCCTGCGCCACCCGGGGCAGGGAGTCCGGGTGCAGCCACAGGAACAGGTTCGGTTCGACCAGCTCCAGTTCCATCAGCAGGGGTTCGCCGTCGTCGCCGTCGACCAGGTCCACGCGCGCGTACAGCAGCTCGGGCGTGCCGGGCACGGCGGCCAGCGCCCGCTTCGCGACGGCGAGTTCGGACGGGGCCGGCTGCCATTGCTCCAGGCCGGGGTGGGCGACCTTGTCGGCGTCGTAGGGGATGCCGGGGGACAGCACGGCGCTCTTGCGGCTGGCGTGCAGCAGCCGCCCGCCGAAGAACTGCAGGGCCCGCTCCCCGCGCACGTCGATGCCCCGCAGGTACGGCTGGACCATCGCGGTGAAGCCCTCGGCGTGCATCCGGGCGAGCTGCCGCAGCGCGGTGTCGTGCTCGGCGGGGGTGTAGCGGGCGGCGAACCGGGCGCCCGCGCCCGAGGCCGGCTTGACGACGAACTCGTGGCCGGTGGGCAGGCCGGCCTCTTCTCCGGGGGCTATGTAGCGGGTGGGGACGGTGGGCACGCCGGCCGCCGCCAGCTCCCCCAGGTAGCGCTTGTCGGTGTTCCAGCGCACGACGGGCGCCGGGTTGGCCAGCCGGGTCAGCGTCCCGGTGCGCTCCACCCAGGCGGCGAACTCGGCGGCCCGCCAGCTGTAGTCCCAGGTCGAGCGGATCACCACCAGGTCGTAGCCGGCCCAGTCGGCCGCCGGGTCGTCCCAGTGCCGGGCCTCCGCGTCGGCGCCGGCGTCCCGCAGCGCCCGTACCAGCACCGGCAGGTCGGTGTCCTCGCTGCGGCCTGGTCCGGGGTCGTAGGTGGCGAGGGCGATACGGGGCACGGCTGACTCCCTGTCGTACGCGGGTTCGATGAGGGGTGCGGTGGCGAGGCTAACAAGGCCCGCCGGACGCCGTTGCGCTGGTGTAGGAAGGGTCTGTCGATCCCGGCGGTCGGCAGCCGTCGACAGTAAGGAGTGCGCCGCGTGTCCTCTCTCTTCCCCGCCCTGGCGGACGGTCCCCATGAGCAGGCCGCCGCCCTGCGGTTCGGGCCCCGCGCCCTGACGTACGGCTCGCTCGCGGGCGCCGCCGGTGCCCTCGCCGCCCGGCTCGCGGGGGCGGACCGGGTCGCGGTGTGGGCCGAGCCGGAGCTGGAGACCGCCGTCGCGGTGACCGGCGCGCTGCTCGCCGGGGTGGCCGCGGTGCCGCTCAACCCGAAGTCGGGCGAGAAGGAACTCGCGCACATCCTCGCCGACAGCGCGCCGTCGCTGATGCTCGCCGCGCCCGGTGCCGCACTGCCGCCCGTGGCGAGCCGTCTGCCCCGGATCGACGTGGACGTCTGCGCCGCCGGGCCCCTTGCCGAGGAGCGGGCGGCGGACGGCGATCCGGCGCTGATCGTGTACACCTCCGGCACCACCGGCCCGCCCAAGGGCGCGGTCCTGCCCCGCCGGGCCCTCGCCGCCACACTGGACGCGCTCGCCGACGCCTGGGGGTGGACCGCCGACGACGTGCTGGTGCACGGGCTGCCGCTGTTCCATGTGCACGGGCTGGTGCTCGGCGTGCTCGGCCCGCTGCGGCGCGGCGGCGGCGTGCGGCACCTGGGCCGGTTCTCCCCCGAGGGCGTGGCCCGCGAGCTGGCCGACGGCGCGACCATGCTGTTCGGGGTGCCGACGATGTACCACCGCCTCGCCGAGGCGCTGCCCGGCGACCCGGAGCTGGCCGGGGCGCTGGCCCGGGCCCGGCTGCTGGTCTCGGGCTCGGCCGCGCTGCCGGTGCACGACCACGAGCGGATCGCGGCGGCCACCGGCCGGCGGGTGATCGAGCGGTACGGCATGACCGAGACGCTGATGAACACCAGCGTGCGGGCCGACGGCGAGGCCCGGGCCGGCACGGTCGGCGTGCCGCTGCCGGGGGTGGAGCTGCGGCTGGTGGAGGAGGACGGCACGGAGCTGACCGCCTGGGACGGGGAGAGCGTCGGCGAGATCCAGGTGCGCGGCCCGAACCTGTTCACCGAGTACCTGAACCGGCCCGACGCCACCGCCGCCGCGTTCACCGCCGACGGTTTCTTCCGCACCGGGGACATGGCCGTACGGGAGCCCGACGGCTATGTCCGCATCGTCGGCCGCAAGGCCACCGACCTGATCAAGAGCGGCGGGTACAAGATCGGGGCCGGGGAGATCGAGAACGCGCTGCTGGAGCATCCGGGGGTGCGGGAGGCGGCGGTCACCGGGGAGCCGGACGCCGACCTGGGCGAGCGGATCGTGGCCTGGATCGTCCCGGCGGACCCCCAGTCACCGCCCGGCGCCGGGGAGTTGGCGGACCACGTGGCCCGGCGGCTGGCCCCGCACAAGCGCCCCCGCGTCGTCCGCCACCTGGACGCGCTGCCCCGCAACGACATGGGCAAGATCATGAAGCGGGCCCTGACCGATGGCTGAGCGGCGCTCGGCGCGGGAGACGCTGGCGCTGCTCGCCGACCCCGGCGGCTTCCGCGAACTCCCCGCTCCCGCCGGGGAACCCGCGCCGGACGGCCCGCTGGGCTGGCAGGGCTACGACGCCTCGCGCGCCCGCGCCGCCGAGCGCACCGGCGAGGCCGAGTCGGTGGTCTGCGGCACCGCGCGCGTCGCGGGCACCGAGGCGGTGCTGATCGCCTTCGAGTTCGGCTTCCTGGGCGGCTCGCTGGGCGAACGCACCGGTGACCGGCTGGTGGCGGCCCACGCCCATGCCCGTGCGCACCGGCTGCCGGTGGTCTCGCTGATCGCGACCGGCGGCAGCCGGATGCAGGAGGGCATGCTCGCGCTCACCCAGCTCCAGCGGGTGGCCCGCGCCTCCGCGCTGACCCGGCGGGCCGGGCTGCCCCAGACAGCGGTGCTCAGGGACCCGACGACGGGCGGCGGCTGGGCCACGCTCGGCGCGGGCGCGGACGTGGTGCTGGCCCTGCCCGGCGCCCAGGTGGGCTTCGCCGGCTCCCGGGTACGCCCGCCGGACGCCGACCCGGCCGCGTACACGGCCGAGGCGCAGGTGGCGGCGGGCTCGGCGGACGCGGTGGTGGCGCCGGACCGGCTGAAGGAGGTGCTCGGCACCTGGCTGCGGCTGCTGACGGCCCCGGCCGCCGGGGCACCCGTGCCCCGGGCCCTGGGCTCGGCCCGGCTGCCCGCCACCGGGTGGGAGGCCGTCGTACGCGCCCGGGACCCCGGGCGGCCCCGGGCGCGTGCCTATCTGGAAGACCTCTTCGACCGGTGGGTGCTGCTCGGCGGCGACCGGTGCGGCGGCACGGACCCCGAGGGGATGCTGTGCGGTTTCGGCGAACGGGACGGCCGCAGCGTGGCGTTCGCGGCGCAGACCGGGACCGCGACCCGGCCCGCCGGGTACCGCACCGCCGCCCGGCTGATCCGGCTCGCGGACCGGCTCGGCGTCCCGGTGCTGACGCTGGTGGACACCCCGGGCGCGGCCAATGGCGCGGACGCGGAACGGCAGGGGGCCGGGGCCGCGATCGCCGAGGTGTTCCAGGCGGTGGCCGACGCCCGGGTGCCCCTGACGACCCTGGTGATCGGCGAGGGCGGCTCCGGCGGGGCGCTGGCGCTGGCCGCGCCGGGCAACACCTGGGTCACCCCGGACAGTTACTTCTCGGTGATCGCCCCCGAACTCGCGGCGGCCATCCTCAAGCGCCCGCCGGAGCAGGCGGAGGCGACCGCGGACCAGTTGCGCGTCCGGCCGCAGGACCTGGTGGAGCTGGGGGTGGTCCGGGGCATCGCGGTACCCGCGAACCACCCCCGCTCTCCCGCTACTTGACCGCCGCCGCCCGGATGATCTCCTGGGTGACCGAGCCGCCCCGGTCGTCGCGGGCGGACGCGCGCAGGGAGAGGTGGGCGGCGCCGCCCGGCACGGTGAGCGTGCCGTGCCAGGAGGCGCCCGGTCCGGCGGTCAGCGGGACCGTCCGCCAGGTGGCGCCGTCGTCGTACGACACCTCCAGCCGGCCGCCGCCGAGCCTGCCGGTGCCGGTGGCGCCCGCCACGTACGCGGCGGCGATGCCGACCGGCACGCGCCGGCCCGCGGGCACCCGGCCGGCCAGGTCGGTGCCGAGGTCGAAGGCGAGGTTGACCAGCGGCAGATACGTCCAGTGGTCCGCCGGGGTGGCCGCCGACCGGACGGTCCACTCGGTGTGGCCGCGGGTCGCGGGCCGCCACCGGCCGGCGTCCAGGGCGGTGTCGGTGACCACCTTGTAGGTGTGCTCGTCGGCGGGCGCGTCCAAGACGTAGGCGGCGGAGCCGGTGTTCTCGTCCACGAGGGTGCCGTCCAGGTAGACGGCGGTGGTCTGGCTCAGTCCGCTCTCCTCGCTCCACACGTCGCCGAAGCCGGTGTGGTCGGGCCCGGAGTCGCCCCAGCCGGGCGTGTTGAACTGGAGCCGGTCACCGGCGCGTTGCTGTCCCCAGCCGAGCCCGGTACCCAGCCACGGGTGCCACACCGGGCGGAACCAGTCCAGCTCCGGCCGGGTGCCGCCGGTGTACCGGACCAGCCCGCCGCGCTCCTCCAGCGCGCCGTCGCGGACGGTGACGGACTCGTGCCACAGCTGGCCGGGGCCGGTGGAGACGTAGTCGGTGCGCTCGGCGGGCAGTGAGACGCGCTCCTGGAAGCCGATGCCGAGGGGGAAGGTGCCGGTGAGCGAGTAACGGAACTCCCCGCCGGAGACGGCCTCGGCCGCGTGGAACTTCACGCGTACGGCGGCCAGTTGACGCTCGTCGGGCGCATAGGTGAGGTCCCGGTCGGGGATCCGGCCCGGGTGGCCCTCGGACAGGTCGTAGACGTACGGGGAGTCGGCGGTGCCGGTCATGTCGACGCGGCCCGCGGCGCGCAGCCGGGCGGCGTCGGCGCGGTTCAGGGTGGCGATCGTCAGCGGCCGGCCGGCGTTGTCGTCCGTGCCCCACCAGGCCGTCAGCCGCCCGGGGGTGTCGTCCGTGACGAACAGGGCCTTGGCGCCGGCGTCCTGGGCGGCCCGGGCGAGCGCGGCCGGGTCGGCGCCGGCGGCGAGGTGCGCGAGGACCGCCTTGCCGGACACGCCGGTCAGGGGGCCGTCGCCGACGTCGGCCAGCGGCAGCCGGGTGCGGCCCTCGGCGAGGGTGCCGCCCGGCTGGACGGTCGCCTCGCCGACGCCCCTCACCTCCAGCCGGGGCCTGGCCAGCCGCCACACGGTGCGGTACTCGAAGGTGCCCTGGGTGACCCCGCGGGTGGGCGCGGCGAAGACGCTGTCGTAGGCGAGGGGGACCTGGACCGCGCCGAACAGGTCGGCGCCGTTCGCCCGGCGGTCGTACTCCATCAGCAACTGGCGCGTCTCGGTGCGCCGGCCGACGGCGGCCTTCACCTCGCGCAGCGTCCGGCCGTCCAGGGTGACCTCCTGGTCGTGGTCGAGGCGGATCTCCGGGGCCGCGAGGAAGCCGAGGCCGAGCGAGTCGGTGCCGTGGGCGCCGCGTACGTCGAGGAAGCCGGCGAGGGTGTAGGTGCCCGGCTCCAGGCGCAGCTGAAGGGTGCCGGAGTCGCCGACGTGCGCGGGCCGGGCGTCCTCGCCCCCGGCGAGCCGCTGCACGGTGAGGTCGGCGGGCACGGGGGCGCCGTCACGGTCCTTCACGTGGACGGTGAGCGTGTACCGCTCCTCCTCCTTGACCAGCCCGAACGCGGTGTGCGCGAGGGGGGTGCCGTCCTCGGCGGAGGCGACGACCCGTCCGCTGGTCTCGCCGACGGGCGCCCGGGCGGCGTCGCCGGTGACGGTGGTGGACGCGGTGGAGCGGGCGGGCACGGTGAGCGTGTCCCGGGCGAGGGTGACGACGCCGTCCGCAGCGCCCTGGACGGACAGCTTCAGCCGCACGTCGGTGCCCGAGGCGTTGCGGTAGGTGAGGGTCCGGGTGACGGGCCGGTCGGTGTCGTGGGGCCAGCGGTGGTAGCCCAGGTCGGCGCTGCCGGTCGCGGTGAGGTCCGCCCGTACCGCGTCGGGGACGCTGACCCGGCCCGCGCCGAGCACGTAGGCGGAGGTGCCGAGCTGCCGGGAGGTGGACAGCAGCGCGTCCTTCAGCTCGGGGCCGCTCCAGTCGGGGTGCTTCTGGGCGAGCAGCGCGGCCACCCCGGCGACCTGCGGGGTCGCCATCGACGTACCGCTCATGGAGGTGTAGTCGCCGGTGCCGGGGGCGAGCCGGGAGCGGGCGGCGAGGATGTCGACGCCGGGCGCGGCCAGGTCCGGCTTGAGGGCGTTGTCGCCGAAGCGGGGTCCGGCGGAGGTGAACCAGGCCGGCTGGTCGGCGGAGTCGACCGCGCCGACGGTGAGGGCCGCGTCGGCTGCGCCGGGCGAGCCGATGGCGCCGGGCGCGCCGGTGTTGCCGGCGGCGACCACGAACAGCGCCCCGGTCTCCTCGGAGAGGGTGTTCACCGCCTGGGCCATCGGGTCGGTGCCGTCGCTCGGCTCGGGCGAGCCCAGGCTCATGGAGACGATGCGGGCGCGCACGTCCCGGGCCGCCCACTCCATCCCGGCGATGATCTGCGACTCGCTGCCCGAGCCCTGGTCGCTCAGCACCTTGCCGACGGCGAGGTCGGCGCCGGGCGCGACCCCCTTCTCGGTGCCGTCGGAGGCGGCGCCGCTGCCGCCGACGGTGGAGGCGACATGGGTGCCGTGCCCGTTGCGGTCGGCGACCTCCTCGCCCGCTGTGAAGCTGCGGCTGGCGCTCACCCGGCCGGCCAGGTCGGGGTGACCGAGGTCGGCGCCGGTGTCCAGGACGGCGACGGTGACGCCCTTGCCGGTCAGCCCCGTGTCCCAGGCCGCCGCCGTGCCGATCTGGGCGTTGCTGTCGGCGAGGCCGGCCGTCACCCGCCCGTCGAGCCACACCTTGCCGATGCCGGCGCCCCGGGTGAACGACCGCCAGAAGGTACGGCCCCGATCCGCCGCCAGGGCGGCCCCGCGCAGGCTGGGCAGCGCCCGGATCCGCCGGGCCCCCGCCGGGGCGGCCACCCGGACCCCCTTGCCATAGGTCACGATCAGCGGCAGCGCACCGGCCCCGGTGTCGGTGAGCCCCTGCCGGATCAGTCCGGTGACGTCGAACAGCCGCCGGTCCAGGGTGCCGGCCCGCAGGTACGGCAGCGCCTCGTCCGGTACGACGGTGAGGTGCCCGTCGCTCCGCTGGGTGCGGACGGCGCCGGTGGCGCCCTGGGGCCGCCGCACGGTGACGGTCTGCCGGCCGTGTCCGAGGTCCGTGACGGTCACCCGGTCGCCGGTGACCAGGGTGACCGTCGAGGGGGCGGCGGGGCCCGGGGCGGGCGCCGTGGCGGGGGCCGCCCGGGCGACCGCGGGGCCGGCCGGGAGCAGGGCGCTCACCAGCGCCGCCGCCAGCAGTGCCGTGCCGCGTCTGACTGGTCCTGTGCTCATCCACGCCTCATCTCGTGTGGGTCGCGCGTGTCATGTGCTGGGACGAGGGAGATCTAACCGGTGCGGTGAGGGAGTTGACCACCGATGGCGCAGAGGCGCCTGGCGGGTTCTCCCCGGCGGGCACGCGCCGTGCGCCGTGTCCGCTGTCCGGCGTGGCGCGCCAAGCACCCTCCGTACCATGGGGCTTGCACGAGCCACGCACGGCACAAGGGGGAGCGAGCGGCGCCATGGACGACGGACTGGTGGAGTTCAGGACCGAGGACGGCGCACTCGTCGTGGTGGACGGCGGGGGCCCCAGATCGGGTGCCCGTCTCGTCTCGCGCGGCGACGGTCCGGCGCAGGCCGCGCGCACCTTCGAGGGCGCCCTGGACAGCGTCCGGGCGGCGGCGGACGCGGCGCTGCGGGTCTTCCGGGACGGCAGCCTGCGCCCCGACGGGGTGGAGATCGAGTTCGGCGTACGGCTGTCCGCCGAGGCCGGCGCGGTCATCGCCAAGGGATCGGCGGAGGGCCATCTGGTGGTGAAGCTGAGCTGGTCCCCGGAGCGGGCCGAACCGGCACCCGCCGCGCCGGCACCCGCCGGACCCGCGGTACCGGCGCCCGCCGTGCCGGGGCAGAACCCGCCGGGACAGAACGTGCCGGGGCCGGGCGCGCCGGGGCCGGAGTCCGGGGGCCGGTGATGCGCGGCTCCGCCTGGCAGGCCCGGATCACCTGCGGCGGCGAGGTGGGGGCCGGCTTCCTGGTGACCGGCCGTCTGGTGCTCACCTGCGCCCACGTCGTCCACGGCGGGGCCCCGGTGAAGGTCTGCTTCCCGCACGCCCGGGAGCTGGGCGAGCTGTCCGCCAGGGTCGTCGCCGAGGGCGGCTGGGCGGGCGGGGTCACCGACCCCGGCGACGTGGCCGTGCTCGAACTCGCGGTGGACCAGGACCTCCCGCTCGCCCCGGCCCGGTTCGCGCCGCCCGACGCCGCGTACACCGAGCCGTACCCGAAACTGGTCTCCTACGGCTTCCCCGAGCACTACGACGAGGGCACCCTCGCCGAGTACCAGGCCGTCTCGGCGCAGTTGATCGCGGGCGAGTGGCTGGAGCTGGTGACGTGGCACGGGCACGGCCAGCCGATCGTGGAGGGCTTCAGCGGGGCGGCGGCGACGCTGCCGGACGGCACGGTGGCCGGCATGGTCACCGCCGCCCTGGGGACGTCGCCGCAGGTGCGCAAGGGCCGGATGCTGCCGCTGGACGTACTGGCCCGGTACTGGCCCGGCCTGGACGAACTGGTACCCGTCCCGGGCCTAGGGGAGGAAGGCCGGCGACGGCTGTACGACCTGCTGGACCGGGCCGCCGCCGACGGGGGCTGCGACCCGGACCGGCTGTACCTGGACGCGGTGGGCCCCTTCGGGCCGCCCCTGCCCCCGGGCGGCTTCCCCTCGCTGCGGGCGGCGGCCCGCTATGTGCGCTGGGAGGTCCCGGACCCGGACGCGCTGCTCCGGTTCACCGAGCGGCTCGGGGAACTCGTCGGCGGGTCCCCGGTGTTACGGGGACAGGCGGCGCCGGACGCGGCGACCGCGCAGGCCGGGCCCGCCTGGTCGCCGGTCGTCGTGGAGATCGACCACAGCGGCGCCGGCCCCGACCAGGTGACCGTGGAGGTGTCCGCGTACCGCGACGGCCGGCGCCGGCCGGTGGGCGCCCGCCGGCTGCCCCGCGCCGGGGTTCGGGCCTACGTCCAGAGCCGCATCGACGAGGCCGTGGCCCATCTCGCCCCGGACGCCGACGAGCTGGTGACGTTCGTGCTGCCGCGCGAGTGGCTCAACGAGGCGGTGGCGCACTGGGAGTGCGGCGCGGACGACAGCACCCCGCTGGGCTGCGCCTACCCGCTGGTGGTGACCGACCGCGCCCGTCACCACAGCGGGCGGCTGCGCCGCCAGCTGCGCAAGAAGTGGCAGAAGCTGGACACCGGGGGCGGGGTCCAGGTGCACCGCGTCGAGTGCGGCACGCGGGAGCGCCCGCCGAGCCTGCGCAAGAGGCTGTGGGACGGCGACGCCCCGCTGGCGGGCTTCGCCGCTCCGCCGACGGTGGCCCGCCCGCACTTCGAGGTCGGCCTCAACGTGCCCGTGCCGGTCCTGCTGTGGTCCCGCACCGGCGGGCCCTGCGCCGTGCACGGGGACACCTCCGGCGCGAGCACCGCGGCGGAGGACGCCTCCCGCCCCGGGGCCGCGTGCCCGGACCCGCCCCGCACCGGGAACGGGCACGCGGATCCGCCCGGTAGCGGCACCGGCCGCGCGGACGCACCCCCTGCCGGGAGCGGGCGCGCGGACGCACCTCCTGCCGGGAGCGGGCGCGCGGACGCACCTCCTGCCGGGAGCGGGCGCGCGGACGCATCCTGCCCCGGCACCGCGTTCCTGGACCGGCTCACCGCCTCCGTCGCCGACGTACCGCCCGCCGAACTCCCCCGGCACCTGATGGAGTTGCGGCTGACCGCGGAGGCCGCCGACGATCCCGAGGGGCACTGGGCGCGCCACGTCCAGCTGCTCTGGGACGACCCGCGCTGCTTCCCCGAGACCGGCGCGAGCCTGCACTCGCCCGTCGCCTGACCGACCGACGCCCGACCGCCCCACGGAGAAGAAGCCCATGCCCCTGTGGCCCGTCTACACCGGCACGAACGAGCCGCACGACGGCATCACCGAGCTGCCCGCGCCGCCGCCCTGGCGGGCCTTCGACGGCGGTCCGGTGCTCCCGGTACCGGACGCCGCCGCCGACACCGCCGCCGTCTCCCCCGACCGCACCCACCGCGCCGAGACCTACCAGGCCACCGAGGAGACCGTCGAGCTGGTCAACGCGGCCCTCTATCTGCGCCGCCCGCTGCTGGTCACCGGCCCGCCCGGCACCGGCAAGTCCTCGCTGGTGTACGCGGTCGCCCGGGAACTCGGGCTCGGCCCGGTGCTGCGCTGGAACATCACCAGCCGCAGCACCCTGCACGACGGCCTCTACCAGTACGACCCGCTGTCCCGGCTGTACGCGGCCCGGCAGGAGGCGGCCGGGGAGGGGCGGACGGACGGCGCGGCCGACGGGTCGGGCATCGAGGACCACCTGCGGCTCGGCCCGCTGGGCACCGCGCTGCTGCCGTACGACCGGCCCCGCGCCCTGCTCATCGACGAGATCGACAAGAGCGACCTCGACCTGCCCAACGACCTGCTGAACGTGCTGGAGGAGGGGCAGTACGAGATCCCCGAGCTGGTGCGCGCCGCCCGGCTGACCCCGGACGGCGTGACCGAGGTGCTGGCCGACGGCACCGACGAGCGGGTCCCGGTGGTCCGCGGCCGGGTCCGCTGCCGGGCCTTCCCGTTCGTCGTCCTCACCAGCAACGGCGAGCGCGAGTTCCCGCCGGCCTTCCTGCGCCGCTGTGTCACCCTGCACCTCAGGCAGCCGGACGACCGGCACCTCGCCGGGATCGTCCGCGCCCACCTCGGCGAGCCCGACGCCTGTGCGCGGTCGCTGATCGACCGTTTCCTGTCCCGGTCGGGCGCCGGCGACCTGGCCACCGACCAGTTGCTGAACGCGATCTACCTGGCCCGCTCCGCCGACCTGGACGCCGAGTCCCTGGACCGGCTGGCCGAGCAGCTGATGCCGTACCTGGGGCAGAGCGCGCGGTCCGATGTCTTCTGAGCCGGACCCTTCCCCGGATCCCGTGGCCCGCCTGGCCGACGTACTGGCCCGGGCGGGCCACGGGGTGCGCCCGACCCCGCTGGAACTGGCCGAAGTGCTGTGGCTGGCCCGGCACATGCGTCCGGCGGCCGCGCCCGCCGGGCGGGGGACCGGGGAGGAGGAGGCCGCCGGGCGGGAGAGCGGGGAGCGGGCGGCCGAGGAGCCGGAGAGCGGGGAGCCGGAGAGCGGGGAGCCGGAGAGCGGGGAGCGGACACCGCCGTCCCCGGAGCCGTCGCCCCCCGCGGAACCGCCGCCCGCACCCGAGCCGCCTCGGGAACCCGCCCGGGTCCCCGTGCACCTGCCCGCCCGGCGGCCCGCCCCGGCGTCGGCCCGGCCGCACGCCACGCTCCTCGCCCCGGCGCCCCCGATGCTGCGCCACCGGCTCGCCCTGCACCGCGCGCTGCGTCCGCTGGCCCGCCGGACCGACGCGCCCGTGGGCCGGGAGCTGGACGAGCGGGCGACCGCCGACCGCATCGCCCGGCTGGGCGCCGACCCCGCGTGGTGGCTGCCGGTGCTGCGCCCCGCCCGGGAACGCTGGCTGCGCCTGAACCTGGTGTACGACGCCGGCCCGACCATGCCGGTCTGGCGTCCCCTGGTGCGCGAACTGCACGCGGTGCTCGGCGAGTCGGGCGCGTTCCGCACGATCGGGCTGTACCGCGCGGACCCCGACGGCCGGGTGTGCGGCCCCGGCACGCCCGCCCCCGCCGACGGCCGTACGGTCACGCTCCTGATCAGCGACTGCATGGGCCCGCAGTGGCGGGAGGGCCCCGCCGGGGAGCGCTGGTACGCCACCCTGCACCGCTGGGCGCGCCGGATGCCCCTGGCCGTCGTACAGCCGCTGCCGGAGCACCTGTGGCGGGACACCGCCCTGCCCGCGGACCCCGGCCTCCTGTCGGCCCCGCACCCCGCGGCCCCGTCGGCGGCGCTCACGTTCACGCCGTACGAGCGGTCCGCCGAGCCCGGGCCGGGCGAGCGGGTCGGCCCGGGCGGCACCGTGCCGCTGCCCGTACTGGAGCCTGAGCCGCGGTGGCTGGCGCACTGGGCGGGGCTGCTGGCCACGCCCGGCGGCGCGGAGTTCCCCGCCGCGGTCGCCGGGCTGGGCCGCCCGCTGCCGGCGGACGCCGAGGACCGGACCGACGTCGGACGGCTCACCGCCGAGGAACTGGTGCTGCGGTTCAGGGCGACCGCCTCCCCGGAGGCGGTCCGGCTGGCCGGGCACCTCGCGCTGGGGCGCCCGGATCTGCCGGTGATGCGGCTGGTCCAGGCCGCCGTCGAGCCGGATCCGCGGCCCCGGCACCTGGCCGAGGTCGTCCTCAGCGGCATGCTCACCACCGTGCCCGGCGGCCCGCCCGGCTGTTACGCGTTCCGGGACGGCGTCCGCGAGCTGCTGCTGCTCGGCCTGCCCCGCACCGAACGCCACCGCACCACCGAACTCCTCGGCCGGATCGGCGAGTTCATCGACCGCAGGGCGGGCCGGGCGCCGGGCGAGTTCCGCGCGTCGGTGCCGTCCGCACGGGGCGCGGGGACGGCGGTGGAGGACGACCCGTTCGCCACGGTCCGCGAGGACAGCGTGCGGCGCCTGTCGGCGGACGCCACCGGCGGGCCGGCGGTGGACGGCACCGGGGAGCTGTTCGCGGGGCGGTACCGGCTGCTGCGGCCGCTGGGGGGCCCGGGCCGGCTGGCGGAGGATACCCGGGAGGGAGGCACCTACGTCGTCGTGAACAGGTATCCGGGCAGGCGGGACCTCCCCGGTTTCCTGGACCTGGGCCGGGAGCTCGGCGCGCTGCGCCACCCCGGGATCGCGCCGGTCCGCGACCACGGTGTCGAGGACGGGGTGCCGTACCTGGTACGGGAGTTCGTCACCGGCCCGACGCTCGCGGGGCACCTGGAGGACCCCTCCGGCCGGCTGTCCGCCGACGAGGTCCGCGCCCTGCTCGTCCGGCTCGCCGACGCGGTGCTCGCCCTGCACGCGCAGGACGGCCCACGCGGCAGGCTGGAGGGGTCCGAGGTGGTCCTCACCCCGGACGGACCCGTGCTGACCTGTCTGGACACCGCGCCGGTCGCCGAGGAGGGCCTCGCGGACAACCTGCGGGCGCTCGGGTACCTCGTGCGCGGCCTGCGCCGCCACCACGACGCCTCGCTCGTCGTGGAGCTGGGCGCGCCCATGTCCGCGCTCCTGTCCGACGACCTGGAACGGCAGCTGCGCGGCGCCGACGGCCTCCGCCGCCCGAGGACCGTCGGCTTCTCCCTGCTCGGCCCGCTCCGGGTGACGCTCGACGGCCACCCGCGCCCGCTGGACGACCCGTACGAGCAGGCCGTCCTGTGCATGCTGCTGCTGGGCGCCGGACGGCGCGTCACCCGGGACGAACTGGCCACCGGGGTCTTCGACGGCCCCCTCACCCCGGAGACCTCCAACCGCCTGACCACGTGCCTCCACCACCTCGGCCGCTTCCTCGGGCCCGACTCCCTCTCCACCGAGTACGCCGCCAACTACGTGCCGGCCCTCCCGTATGTGTCCGCCCGTGACAACATCGACGTCTTCCAAGCCCGCCAGCTGGCGAACGAGGCCGAGCGGGCCCGGGCCGGCGGCGACCAGGAACGCGGCCGGCAACTGGCCCGCCGCGCACTGGCGCTGTGGCGGGGCGAGCCGTTGCAGGGTGTCCCGGGCCCGGCCGCCGAGGCCGCCCGGAAGGACCTGGAGGCACTGCGCCGCGCTCTCACGGCCCTGGCCGAGGACGAGCCCCCCGCCGACCCCCCCGGCATCCGCTTCACGGCCGACGACCTGACCGGGCGCCCGGAGGCCCGGGTCACGCTCGAGGCCGCGGTGCACGAGATCCTCGCGCGCGGTTCCGCCGGCCCCCGCCAGTACGAGGTGGCCGTGCGCCCCGACGGTTACCTGGTGCGGACCGGACCCGGCGCCTATCTGCTGCCCGTCCTCGTCGCCGTGCTGCGCGAACTCCCGCACGCGCTCACCCGGCTGAGCGATCCGCCCCGGCTCACGGTGACGTTCGGCCAGCCGTCCGTCCGCCCGCCCCACACGGCCGCGGACGTCACGGTCGTCGTACCGCCCGCGCTGTACGACGAGTTCGCCGCCAGCTCCGCCGCCCAGCGCGCCCGCCCCTTCCGGCCGCTGTTCGCCGACGGCGCCCCGGACAGCCCGCCCGCCGCCTGGTACTGCCTGCTCGGGCCGAAGGCCGCCGAACCCCGCGAACGCGACCTGGTGCAGGGCCCGTTCATCGCCTCCGACCTGCGCGAGCTGGGCGTCCCCACCCCGGGCCGCACGGCCGTCGTGCACACCCGCCCCGACGGCCCGCTGACCCTGCTCGACCCGATCCAGCCCTACGGCACACGGCCGCCCCGCCCGGAGACGTACTACCAGGTCGACCTCACCCCGCACGAGACGCGCCGGATCGTGTCCCTGCCGAGTTCCGGCAAGGGCACGTTCCAGGCCGCGGTGCTGCTGTCCTGGCGGGTGACCGACCCGGTCGCCTTCGTGCGCGCCGAGGTCACCGGCGTCCCCGGGCTGCTGCTGCGGCACCTGAGCGCCGCGGCGGTCCCCCTCACCCGCCGGCATCCGCTGCGCCGGGCGGGCGCGGCCCAGCGGGCGGTGAACGCGGAGGTGGCCGACTGGCCGGTGCCGGGGCTCGCGGTGTCGTACACCGTGCAGCTGGTGCCCGAGTGGGCGCCGGTCCCGGCGGCGGAGCCGCCCGTGCCGTCCCGGCGGCGGCTGTCCGCGCTGCTCGGTGACGCGGAGACGGTCCTGGTCGGCTTCGAGGGGCCGCTGGCACGGCTGTTCACGGCGCACTCGGCGCGGGAGGCGGTGCTCGACCTGCTGTCGGTGGTGGCCGACCACCGCGACCCGCAGGACGCGCTGTCGGGCCGGCCGCTGCCGGTCACGGGCGCCGCCGGCCGGGAGGCGTTCGCGCACCCGCTGGACCTGCTGCGCGCCTTCGCGCACGACCGGCTCGGCCCGCTGCTGCGGGCCCGGCTCGACACCCTGGAACTGGCCGCCGTGCCCGACGCGCCCATGACCCACCGCTCGCTCGCGCTGGTCCGCGCCCTGTACCGGTCCGGGCGCCGGGTCAGCGTGGTGACGGACGTGTCCGGCGCGGCCGTCCACCGGTGCCTGCTGCCCCACCGGCTGCCGCTGGCGGGCGTCCACGGCCGCCGCGAGGACCTGGGCCTGCTCACCCCGCACCCCGACTGCCTGCTGCGCGCCCTCGACGCCGTCCGCACGCCGCCCCGCGGCGGCGTGCTGATCAGCTCCTCGGTCGCCGAACTCACCGCCGCCCAGCAGCTCGGTGTCCGCTTCATCGGCTACGCGCCCACCGCGGCCGGGCGCCGCCGGCTGCGCGGGGAGGGCAGCGAGGTCACCGTCTCCACCCTGGAACCGCTGCTGGAGGCCGCCCAGGTGCTGTGACCCGCCGACACACCGGTACGGTCCGCAAGACCGCCCGTTCGGCGGCACCCCGCCCGGCCGTGCCCAGCGGGCGCCCGCTCCCGGCCCCGCGTCAGGATGCCAGTGGGCCCGCCGGCCGGCCGGGCACCGCAAGGCCCGCGCACTCGGGAGGATCCGCCGTGACCGTCAGCCTGGAGCAGTTGCGCCGCTGCCACTTCGCCGTCGACCTGGGCGCGGCGCGTACCCGGGTGTATGTGAAGGGCGCCGGTCTGGTCGTGGACCAGCCCTCGGCCGCCGCCGTGAACACCCGCAGCGGCGCCCTCATCGCCGTGGGCGAGTTCGCGGAGCGGATGACGGGCCGCACCCCCGACTACATCAAGGTGGTCCGGCCCGTCGCGGGCGGCACGGTGGTCGACATCGACATGGCCCAGCGCATGCTGCGGCATCTGCTCGGCGACAAGATGCGCCGCATGCTGCGCCGCAAGCCCCGGCTGCGCGCGGCGGCCTGCGCCCCGCACGACGCGGACCCGCTGGCCCGGCGGGCGACCGTCGAGACGCTGGTCGGGCTGGGGGCGCGCCGGGTGGAGCTGGTGGACACGCTGATCGCCGCCGCGGTGGGGTGCGGGCTGCCCGTGGAGCGGCCCGAGGCCACCATGGTCCTGGTGTGCGGGGCGGCGGCGACCCAGGTCGCGGTGCTGTCGCTGGGCTCCATCGTCGCCGCCGAGCGGATCCCGGTGGGCGGCGAGGCCGTGGACCACGCGATCGTGCAGCACCTGCGGCACGCGCACAAGCTGATGCTGCCCACCCAGTCGGTACGGCCGCTGCACCTGGCCCTGTCCGGCAACGGGCTGACCCCGCACGGCCCGGCGTCGGCCGAGATCCACGGCCGGGACGTGGCCACGGGGCTGGCGCGCAGCGTGCGCGTGGACACCGCCGCCGTACGGGACGCGATCGAGACCCCGCTGACGGCCGTCCTGGACGGCATCGGGCAGGTGCTGCGCGACTGCCCGCCCGATCTGGTGGCCGACCTCGCCGACCGCGGGGTCGTGATGGTCGGCGGCTCGGCCCTGCTGCCCGGCTTCGACCAGATGCTGCGAGAGGCCACGGGGATGCCGGTGCACATCGCGCAGCGCCCGGACGTGTGCGCGGCAGAAGGGCTGGGGGCGATGCTGGAGGGGCGGCTCGAACCGCTCCCCCACCCTCCGCCGGCCGCCTGAGGGGCCGTACGCCTCAGGGCGTCCGGCCGGCCGGCCCGGCGGCCGGGGTGTCGCCGGGCCCGGTTCTCAACGGCTCAGGTAGGCGCGGATGGTC
Organism: Streptomyces sp. NPDC038707; assembly: GCF_040636485.1. Lineage (NCBI taxonomy): Bacteria > Bacillati > Actinomycetota > Actinomycetes > Kitasatosporales > Streptomycetaceae > Streptomyces > Streptomyces sp. NPDC038707. Next base: position 105,279 of record NZ_JBEZUP010000009.1, read on the forward strand.
GTGCCCTCCGGTCCGGTGTGGACGCGTACCAGGTCGGACAGCAGGTTGACCATCAGCAGACCGCGTCCGCCGCGCTGGTCGCGGGCGGGGGGACGGCGGCCGGCCAGCGGATCGGCGAGGCGGCCCTTGTCGCGGACCTCGCACAGCACGTACCCGTCCTCCGCCCACACCGTGAGGGTGCCCGTGCCGCCGCCGTGCACCACGCTGTTCGTGGTCAGCTCGGCGGTGATCAGCGCCAGGTTCTCCAGGGCGGTCCCGGCCAGGCCCAGCCGGGCGCCGTGGTCGGTGGCCAGGTGCCGGACGGCGGAGAGCGAGTCCTCGGCGAAGGCGGTGCGGAGCACCCCGGGACCGGCGCCGGGGGCGGCCGGCAGCGGCAGGTTGTAGCGGGCCACGACGCCGTCGGGGTCGTACGCCGCGCTGGCCACCGCGGCGGCGGAGCCGGCCGGGATGACGACCGGGTGGGTGGCGTGGGCGTCGGCGAGGACGCTCTCCTCCAAGCGGGAGGTGTCGTAGGGACACAGGATGGTGACGTCCCGGCCCTGGAACGCGGCGTTGATCAGCGCCTCGTGCTGGGCGCAGGCCGGGTACTCGGCCGGGCTGCGGCCCGCCCAGATCGGCTCGCCGATGATCCGGACCCGCCGGCCGGCCGGCTGCTGGTCGGCGAAGGCGCGCAGCACACCGGGGATGATCCGGCCGGGGTTGCGGCCGGCCTCGCGCATGTCCAGGAACCGCACGGCGGCGCCGTCGGCGCCCAGCGCGTCCTGGATCAGCGCCAGGTTCTCCTTGGGCACGGAGACGGCGACCGGCTCGCCGGCCGCCAGCCCCTCGCGGATGAAGGGCACGGTGCCGGCCAGGTACTCGTGCGAGTCGGCGTAGAACAGGGCGGGGTGGACGAACGGGTCCACGGGGTGGGTGGCCGTGGTCATGATGCCGACACCTCGACCCCGGGAAGGCCCGGCCACAGCAGGCCCAGCATCCGCGGCAGGGAGTCCGGTGGCCGGTCCAGCACCAGCCGGCGCCGCCCCTCCAGGCTCCGGGCGGTGTCCGCCAGCGCGTCCGCGCCTGCCACGTCGATGAAGGTCACCGCGGAAAGCTCCAAGTAGTACACGTCTTCGCCCCCGACGTCCTCGGCCTCGCGCACGACCCGCTCCAACGCGCGCTCCCATATCCCCCGCGTGGGCAGGATCACCTCGCCGACGGCGCGGAACCCGCTCCGCCCGGTCAGCGGGTACACGTCCAGCCGCGGCGCCGCCTGCTTCGGCACTGCGGTGGCCGACAGCGGCCGGGCCGGCTCGGGTCGGCTCATGCCATCTCCCAGTCGCACGGATACACAGCTGCCCAGTATGCGCCCTCCACCACCCCACCCAGCACGCACCGGCCCCACCGCCCACGACTGGAGCCACCGCCGGACCCCGCCCACACCGACGGCGAGACGGCCCAATCCCACCGGGGAGGGGGCGCCCGGGGAAGGGGGACCGCACGGCGGGGAGGGGGGAACGCACGGCGGGGCGCGCACTCGCCCCGGCGGGCACGACTCACCCCGGCGGATGCGGCTCGCCCCGGCGAGTGCGGGTGGAGCCCGGCCGGTGCCGCTCTCCCCGGTGGGTACCGGGTGGAACCCGGCCGGCACCGCCCACGCCCGGCGGACACGCACCCGGACCGACAGACACGAACCCGCACCGACAGACCCGGCCCACACCCGACGCGTACGACTCGCGCCCAGCGCATACCGGTAGAGCCCGGCGCGTGCCGCTCCCCCGGCGAACACCGGATGGAGCCCGGCCGGCACCGCCCACGCCCGGCGGACACGCACCCGGACCGACAGACACGAACCCGCACCGACAGACCCGGCCCACACCCGACGCGTACGACTCGCGCCCAGCGCATACCGGTAGAGCCCAGCGCGTGCGCTCCCCCGGCGAACACCGGATGGAGCCCGGCCGACACCGCCCGCGCCCGGCGGACACGCACCCGGACCGACGGACACGAACCCGGACACCCACAGGCACGGCCCGCACCCGGCGCGCACGGCTCCCGTCCGAGCGCACACGGGTGACCACCCGGCCGGCCCCGATCGCCCCGGGTCTGGCGCGGCCCGGCCGATGCGGCTCGCGCCGGGGGGAGACCGGCGGGTGTAGGGCGCGGGGTCGGGGGCAGGTGAGGGGCTACGGAGGATCGGCGGACCGGGAGGGGAGACATGACCACGGCGGCACGCGGCCCGCACGGCGGGCGGTCGGCGCCCCTGGCCGTCGGCGTCCGTACGGAAGGCGGCCGGGCCCTGCTCGGCGCCCGCGGCGAGCTGGTCCACGGCTGCGCCGACACCCTCGCCGGGACCCTGGCCGCGCTGCCGCCGGGCACCGCCCGGGTCGATCTGGACGCCTCCGAGGTGGTCTTCCTGGACACGGCGGGCCTGACGGCCCTGGTCACGCTGCGCGAGTACGGCCGCCGGCGCGACGTACCGGTCTCCGCCACCGGCTGGCGCGGGCAGCCGCGCCGGGTGCTGGAGCTGATGGGCCTGGACCCCGCGGACCCGCTCAGCGGCACCCTGCCCACCGCTCTGACCGACCGCGCGGCCTCCGCGGTGGCCCAGGAGCGCGCCGAGCAACTGGACACGCTGCGCCTCGAGATCGCGCAGCTGCGCCACGCGATCGACTCCCGCCCGGTCATCGACCAGGCCCGGGGCATCCTGATGGCGGCCCACACCTGCACCCCCGACCAGGCGTGGGAGATCCTGCGGGAGGCGTCCCAGCGGACCAACACCAAGCTGCGGCAGGTCGCGTCGGCGGTCACGGCGAGCGCCGCGCCGGACGGCACGCCGCCCCCGGAGCCGCTGCGGTCCGCGCTGGCCGCCGCGGTCCGCCGGGTCAGTACGGCAGCACGCGCCCCGAGGGAGTCCTGCGGTCGATCTCCTGCCCGCGCGGGGCGGCGGGCCGCCGGCTGACACGTACCCGGATCCGACGGTCCATGACGCCCTCCTCCTGCCGGCACCCGGTTCGGCACGCCGGTAGGAGGTCCGTGCCCAGCACGCGACCGGTTCACGCCTGAACGAGCTCAGTTCATGGCATCGTTACGGCCGAGGGCCGCCCTTCGTCACCGGTTCAGATAGTGCGCGAGGACCGGGTCGAGCCGGGCCACCCACTCGGTGAGCCGGGCCCTGCGCCGGGCGTTCAGCTCACAGGAGTACACGCCGCCGTCCCACAGTCGTACGGTCAGCGTCAAGTGGTGGCCACGCCGGCCGCGGTCGACGCGCGCGACCTCGTGCCACGGGAAGTCGGCGGCGACACCGCCCACTTCGAGCTGCACACCGGTCGCGTTCACGACGGCACCGGAGTCCCCGTCGGCGAGCGCGACCTCCGGACCGGCGTACGGGACGGGCGGTCCGAAGCCGTACGCGGTGGGTGTCTGATGGGGCGTCAGAGGCGCCTGTGGAGGCGCCGGTCGGGCCTGCGGGGCGGCGGCGTACGGCTGCGGGGGCGTGGCGGGCGCCGGGGGCACGGGGAACGGCTGCGGCGGGGTGCCGGACGGCTGCCGGGGATCGCCCGCCGGCGGATACGGTGGTGCCGCCGGTGTCCCCGGCGCGTACGGCGGCGTGGCCGGCCCGGGCCCCCATCCGGCCGGTCGCGGGGCCGGGCCCGTCAGCCGGTCCAGGAGCGCGGCGGGCGTCGGCCGGGCCGAGGGCTCCTTCGCCAGGCACTGGGCGACGACGTCCCGCAGCCCCGCGGGCACGGTGGACAGGTCCGGCGGCTCGTGCACCGAGCGGTACATCAGCCCCATCGGCGTCCCCTCCCCCCAGGCGCTGCCGCCCGCCGCCGCGACCAGCACGGCGCCGAGGGCGAAGACGTCGGCGGCACCGGTCACCTCGTGGCCGAGGGCCTGTTCGGGGGCGAGGAACCCGGGGGTGCCGAAGGCGGTGCCGGTGGCGGTGAGGCGGGTGGACTCGACGGCGCGGGCGATGCCGAAGTCCAGGACGCGCGGCCCGTCGGCGGCCATGATGATGTTGCCGGGCTTGAGGTCGCGGTGCACCAGGCCGCAGGAGTGGATGGACTCCAGCGCCTCGGCGAGCGCGGCGGCCAGCGCCCGCAGTCCCGCCTCGTCCATCGCGCCCTCGGCGGCGAGCCGTTCGGCGAGGGTGGGCCCGGGTATGTAGGCGGTGGCCAGCCACAGCGGGTCGCCGTCCACGTCGGCGTCCACCACCGGCGCCGTGTGGAAGCCGCCCACCGCGCGGGCCGCCTCCACCTCGCTGCGGAACCGCTCCCGGAAGACCGGGTCGGCGGCCAGCTCCGCCTTGGCGACCTTGAGTGCGACGGCCCGCCCGCCGCGCGTGCGTGCGAGGTGGACGGTTCCCATGCCGCCCTCGCCGAGCCGCCGTTCGACGAGGTAACCCCCGATGCGTTCCATGCGGACAGTATGGCCGCCGCCGGGCGGGCCGCGTCCGCCGCCCGGGCTCAGTCGCCGCGGGCGCGGACGGCGAGCAGGGCGACCAGCAGGGGCGGCAGGAGCAGCAGGGCGAAGGCCGCGCGGTAGCCGGGGAGCGGCCCGGCGCCGGCGGCGAGGCAGGCGTTCAGGACGGCGGAGGCCAGGGCGAGCACGACGACCTGGCCGAGGTTCATGTTGGTCTGCAGGGCGCTGGTGGTGTGGCCCTGCCGGTGCGGGGGGCTGTGCTTCAGGGAGAGCACGGTGACGCAGGGGTCGAGCAGCCCCATGCCGACGGCGGACAGCGGCATGGCCGCCGCCGCCGTGACCGGGGGCAGGCCGCCGGAGCAGCCGGCCGCCGCGAGGGCGACGGCGGCGGCCATCACCAGGGCGCCCGCGGTGACCAGGCGGTGCCGGGCGATGTGCGGGAGCACCCGGCCCTGCACCCAGGAGGCGGCGGCCCACAGCACGGCGGAGGCGGTGAAGGCCGCGCCGACCACCACCGCCGCGACCCGCCGTTCGGTGATCAGCATCAGTGGCACCAGCGCTTCCACGGCGAAGTAGGTGCCGGAGGTCAGCCCGCGCAGCAGCACCGTGACCGGCAGTCCCCGGGCCCCGCGCCAGGTGCCGCGCGGCAGCAGCCGGGGCGCGAGGACGACGAGCAGGATGACACCGGCGGCGACGGCGGCCAGGTGGCGCGGGTCCCACGCGGAGGCCCCGTACTGCCCGAGCGCCGCCCCCAGGCTGAGCAGGGCCGCCACCAGCAACGGGGGCCGCTCGGCGGGGACTTCGGCCACCCTGGAGGCCGCGCCGGGGGCCGTTCCGGGGGCCGTGCCGGGGGCGCGGCGCAGGACGAGGACCAGGGCCACGGCGGGCAGGGCGGTCAGCGCGGCCAGGCCGTAGAAGACCGCGCGCCACGACCACCACTGGACGACCAGGCCGGCCAGCGGCGGTCCGAGCAGGGACGGCAGGACCCAGCCGGCGCTCAGCAGCGCGAGCATCCGGGGCCGCAGGTGCTCGGGGTAGCACTGGCCGACGGCGGTGGTCACGGACACCGCGACCAGGCCCGCGGCCAGGCCGTCCACGAACCGGCCGGCGGCGAGCTGCCAGACGGACCCGCTGGACGCGGACACCAGCAGGGTGAGCACCGACAGGACCATGCCGAGCGCGAGGGGCCGCCGGGCACCCGACCGGTCCGCCCAGTGCCCGCCCAGCACCCCGCCGAACAGACCGGCGGCGACGAAGCAGCCGGCCACGACGGGGAACAGGGACACGCCGTCCAGGTCCCGGGCCGCCGTCGGCAGGGTGGGCACCACGGCGAGGGCGGCGAACCCGGTCAGGAACATCACCACGGCGAAGGTCAGGGTGGCGGCCAGGTGCGGCGGCGAGAAGATCCCGCCGGAACCGGCGGCCGTGGCGGGCGGGGTGTGCACCGAGCTGGGTGCCACGGGTTCGCGCACGCCGATCCCCCGACCTCTGGTCTGGACCAATGAGCTGGACGGCACGGGAATCTACGGCCCGTCCGCCCCGGGGTCAACCGTCCAGGCGTCCGCGGCCGGCCAGGAAGGCGAGGGCCACCGCCGCCTCGCAGGCGATGCCGGTGGCGATCACGTCCTCGTCGACGGTCATGCGGGGCGAGTGCAGGGACGGGGCCTCGTCGGGGGCCCGGTCCGGCGGGCAGGCGCCGAGGAAGGCCAGGGCGCCGGGGACGGCCCGCAGGACGTAGGAGAAGTCCTCCGCCGTCATCTGCGGGGCGGGCAGGTCGTGCACCGCCCCGGCACCGAGCGCGCCGGCGGCGGCGCGCCGGACGAGGGCGGTCATGCCGGCGTCGTTGACGGAGACCGGGTAGCCGGGGACGACGGCCGCCTCCGCCGTGGCCCCGTGCGCGGCGGCCACCCCGTGGGCGACCCGGGCGATGGCCTCGTGCAGCCGCTGCCGGGTCGGCCCGGCCAGCGTGCGCAGGGTGCCGGCGAGTTCGGCGGTGTCGGGGATGACGCCGGTCGCGGTGCCCGCGGCCAGCCGGGTCACGCTGAGCACGGCGCTGTCGTCGGCGGCCACGCCCCGGGTGACCGCGCTCTGCAGGGCGAGCACGATCTCGCAGGCCACGGGCACCGGGTCGCAGGTGGTGTGCGGCGCGGAGGCGTGCCCGCCGCGGCCGTGGACCACGACCCGGAACCGGTCGGAGGCCGCGAGCTGCGGTCCCGGCCGCAGCAGCACCGCGCCGGCCGGCATGTTGGGGTTCACGTGCAGCGCGAAGGCGGCGTCGGCCCGGCTCCCGGAGGCCTCCAGCACCCCTTCCTCGATCATGAGGCGGGCCCCGTGGTGGCCCTCCTCGCCGGGCTGGAACATGAACACCACGCGCCCGGGGAGCGTCTCGCGCCGCCCGGCGAGCAGCCGGGCCGCGCCCACCAGCATCGCCATGTGGACGTCGTGCCCGCAGGCGTGCATCAGCCCGGGGCCGCGCGAGGCGAACGGCAGCCCGGTGTCCTCGGTGACCGGCAGCGCGTCCATGTCGGCGCGCAGCAGGATCGTCGGGCCGTCGGCCGCCCCGGTGAGGGTCGCGGTCACGGAGGACAGGGCGCGCCCGGTGCGGATGTCCAGGCCGAGGCCGTCGAGCGCGTCCAGGATCAGGCGCTGGGTGGCCGGCAGGCCGAGGCCGAGTTCCGGGCCCCGGTGCAGGGCGCGGCGCAGGGCGACCGCCCCGGGGGCCAGCCGGCGCGCCTCGTCGAGCAGCGCCGGCCCGGCGGGGGCGGGACCGTCGGGCGTGCCGCCGGCGGTCCTGGGGGTGGGTGTCATACGGCCGCTCTCCTTCCCGGGACCGGTCGGCACCCGGTGCGCCGGGTGCTCCCCCGCCACAGGGAAGGGGTGCCGGCCGGACGGTCCCCGCCGGCCCCGGCGCCCCGGATCCGGACAGGCCGGTATGCCGACAGCATGACGGAAACCCCGTCATCTTTCCCCCCGGCCCCTCCTGTCAATCTGCTTTTCCGGACAACAGCGCACACCGAACGATTTCCGCCAAGGTGCATATGCGCCGCCGCTATTCGATGTTCACGCGGCGTAAATTGCGCCACCGGGCCATTCGACTTACGATCGCCAGCAATCGAGCACTGCCAGGGGGCTGATCATCACTCGGCACCGGGGGGCGCATGCCGGACCTTCGCATCACCGGAACTGTCACCGACCGTCCTGTCCACCCCGGGCCGGCACTTCCCTTCCCGGCCCAGGTCCGCGCGTTCCGGGAACAGACCGGCCTGACCCAGCGGGAGTTCGCCGCGCTGTCGGGGATCAGTGTGCGGGCCCTGCGGGACATCGAGAGCGGCCGGGTGGAACAGCCGCAGACGCGTACGCTGCGACGCCTGGCGGACGTCCTCGGACTCGATGTAGGCGATATCCGGACTTCCGTGTCCAGGAGCCGCAGACCCGCAAACCCGGGTGAACCGGGCCTGCGCATCGGTATTCTCGGCGCGCTGAGCATCGACCGCGGCGGCACGGTGACCGAGGTGCGCGCCTGCAAGCTGCGGAGATTATTGTCCCTGCTGGCGCTGTGCCATCCCGAGTCCGCCAGCCTGGACGAAATAGGCCGCACGCTCTGGCCGAAGGAACCGCCGCGCTCGTACCAGAACCTGATCCACACCTATGTGAGCCAGGCGCGCGGCCTGCTGCGCGTCCCCGGCGCCGGCCAGGCGGACCCGTCCCCCCTCATCCGCACCCCCATCGGTTACGCCCTGTCCGTCGGGCGCGACCAGATCGACCTGACCCGCTTCCAGGATCTGGCCGACCGGGCGCGGCGGGCCCACGCCGGCGGCGACCCGGCGGCGGCCTACGAGTTCGCGGCCCTCGCCCACCGCTGCTGGCGCGGCCCGATCCTGACCGAGGAACCCCAGCTGGCCCTGCATCCGGCGGCCACGGCGGCGACCCGGCAGCGCACCGAGAACCTGCTGCTGTACGCGGAGCTGGCCGTGCGGTTCCACCAGCCGGAGCTGGTGGTGCCGGCGCTGTACACCGCCGCCGAGGACGAGCCGCTGAACGAGCGGCTCCAGGCCCGGCTGATGCTGGCGCTGGCCTGCTGCGGCGAGCAGTCCGAGGCGCTGCGGGTGTTCGCCGAGGTCAGCCGGCGCCTCGACGCCGAACTGGGGCTCCAGCCGGGCCAGGAGCTGCGCCAGGCCCATGTGCGGATCCTGCAGCAGCAGCTGACCGCACCGGGCGGCGCGCCGGCGGCCCGGCAGCCGGCGGCGGCCCCGCGGGATCCCGTCGTGCCCGCGCCCGCCCCGGCCGGGCCGCCCGAGGCCCGGCCGTCCCAGCTCCCGGGCCTGAACCGGCACTTCGTCGGCCGCGCCGCCCACCTGCGGGAACTGGACCGGCTGCTCCTCGCGCCCGGCGAGCGGGACGGGCAGGTCCCGGCCGCGCTGATCACCGGGCCGCCCGGCGTGGGCAAGACGGCGCTCGCGCTGCGCTGGGCGCACCGGGTGCTCGGCCGCTTCCCGGACGGGCAGCTCTACGTCGACCTGCACGGCCACGCCCGCCAGCGCCCGCTCGACGCCCTGGAGGCGATGGCCTCGTTCCTGCGCGCCCTCGGGGTTCCGGGGGACCGCATCCCCGGCACCCTGGGCGAGGCGACGAGCCTCTACCGCACCCGGCTGTCCGGCCGGCGCGTCCTGGTGCTGGTCGACAACGCGTGGGACGAGGAGCAGATCCGGCCCCTGATCCCCGGGGACGCGGGCTGTGCCGTGCTCGTGACCAGCCGCAACGCCCTGCCCGACCTGGCGGCCAGGGAGGGTGTCCAGCGGGTCGCCCTCGACGGGCTGGACGACGACGAGGCGCTGGCGCTGCTCGGCCGGCTGCTGGGGCCGGAACGCGTCGGCCGGGAGCCCCTGGCGGCCATGGCCCTGGGCAAGTACTGCGGCGGGCTGCCCCTGGTGCTGCGGACGCTGGCGACGCGGCTGGTGCAGCACCCCTGTCTCGGCATCGCCCAGTACTACACCGGGTTGCAGATCGGCGGGCTGTCCCCGCAGCCCGCCGACGCGGGGGACGGCCTGCTGTGCTCGGTCCAGGCGGCCTTCGAGCTGTCCTACAGGGTGCTGCCGGAGCCGGCCCGCCGGGTGTTCCGGCTGCTCGGCCGGACCAGGGGCACCGACATCACCTCGTACACCCTGACCGAGCTGGCCGGCCTGCCGCCGGGCGAGGCCCGGTGGGCCCTGTGCCGCCTGGCCGACGCCAGCATGGTGCGCGAGCACGTGCTGGGCCGGTTCGACGTGCCCGCGCCGCTGCTCCGGTACGCCAGGACGCTGCTCGGCCAGGAGGAGGCGGAACGGTTCCGGACGGCCTGAGAACCGGGGCCGGGGCCCGGCCGGGCCCCGGCCGGGCTCATCCGCCGAGGGCCAGGCGCAGCGCGAAGACGCCGAAGACGACGGCGGTCAGCCCGTTGGTCAGGCGCTGGGCCCGCGCCGAGTGGAGGTGCCGGGACAGCCGGTGCACCAGCTTCGTCCACGCCAGCAGCCAGGCCAGGACCAGGGCCAGATAACAGCAGGCCAGGACCGCCACCCCGGTGGCCGGGTGCAGGCCGGCCGGCACGAACTGCGGCAGGAACGCCATCAGGAAGATGCCGACCTTGGGGTTGGAGCCGGTGCACAGCAGCCCCAGCGCGAAGGCCCGCCGTCTGCCGCGCGGGGTGTCGTCCGGCTCCGCCCGCGCGCCGGACTCCGTGGTGTCCGGCGCGCGCAGGGCGGCGCGCAGGGCGCGGCAGCCCCAGACCAGCAGGACGGCGGCGCCCGCCCAGCGGAACGCGGCGAACAGGTCCGGGCGGGCGGCGAGCAGCGCGCTCAGGCCCAGGGCGCCCAGGGCCGCCTGGAGGGCGCCCGCCGTGATCATGCCGAACGCGGCGGGCACCGCGGTGCGCGGGGAGCCGGTGAGCACCAGGCGGGTGATCAGGGCCAGGTCGGGACCCGGTGCCATGATCACCACCAGCGAGCTCGTCAGGAAGGCGAGCGCGTGGATCATGGCCCGGTGATGACCAGCCGCCGTTCCAGGGCGCGCACGGCCCGGTAGTCCCGCTCGATCTGCTCCGGGTCCGGGTGGGCGAGGATCACGAACCCGAAGTCCAGGCTGTCGACGAGGTCCTTGGTGACGGGGACCCGGTCGCCGTCGGACAGGTTCTGCACCGAGAAGTGGTGGCTCGGCAGGGTCCGGATCTCGTCCAGGACGGCGGTACCGCTCACCGTCCCCGAGCGGCGGGCCATGTGGAAGACGCACATCTGCTGGGTCAGCAGCTCGTAGCTCTGCGGCAGTTCGCCGCCGGTCAGCCAGCGCACCGTACGGTCGATCTGGCTGTCGCCGGTGGCGTTGCGGTTGAACCGGGGCTGGCCGCCGCCGTGCGGGCGGGCGCCCAGCTCGATGAGCAGCGGGCCGTCGGCGGTGCCCATCACCTCGACGTGGGCGGAGCCGAAGCGGATGCCCACCGCGTCCAGGACGCCGAAGACGTAATCCGCGAGGGCGGGCACGGCCGGGTCGTCGGGGGGCAGCCAGCGCATGGTGTCGTAGACGGCCATGTGCGGGCCGTTGTCGACCTTGCCGTAGGCGCACACGTCGACCAGGGAGTGCTTGCCGTCGTGGCTGAAAGTGTCCACCACGTATTCGGTGCCGGTGACGAACTTCTGCACGATGAGCCGGTCGTCGACCTCGCCGAACTGGTTGACCCGGCCGATCTGCCGCTCGAACACGGCCCGCCAGCCGGCCCCGCCCGGCACCTTGATCACTCCGTCGGTGCTGGCGCTCTTGGGCGGCTTGATCACGAGGTCGGCCCCGGTCAGCCCCTCGCGCTCCAGCCAGCCGGCCGCTTCCTCGGCGTCGGCGGTGCACAGCTGCGGGATGACCGGCAGCCCGGCGGCCCGGACGGCGTCGGCCATCCGGCTCTTGTCCCGGCGGGCCTCGGCCAGGGCGGGCACGTTGCTCAGCCCGGGCAGCACCCGGGGGGAGAGCCGTTCCGCCAGTTCCACGCCGGACTCGCAGCCGGCCAGGACACACCGCGGGTCCAGTGCCCGTACCCGCTCCACGACCTCGTCCAGGTCGCCGTCGTGGACGATGACGTCGGGGAAGTCCTGCGGCCGGTAGGAGGAGGCGTAGGCCTCGGGCGGGCGCGGACTGCTCACCACCGCCGCGACCGGGACGCCCCGCTCGCGCAGGGCGTCGGCGAAGAGGGCTCCGGAGGAGTAGGGGTCGACGATGACACAGGGGCCCCGCCCCGGCCCGGTGCCCGGGTCAGCGCCCGCCATCGGCGGCCTCCTTCCGGGCCAGTGCGGAGACGGCGGCGCAGTACCGGGCGAAGAAGTCCGCCGCGGGTTCGCTGACCCGCCGGGCGCGCACCGGGGCGTGCACCATCCCCTCCTCGCGCACATAGGTGACCGGCGTGCCGTGCTCCCTGAGCAGGGCGGTGTACTTCTCCGCGTCCACGCACAGGGAGTCCATCGCGCAGCCGACGACATAGGCCGGCGGCAGACTCCGGAAGTCCCCGCCGAGCAGCGGCGACACGTACGGGTCGGCGGCCTGCTCGGGCTTCGGGCAGTAGCAGGCGGTGTAGAACTCCATCTCGCCGCCGGACAGCAGGGGGGCGTCCTCGCCGCCGTGGCGCCAGCGGGTGAAGTCCAGCACCGGGCTGATCACCGCCTGGCCGCGCGGCCGGGGGCCGCCGCGGTCGCGGGCCATCATCGACAGCACGACCGCCATGTTGGCTCCGGAACTCTCCCCGCAGATCACCGCGCCGTCCGGGTCGAGGTCGCCGAGGCCCAGCGCGGGCAGGTCCGCGAGGGTGCCGCACAGGCCCGCGTAGCAGTCCTCCAGCGGGCCGGGGAACGGGTTCTCCGGGGCCATGCCGAAGTCCAGCGCGACGGCCACCAGGCCGGTGCGGTCGGCGAGTTCGGCGACCAGGCTGTGATGGCTGTGCAGCGAGCCGATGACGAAGCCGCCGCCGCGGATGTAGAACAGCACGGCGTCGCCGGTGCGTCCGGCGGGTTCGTAGACGCGGACGCGGGCCGTGCGGCCCTCGTGCGTCACGGTGGCGTCCCGGTGCCGGACGCCTTCGGGGACGGGGATGGGCAGGACCTCGGTGAGCGAGTCGTACAGGACCCGCTGCCGTTCGACGGGGTAGGTGTAGAAGTCCGGCGGCAACGCGCCGTTGACGGTCTCCACGAACTTCTCTATGCCTTCTGCGTAGGCCATGCGCGGCTCGCTCGCTTCCGAATCCGGGGTGCGGTGGGGCGGGTCAGGGGGTGTCGGCGGCGACCGGTCCGCCGTGCCCGGCCGGCTGCTCGCCGGCCTCGGCGGTGCCGGTGCCGTGGTCCGTGCGGCGCTCGCTCATGCCGGCCAGGGTGGCCGCCACGGCGCCCACGGTCAGCAGCCCGGACAGCCACCACACGGACGCGTGCGACAGCTGCCAGGCGGCGACACCGAGGACGGGGCCGACCGCGTAGCCGATCTGCATGGGGAAGGCGGCGGCGGCGATGTAGCGGCCCCGCAGGTGCTCGGGGGCGACCTTGCCCGGCCAGGCCGAGGCGGTCGGGGTGCCGATCATCTCGCCGGCCGTCCACACCACGGTCGCCACGACGTACATGGCCATGCCGGGCCCGGCCACGTACAGGTTCATCCCGACGCCGACCAGGCCGATGCCGAGCGCCACGGCGACCTTGCCGGGCAGGTGCTGCACGTACTTGGTGAACAGCAGCTCCAGGCAGATGACCATGACGGCGTTCAGCGACAGCAGGCTGGAGTAGAAGGCCACGCCGTGCCCGTCGGCCTTGATCTGGAGCGGCAGCGCGGAGGTGTGCTGGATGTAGACGACGGCGTTGAGGAAGAGCGCCAGCAGGAACAGCACGTACCGGGTGTCCCGCAGCACGGCGGCGTACGACCGGCGCGGGGCGTCGGCGTGCCGCTCGGCCTGTTCCGCCATGCCCCCGGAGCGCGCCAGGACCAGGGCGAACACGGCGAAGCTGAGCTGGGCCCCCGCCTCCAGATAGAAGATCAGGTTGTACGAGTGGCTGATCAGCAGCGCGCCGAGCAGCGGGCCGACGGTGGTGCCGAGGTTGAACGCCATCCGGTAGACGGCGAACACCATCACGTGGTGGTGCTCCGGGGTGCGCTCCACCAGCAGGGCCGAGGAGGCCGGCCGGTACATCTGCGCCAGCAGACCGATGACCGCGGCCACCACGATCACCAGGGGAAGGCTGCCCAGGTGGGGCAGGCTCAGCGTGCCCAGCCCGGCGAGCGCCATCGAGCCGACGATCGTCCAGGCGTAGCCGATGCGGTCGGAGGCCGAGCCGCCCACCAGGACGCCGACCACCGACCCCACGCCGTAGGCGCCGAGCGCGAACCCGGCCTCGGTCGCGGAGAACCCCTTGGCGGTCAGGTAGAGCACCAGGTAGATCTGGAGGAAGTTGCCGAGCCGGTTGACCAGCATGCCGACGAGCACGAGCCAGATGGGGCCCGGAATGCCCCGCAGGGTCTCCAGGACCGAGGGCCGGCCCGCCTTCCCCGGCCCGGCGGACGTCTGTCCGGTCGTCATCGGGGCGGCTCCTGCGCCGGCCGGCCCGCGATCTCCACGATCTCCGGCGCCCCGAGCAGGGCCGCCCGCGCCCGCTCCATGGAGTCGGCGAGGGCGATGACCCGGGCGTACCGGGAGATGTAGCCGCGCGGCGGCAGCCGCAGCACGGCCCCGGGGTCGGCCATCGGCTCGGCGCTGTGGATCTCCGGGGTGAGCCGGTCCTCGTGGACGGTGACCGACTCGATCTCGGTGTCCCGCTCGGGGTACAGGAACGTGATCGCCGCGGCCCGCCGCCGGGTCGGCGTGGTCTCGGGACGCCGGCCCGCGGCGACGTCGGCCGCCGCCATGGCGATGTCGACGCCGGTGGCCAGCTCGCCGAGGTAGGGGATCATGTCACCGCCGAGGCGGGCGTTGACCTCCATCAGGCGCGGGCCGTCGGCGGTGAGCCGGAACTCGGTGTGGCTCACCCCGGTGTGGAAGCCCAGCGCGGCATGGCTGGCCCGCAGCGCCTCGAGGAGCCGCGGGTCGGACAGCAGCGGGTCGGCCGCGTCGACCTCGTGCCCGGTCTCCTCGAAGAACGGCGCGAGCCCGACCTGCTTGCGGGCCACCGCCAGCGGGGTGCCCTCGCCCTCGAAGAAGACGGCGTCGACGCTGATCTCGGGCCCGTCGACGTACTCCTCGACCAGCACGGACACCTCGAAGACGGGCACGCCCGGGTAGGTGACGCCGGTCGCCGCCCGGTAGGCGCTGTCCACCTCGTCGGGTCCGTCGGCCCGGCGCACGCCCATGCCGCCGGCGAGACCGCGCGGCTTGAGCACGACCGGGAAGCCGATCTTGTCCGCCGCCGCCTGTGCCTCGGCCAGGGACCGCACACCGATGGAGGCGGGCTGGGCGACCCCGGCCCGCTCCAGCGCGGTCCGCGTGGCGTTCTTGTCCCGGCAGGCGATCACGGTCTCCGGGGAGTTGCCCGGCAGCCCCAGCGCCTCGGACACGTGCGCGGCCGGGGTGACCAGGCCCTCGTCGTAACAGAACACACCGGTCACCTCGTGCTCGGCGGCCACCTGGCGGGCGGCCTCGACGAGGAGTTCGGGACGGGTGTTGTCGACCTGGGTACTGCCGACGACGTACGGCTCCTCCCAGGTCACCGGTGCCGGCTGGAGCAGCCAGAGCGCGTAGCGCCGGCTCACCGACCGCAGGATGAACTCCCGGCTGCGCCGCGAGCTGCTGCCGATCAGCAGCAGCAGCGGCTTGTCCCCGTCCCTGCCCATGTTCCGTTCTCCTCACATGTGGTCGTTCGTGGCCCGGTCCGTGGCCGGGGGCCGCGTCGGCCCCCGGCCACGGACCGGGCTTCTGTAGAACACCGGACGGCGCCGGGGCGTTGCAGGGGCCGGCGGACCGGCCGGCCCGGGCGGCTCAGCCGGCCCTGGACGGACGGCTCAGCGCGGGTGCCAGCGGCCGGTGCTCCAGCCCGACGGCGCAGTCCTGGGGCGGGGCCGGCCAGCCGCCGGCCGCCGGCCGTTCCGGGAAGACGGCGGTGACCCGGCCGCCCACCCGCACGGCGGGGACCTCCGCCCGCATCCGGGCCACGGAGGTCTTCCGCTCGTGCCAGGGGCACACCAGCCGTACCCCGTCCTCGGCCACCCCGGCCAGGTGCAGGGGGCCGCCGCGGTGCGGGCACCGGGCCCGCATCACGAAGCCCCGGCCGCCGACCGTCGCGTAGACGTACGGCGTCCCCGCGATGACCACGCAGTTGTCCCGCCCCTCGGCGGAGAAGGTCACTACAGGCACTTTCGGTAGTCCCCCACCGAGTGGATCTCGTAGACGCACTCGTCCGACTCGATGTTCGCGCCGTGCAGCCGGTTGCGCTTGATGACGACGCCCTCGCCGGCCTGGAGGGTCAGCGAGGAGCCCAGGCCGCTCTCGAAGCGCATGGTGCCGGAGACGATGTGGCACAGCTCGTCACCGTCGTGGCAGTGGGTGTTGGACAGCTCGCCGCGCGGTTCGACCAGGTGCGCCACGGGGGCGTCGACCTTGCCCTGCTTGAGACCCTCGAAGACCGGGTCGTGCAGCTTCTTCAGCTCGGGCTGGGCGTCCATCCACGCGATCTGCTCGGAGAAGTCGAAGTCGCCGATCTCCAGCAGCACCCGGTACTCCTCGATGCCCCGCACGATCTCCGGGATGATGCCGTCGCCGTGCGCCTCCACCAGCGGCTTGATGATCTTCTCGCGGGCCATCCGGCCGTGGTGCTGGTCGATGTGGATGTGCTCGGTGAAGTAGGTGGTGTCCACCGTGTCGCCGAACACCTCGCGCAGCAGGTGGTCCGCGCGGCGGCAGAAGTCGACCAGGGAGCTCTCCGTGTAGTACAGCGCGCCGACGTAACGGAAGAACAGCTCGTGGTTCTTGCCCAGGTAGTGGAAGTAGTTGTTCAGCAGCAGGCTGCTGTTCAGGTAGTACTGCCAGTACCGGTGCAGGTCGGACTCCAGGCCCACCGACTCCAGGGTCCGCTCGAACAGGGTGCTGTGCTTGGTGTCGTGGACGCCGTAGCCGTACTCGTCGATGACGACCTTGAACCACTCGGACTGGGCCGGGCCGTAGTAGCCGAGCACGTTGCGCATCATCGGCGAGGCCTCGGAGAGGAAGTCCGGCGCGAACTGCACCAGCCACATCCGGGCCGCGCGCTCGCGGTCGGCCGAGCCGAGGATGGCCTTCTCCACCGGGGACTGCTCCGCGCCGCCCGCGGTGTCCAGGGAGTCCAGGTAGGCGTCCAGGCTCTGCGCGGTCCAGGTGCCGGAGGTCTCCACCTCGTCGTCGAGGAAACCGAAGGCGTAGCGCTCCAGCGCCGGCCGGATCCGCTCGCCGAGCGCCCGGTTGGCGGGGCTGTAGAACGCCCGGAAGTCCTCCTCCTTGCCCTTCAGCCCGGACTTGGGGAAGAACACCAGGTCGGCCTCGTAGACGGAGGTCAGCAGGCGCTGCACGGCCAGGCTCGCGTAGTTGAGGATGTTCTCCCGGCCCGGGACCTTGTCGTAGTCCAGGTGGGGCAGCACCTGCGGCCTTAGCTGCCGGCGGTAGGGGTTGTCGTGGTTCAGCCAGTCGAGGTTGTCGTGGTAGATCGGGTTGGTGGCGTACTGCACGATCGCGTCGCGCAGTTCCGCGCCGCTGAGCTCGAACGGGACGTGCGGGGGGACGTGACTCATCGCTAACTCCAGGTCCTGGTGCAGACAGGTACGGCCGCCGGCTCGTGACCGGTGCCGGGGTGATGCGCTGTCAGATGCTCACGCGGAGGGTGAAGTCGCTCCAGCCGAGCCGCAGGGCGAGCGTCTCCCCCGCCTTGACCGGCACCGGCTTGTCCAGCGGCACCCAGCCCTGCATCCAGTGCGAGCGGGGGTTGTCCGGCGGGTTGGACAGGGTGATGCCGCTGCCCATGTCCAGCTCGAACCAGACCGCGAGGGCCTGGACCTCGCCGTCGGCGGTGGCGGTCAGGGCGAGGGGGCGCTCGCCGGGCTCCAGCGCGGACCGCGCCAGGTCGAACTCGACCAACGGCGCCGCCTCGGACAGGAACCGGTGCGGCCAGGTGTCGAGCCGGACCGGGAAGTGGCCGCGGGTAGCGACCGTGTTCATCAGCGAGACGTCGAAGCCGCCGGCCGTGGTGACCTGGTTCAGCTTCAGCACCTCATCGCTGCTGACCAGCCGGCCGTGCAGCCGGGCCGCCGAGGGCAGCATGATCCCGTCCGGCTTCAGCAGGTGCTCGCGGGCGTGCCGCACGGAGGGCAGCAGACCCTCGCCGATCAGTCCGCAGTCGACGATCTCCGACACCAGGACGTCCACCGGTCCGCCGAGGTCACGCACCGGGTCCAGCGCGGTGGACGGCTTGCCGATGACGGTGATGACGTCGGACATGCCGTGCGCGCTGATGACGTTCCGGGCGATCTCGGCCAGCAGCGGGTTCATCTCGCAGGTGAACACCCGGCCGGCGCCGGCCCGGGCGGCGGCCATGGCCAGCAGCCCGCTGCCGGAGCCGATGTCCAGCACGGTCGCGCCCGCCGGGATGCCCCGCTCCAGGGCGGTCATCAGCGCGGTGTTGCGCTCGGTGTCGTTCAGCATGGCGAAATGCCAGCGTGGAACGTTTCTGCGGGCGATCTGGGCAAAGGCGTCCGCGTCCAGGGACAGGCTCTCCGGTGGCATGCTCAGCAGCGCCGACGCCTGTTCGGCCAGCGCGTTCATCTCCTGCGCGAGCGACTGCAACAGCGCCGCTCCCAGGCGGTAGGGCGAGCCGTTCGCCGGCATGGTCACCGGGGCCGGTCGGGCCTCGTGCTCGGCGGGCACCGCCCGTGCCTCTTGTACGTGCCGCATGTGTGCCACTGCTCCTTAACGGTGGGTCGCCGGATTGACAGTGGTACGAGGCAGGACGCGGTTCCCCCCTGCCGTCGCACAGCCACCGTATGTAACGACCTTGTTGCCGATCTCCAGCGGCTCTCCAGCCGGAGCGGCAGTTTCCGGAACGCGGCAGGGCACCTCTGACCAGCCCCGTTGCCGAGGCTGCGGCGCCACTGGAGCGAGGCGGCAGAACCGGGCCGGTACGGCGGTCGTACACGGTTCGCCGCGCCGCGGCCGGCCCGCCCGGATGCCGCCCCGCTCAGCGGGCGTCGTGGAAGATCACGCCGAGCACATGGCGCCGTCCGCTGTGCACGGCGCTCACCCCGTGCCGCAGCTGCACCCGGCTCCAGCCGCGCGCGGAGCGCACGGGACGGTGGTGGACGGTGAAGATCAGCCCCTGCCCCTGCACCGGGCGGCGCACCAGGGGCCGGGACTGGGCGCGCGGGCGCTGCTCCACGAACACGCTCTCGCCGCCGGTGAAATCCTCGTCCGGCCGGTCCAGCAGCACCGCCACCTGGAGCGGGAAGGTGAGATCGCCGTACACGTCCTGGTGCAGGCAGTTGTAGCCGCCCGGTCCGTAGCGGAGCAGCAGCGGGGTCGGCCGGTGCTGCCCGGCGGCGGCGCAGGCGGCGACGAGGTCCTCGTGCCGGTCGGGGAATTCCGGTTCGCCGAGCCGGGCGGCCCAGGTGTTGGCGATACGGGCCAGCGGCGGGTACAGCTCCCGGCGCAGGGCCGCCACCGGCTCCGGCAGCGGGTGGGCGAAGTAGCGGTAGGAGCCCTCGCCGAACCGGTGCCTGGCCATCGTCACCGTGCTGCGGAAGAGCGCCGGCTCGTCGTACATCTCCCGCAGCCGGGCGCACTGGTCCGCGTCCAGCAGCGGCGGGGTGAGCGCGACGCCCTCCGCGTCCAGCTCGGCCGCCAGGGCGGTCCAGTCCAGGGGCGGCAGCACGCCGCCGTCGGGGGCGGGGCGTCCGGCGGGCGCCGGCTCCGCGAGACCGGGCAGGGGCGGGGTGTCGTAGCTGTTCACGCGGGTGGCTCTCCGTGACGGATGGACATGCGGAAGGGAAGGGGTGGGCGCCGGGGACGGGGGATGGGCCGGCGCCCACCGGTCAGGGGGCCGCCGGGCCGTCGCCCGCCTCCAGGGCGAGCAGGAACCGTTTGGCGTCCAGGCCGCCCGCGTACCCGTTCAGGCCGCCGCCGGAACCGACGATCCGGTGGCAGGGCAGCACGACGCAGACCGGGTTGGCGCCGAGGGCCGTGCCGACGGCGCGGGCGGCCCGGGGCCTGCCGAGCGCCTCGGCCAGCCCCGCGTAGGTGGCGGTGCGCCCGTACGGCACGAAAGCGTCCAGCGCCATGACGGTCTGCCGGCTGAACGGGGTGGCGAGCCGCAGGTCCACCGGCAGGGTGAAGTCCCGCCGGGCGCCGGTCAGATAGGCGTCGAGCTGGTCCCGGGTCTCGGCCAGGACCTTCAGCTGCGCCGGGTCCGCGCGCTCCTCCTCGACGGCGCGCAGCCCGCCCCGGGTGAGGCGGGCGACCGCGTCATCCACCGCGCCGTAGCAGCACAGCACGAGCGCGTCGGCCGTGGCGCCGAGCACCAGCGGGCCCAGCGGGGTGGGGTGCGTGGTGACCACCGCGGTGGTGTGAGTGGTTGACAAGGCTCAACTCCGGTTTTCTTCGGGACCGTACGCCGGGTGGTGGCCGTCGCGGGTCCGGTCATGCGGTGAGAGGCCGGCAGCTCTTGCAGGCCCGGTACCCGGCCCGTCCGGCTTCCCGGGCGGTACGGAACGGCACCTGGTGGGGCGGGGTGATCCGGCGGGCGTGGGCACAGGTCGGGTGGCAGTAGATCCGGGTGGTGTCGCTGCCGAGGAACACCACGCCGCGCCGGCGCAGCTCCGCCACCCGCCCCGGTTCGATGCCCTCGGCGGCGCGCAGCGCCTCCCCCGCCCCGGGCAGGTACCCGGCGTCACAGGGGGTGCCGTTGTCGTACGTCACACGGTGACAGGGGATCAGCACCGCGGCCGGGTTGAGGGCCAGCGCGCCGGGCACGGCCGCCGGGTCCACCGCGGCCTCCCGGGCGATCCAGCCGACCGGGCGCAGCTGTCCGGCGGGGATGGCGCGTACGGCCTCCAGCACCGCCCGGTCCGCCGGGGCGAGCGGGGACAGGTCGATGGGCAGGCGCCGGGCGCGGCCGGTCCGCAGCGCGGTGGTGACCCCGGGGAACGGCTTGGCCGACCGCAGGGCCGACCGGTTCGTCCGGGAGCGGTGCAGTTCCTCGAAGCCCGGCGCGGTCAGCCCGCCGGTGTCCAGCGCGGCCCCGGTCACCGCCTCCGGGCTCGCCGCCACGTAGAGACCGCCGGCGGCGGTGCCGAGGCGGACATAGGTGTCGTAGCGCTCGCGCGGGACGCCGGCGCGGCGCAGCACGCGCGCGGCGAAGTCCGCCGGTGGTTCCGTGACGAGCCCGGCCAGGCCGGGCCGGGCCGCGTCGAGGCGCGGTACCTCTCGGTCACTCCTCATGTCATCACCTCCTCCAGCAGGGCCGTCTCCGGCTCCAGCAGCCGGCGCAGCCCCTTCAGGCCCCGGGACACCTGTGCCTTGGCCGTACCGACCGCGCACCGCTGTACCTCGGCCACTTCCGTGTAGCTCAGTCCCAGCACGTGCCGGAGCACCACGGGCGCGCGGTGGTGCTCGGGCAGCTCCAGCAACGCCAGGACCAGCCGCCGCCGGTCCTCGGCGAGCGCGGCCAGTTCCTCCGGCCCCGGACTGCGGTCGGTCCAGGTGTCGGCGGTGTCCTCCACGGGCACGCCCGCCAGCGCGGGCCGCCGCGAACAGGTGCGCAGGTGGTTGCGCCAGACGTTGGCGGCGACGGTGAGCAGCCAGGGGCGCGGACTGAGCTGCCGCCGGCGCTCGGAGTCGTACCCCTGCAAGGCGGTGTAGGCGCGCAGGAAGACGTCCTGCCCCAGGTCGTCCGCCTCGGTGGCCGAGCCGGAGACCCGGAGCAGGAACGTGTACACGGCCCTGCCGTGAACCCTGACCAGCTCGGTGAAGCCACCGTCGAGGTCCACGGCGAGAAGCTCGGTCAGCTGCCGCTCGGCCTTCTCATCCATTACCAGACAGAACACCGGGGAGGGGGAAAGGGTTGCAGGGACGGTCGGGAAACACCGTCCGGCATCCGGTGCGGGGCGCCGGGGCAGCACCGGCTCGGTGCGCTGCCGCCGCGCGATGGCACTGATGACTCCCCTTCTTCGGCCCCGGTGGGCCCGAGTGGGATCTCCGGTCACGATTCCGGCGGTTGCGGATGTGCCGAACGGTGGCGTCCAGGTCCGATCGGGTTTCACCGGGGAAACCGAGGATGAAGCAGCCCTTCACGCCGATGCCGTGGGCGACCAGGCGGCGGGCGACGCGCTCGGTCGTCTCGGCGCCGATCCGCTTGTCCGTGGCGGCCAGGATGCGGTCACTGCCCGACTCGATGCCGAGGGCGACCTCGCCCAGCCCATTGGTGACGAGACGGTCCAGGTCAGCGCCGGTGAGCCGGTTGAGGACGTTGATGCGGGCCTTTGGGAGGAATGCCTGGGCGATGACGTCACGCCCTGCCGAACAGAACCGCTCCGGCCCCGCCGATGCCGCCCCCTCCACAGTGCCGACTATCTGATCGACACCTCCGCCCTCGCCCGCGTCCTGCTCGGCCGGAGCACCGCCGAGCGGGACGACAGGATCGGCGCGGGACTCGTCGCCCTGTGTGACATCACCGAACTGGAAGTCCTCTACTCATCCCGCTCGGCGGCAGACCGGGAACGTGTAAAGCGCGCGCTGGAAGCCCACTACACCTGGTGCCCCATGCCCGACGGCGTCTACCGACGCGCACGCGTCGTCCAGGAACTGCTCACCGCCAAGGGCGAGCACCGCAGTGCGGGCCCCGTCGACCTGCTGGTCGCCGCCGCCGCGGAAGAGGCGGGGCTGACCCTGCTCCACCACGACCGCGACGTCGAGACGATCGCCCGCACGACCGGACAGCCGGTACGGATGATCGATCTCACGAACTGACCGGCCTCGGGCCGTCAGACGCCGTCCAGCACACAGATGAGCGGACGCCGGGCCCGCCCACCGTCACAGCCCGTGCCGCTCGAGGATGCTCATCAGCTTCCGCCTGCGTTTCAGTTCTGTCCGCAGGCCTCCGAGATACGCGCCGAACACCTCCTCGGTGCCCAGCGCACGATGGCAGTCACGGACGCCCTGCAGCAGCCGTGCCAGGTGCTCGTAGGCGCGGTCCCCGGTCGGCTCCGTCGACCGCTCGACCAGCCGGAGGTACACGTCGAGCGCCTCACCCGGACGCGTCTCACGCGACAGGTCGGCGAGCCGCTCCCACTGGCGGTCGCCGGCCCGCCCGGCCGCCTCACGCCAGGCGGCGTCCAGGTCACCGTCGTCGATCAACGCGTCGATCAGAACAGGCCCGCCGTACCGGCCGCCCTGCTCACGACGGGCGTCCTCCCTCAAGGTGGCCAGCGCCGCCGCGCGTTCGGCCTCCCAGCAGTCCGCCGCCCGGGCGGCGGAACGCAGCTGCCGGTAGGCGGCCAGGGACCGCTCGACACGGAACCGGTCCCGCCGCACCGCGACCGCGTCCGCCGCCCGTCCCGTCTTCGCGTACCGGACGCACACGTACTCGACCAGACGGCCGTCGACGTGCGTCTCGGCGGCGCAGTCCCGCAGTCCCCGCCCCGCCCAGGCAAGCGCCTCGTCCGCGCGGCCCGCCGCTTCGAGTTCCTCGGCGATGCGCAGATGTGTGGCACCCGACGGTTCAAGGTCCTGGGCGTGCAGGGCGACCAGCGCGTCGACGTCACCGCCCGCCTTGACCAGGCGTTCCATCAGGTACCGCTCCGCCCGGCCGGACGGCCTGCGCCTGAGCGCCTCGGTCGCCAGCTGCCGCATTCGGGCCAGGCCGCTCGGTCCCAGCACCTCGGCGTAGTCGAGCGGATCCAGGTCCGTCACCTCACTGCCGTCGCCGAGCAGGTGGCCGACCAGCGACTCGGCCAGCCGGTCCGGATCGGGGCGGGCGGCCCCGCAGGCCTCCAGATGGGCCTTCGCCATCGCGGCGGCGGCCTCCCCGATCACACCGTCGGGGTCGTCGATCTCCCCGTACGCCTCCCCCAGCGCCCGGAGCGCCTCCTCGGCCAGGCCGACCGCCTGCGCCGCCTGCCTGCCGGCGATCAGGGCGCGCAGCGCGTCCGCCGCCTCGGCCACCTGCCGGGCATACCCAGCGGCATCCACGTACTCGATGTACCCGTACCGGGCGAACGGCCGGGGATCGATCAGGGCGACGACCCGATCCCGGACCGTGCGGAGGTCGGAACGAGCAGCGGCGGCCCGCAACTCCAGGCGCCGGCGCAGTTCTCGGTCCTCGGCGACGTGTTCCCGCACCAGCGCCAGGAGTTCGTCACGCGACAGCGCCGAAAGCCACCCTTCCAAGGTGGAAGCTCGTGCCCGCGCCGCGGCTCGCTGGTGTGGAATCGTCTTCGCCCGCCGCAGCACGGTCAGCCCCACCGCCACACAGTGCTTGCAGAAGTTTCCCTCCTGCCCGTACGGGCAGTCGCACCGCCCCGAGATCCCCTCGTCCCCGCCGTGGGTGAGCTCCACCTCGTAGACATCCGTACCGTGCACCACGGCGGTGACCGAGCCGTCCCCCACCTCCAGACCGCTCACCGCTTCCAGGTACCCCAGCCCCCGCTCGAAGGACCGCGTCCCGGCCAGCGCCCGCAGACCGTCCTCGTCGAATCCCACCGTCTTCCGTGCCACACCGGTATTCAACCGTGGAGCGGCAGGCCCGGGAGACCGACGATCTCGGCCGTCCGCATATGAGAGGCCGCATGCGACGACTGGCCCCCGAAGGCCCCACCCCGGAATGAGACCCGCGGCGCACTGCCGATCTCGCCACCACGGGCAGCCGTACGTTCCGCACCGTCAGCGGCCTGGAGTCGGCACCGCCGGACCTGTATCGCCGGTGCCTCCCGTGCGACGGCCAGCGGGGCCTGACACCGTCTCGGCTCCACGGGCGATGCGCGTCGGACGTCCGGGCGGCGGTTCAGGGCGTGTGAAAGGGGCGGCCACCCGGCCGGGTCCGCGGTCCCCCCGACGGTGCACTCAGCCAACAGTCGCTGGCGTCGTCCGACGGACCAGCCGGCACCCGCCTCCCGAACGGTGCGCACCGGCCCCGATCAAGGTCTCGTGTGCAGCCGCAGCGGTCTGACCGGCCGGAGGAGGCCGACCCACGAACCCCGGCCCCTGCTTCAGCGCGTCTCACACCGTTCCCGGGTGGGCGCCGGCGGCCGCAGCCGGGCCTGGTGGCCGTCGCCCGCCGCCACAGCGAGCGCATCAACGCCGGTCGTGTCGCCCCTGACGCGCAGGCCCGCGCACAGCCGTTCTGAAACCCCGCGTCCCCTGGCCACGGTCCCACTCCACTCCGCTGGCCCAGGATTCCGAATTCGGCAGCCCGAAAATACGTTTCCGCAGGTCAGAACGTTTCTCTGACCTGCGCTTGGTGGGGCGGGTGGGACTCGAACCCACGGCCGACGGATTATGAGTCCGCTGCTCTAACCGGCTGAGCTACCGCCCCATAGCGGCGTGTCGCGTACAAGTGTGCGCGCCGTCTGCCGCAGCATAGCCGCTCATACGATCTCCTGCCTCGGATGGTCGGCTTCCGCGCTGCTGCTCATGACCTTGAGGACAGCGCCGTGGGCGCGGCGGTTCCCGGGGACATGAAAAAGGACCCCTGAGGGGTCCTCGTTCAGCGCTCCCCCGACTGGACTCGAACCAGTAACCTGCCGGTTAACAGCCGGCTGCTCTGCCAATTGAGCTACGGAGGACCGAAGCTCCCCCGACTGGACTCGAACCAGTAACCTGCCGGTTAACAGCCGGCTGCTCTGCCAATTGAGCTACGGAGGATCGCCTCGTTGCATCGAACGTACCTACCTGGGTATTCGCCAGGGGGCGGCCGCTCGCTGCGACACATACATTAGCGCAAGCAGGGGGGTGCTCCGCCAATCGGTACCCTCGGCGCCAGCGCCGCACCAGATACCAACGCACGGGAAGGGTGGCAGCCATGCGCTACCGGCTCACGTTCCTCGCCGGTCTGGCCCTCGGTTACGTACTCGGCACCAAGGCCGGACGCGAGCGCTACGAACAGCTGAAGAAGTCGGCCCAGCAGATCGCGCAGAACCCCGCGGTCCGCAACACCGCCGAGACCGCCGCCCAGCAGGGCCGCGTCTACGCCGGCAAGGCGTTCCACACGGTCGGCGACCGCATCCCGGAGTCGGTGGCCCACCGGGTCCGCTCGCTGCGGGAGCGCAACGGCCACGGCACCCGCGAGGACGACTGGGGGACCGGCACCACCTGACCGGCGGCGCGGCAGGTCACGACGGGCCCGCGCCCGCCCCGCGACAGGCACCTCCTCCCCCTGGGGCGCCCTGGGCCGAGGCCGGGCGCGGCGGTACGGCAAAATCCTCCGCATGGGGATAGTCGCCGGCTTGGACAGCTCACCGGAGTTCACACGCATCGTGGTCTGCGACACGGACACCGGTGCCGTACTACGACAGGGGTACGCCCCGCATCCGGTGGAGGGCCGGCCCAGCGACGTCGACCCGCAGATCTGGCTGCTCTCCCTCGGTGAGGCGGCCGGCGGCGGGCTGCTGGAGGGGGTGCAGGCCATCGGGGTCTCGGCCCAGCAGAACGCCGTGGTCCCGCTGGACGCCCAGGGCAACACCGTCCGCCCGGCCCTGGTCGGCGGCGACAAGCGCGCGCAGGTCGCCGCCGCCGATCTGGTGGACGCGCTCGGCGGCCGGGAGGCCTGGGCGCAGGCCGTCGGCTGTGTGCCGGGCGCCGCCCAGCCGGTCACCAAGCTGCGCTGGCTGGCGAAGAACGAACCGGAGCACGCGCAGCGCACCGCCGTCCTGCTCCAGGCCCACGACTGGCTGGTGTGGCAGCTGCTCGGACGGCCCCTGCGGCGCACCACCGACCGCGGCGGGGCCTCCGGCACCGGGTACTGGTCGGCGGCCACCGGCGCCTGGCGCCCCGACCTGGTCGAGCTGGCGCTCGGCCACCAGGCGGTGCTGCCGGAGGTGATCGGTCCCTCGGACGCGGCCGGCACCACCCCGGAGGGGCTGCTGATCTCGGCCGGCACCGGGGAGACCATGGCCGCCGCGTTCGGGCTGGGCCTGGGCCCCGGGGACGTGGTGGTGTCGCTCGGCGCCTCCGGTTCCGTGACGGCCGTGCACCCGGAGGCGCTCGCCGACCAGTCCGGGATGATCACCTCGCTCGCCGACGCCACCGGCATGCACCTGCCGGTGGTCACCACCCTGAACGCCGTACGCGCCCTGCGCGGCACCGCCGAACTGCTCGGCCTGCCGGACCTGGAGAGCCTGTCCGAGCTGGCGGTGAAGTCCACGCCGGGGGCGCACGGGCTGGTGCTGCTGCCGTACCTGGAGGGCGAGCGGACGCCGAACCTGCCGCACACCGCGGGCACCCTCGCCGGGCTGCGGCGCGAGTCGATGAAGCCCGAGCACCTGGCGCGGGCCGCCTTCGAGGGCATGCTCTGCGGGCTGGCGGACGCGCTGGACGTGCTGCGCGGGCGGGGCGTGGAGGTGCGCCGGATCTTCCTGCTGGGCGCCGCCGCGGAGCTGCCCGCCGTCCAGGCCTCGGCGCCGTCGCTGTTCGGCGCGCAGGTCGTCGTGCCGCAGCCGGCGGACTACGCGGCGATCGGCGCGGCCCGGCAGGCGGCCTGGGCGCTCGGGGTGTCGCAGGGCACCCTCGATCCGCGCACCCCGCCGGCCTGGCAGGGCGCGGCGGCGCAGGTGCTGGAGCCGGGCGAGGAACTGGCCCTCGGACAGGCGGTGCGGCAGCAGTTCACGGCGGTGCGGGAGCAGACCCACCCGGGGGCATTCCGTCCCTAAGGGACTTGCCAGGTCTTATCAGGACCTATCGGGACTTAACGGGCGTTAACTTGCCGAAACCATCGGCCAGTAGAGGAGAAACCTTCGGGTTAATCGGTTGAGGTAACGCGGGTGGAGTGTCCGACGATGGGGGCCAAGGGCAACCGACCAGCCCCTGTCGCCGACCCCGAGAGACGTAGCGTGCTCATACGACTTCTACGGACCTACCTCAGGCCCTACAAGAAACCCATCGCCCTCCTGGTGGTGTTCCAGCTCCTCCAGACCTGCGCGACCCTCTACCTGCCCACCCTGAACGCCGACATCATCGACAACGGTGTCGTGAAGGGCGACACGGGCTACATCCTGTCCTTCGGCGTCCTGATGATCGGCATCTCGCTGGTCCAGGTCGTCTGCAACATCGGAGCCGTGTACTACGGCGCCCGGACCGCCTCGGCGCTCGGCCGGGACGTGCGCGGTGCCGTCTTCGACCGGGTGCAGTCCTTCTCCGCGCGTGAGGTGGGTCACTTCGGGGCGCCCTCCCTCATCACCCGTACCACCAACGACGTCCAGCAGGTCCAGACGCTGGCCCTGATGACGTTCACCCTGATGGTGTCGGCGCCCATCATGTGCGTGGGCGGCATCGTGCTCGCGCTCGGCCTGGACGTGCCGCTGTCCGCCGTGCTGGTCGCCGTCGTGCCGGTGCTCGGCGTCTGCGTGACCCTGATCGTGCGCCGGCTGCGCCCGCTGTTCCGGTCGATGCAGGTCCGGCTGGACACGGTCAACCGGGTGCTGCGCGAGCAGATCACCGGCAACCGGGTGATCCGCGCCTTCGTCCGGGACTCCTACGAGCAGGAGCGGTTCGGCCGGGCCAACGCGGAGCTGACCGACATGCAGCTGGCCACCGGCCGGCTGCTGGCCCTGATGTTCCCGATGGTGATGACGGTGGTGAACCTGTCGTCCATCGCGGTGGTGTGGTTCGGCGCGCACCGCATCGACAGCGGCGGGATGGCCATCGGCGACCTGACCGCGTTCCTCGCCTATCTGATGCAGATCGTCATGTCCGTGATGATGGCGACCTTCATGTTCATGATGGTGCCGCGCGCCGAGGTCTGCGCCGAGCGCATCCAGGAGGTGCTGGACACCGAGTCCAGCGTCGTGCCGCCGGCGGCCCCCGTCGCCCGGCTGCGCTCCCACGGGCACCTGGAGATCCGAGGCGCGGGCTTCCGCTATCCGGGTGCCGAGGAGCCGGTGCTGAGGTCCATCGACCTGACGGCGCGGCCCGGCGAGACGACGGCCGTGATCGGCTCCACCGGCAGCGGGAAGTCGACGCTGCTCGGGCTGGTCCCCCGGCTGTTCGACGCCACCGACGGCGAGGTGCTGGTGGGCGGCGTGGACGTGCGCGAGGCCGACCCGGTGCTGCTCGCGAAGACCGTCGGGCTGGTCCCGCAGAAGCCGTACCTGTTCGCCGGCACGGTCGCCACGAACCTTCGCTACGGCAATCCGGACGCCACCGACGAGGAGTTGTGGCACGCGCTGGAGGTGGCGCAGGCCAAGGACTTCGTGACGAAGCTGGAGGGCGGCCTGGACGCGCCGATCGCGCAGGGCGGCACCAATGTCTCCGGCGGTCAGCGGCAGCGGCTCGCCATCGCCCGGACGCTGGTGCAGCGCCCGGAGATCTACCTCTTCGACGACTCCTTCTCGGCGCTCGACTACGCCACCGACGCCGCCCTGCGCGCCGCGCTGGCCCGGGAGACCGCCGAGGCCACCGTGGTGATCGTCGCCCAGCGGGTGTCGACCATCCGGGACGCGGACCGGATCATCGTGCTGGACGAGGGCCGGGTGGTCGGCTCCGGCCGGCACGCCGAGCTGATGGCAGCCAACCAGACCTACCGGGAGATCGTGCTCTCCCAGCTGACGGAAGCGGAGGCCGCCTGATGGCCGGGCCCATGGGACGCATGATGGCCGGGGGCGGCCCCGACCAGCGCTCGATGGACTTCAAGGGGTCGGGCAAGCGGCTCGTCGCCCGGTTCCGCCCGGAGCGGCTGACGATCTACGCCCTGCTGCTGTGCGTGGTCGTCAGCGTGGCCCTGAGCGTGGTCGGCCCGAAGATCCTCGGCCGCGCCACCGACCTGGTCTTCTCCGGCATCGTCGGCCGGCAGATGCCGCACGGTGCCACCAAGGAGCAGGTGCTCGACTCCCTGCGCGAGCGCGGCCAGGGCCGGGTCGCGGACATGCTCAAGGGCACCGACTTCACCCCCGGCAAGGGCATCGACTTCACGGCCGTGGGCGAGGTTCTGCTGCTCGCCCTCGGCACCTTCCTGGTCGCCGGCCTGCTGATGGCGGTCGCGACGCGGCTGGTCAACCGTGCCGTGAACCGCACGATGTACCGGATGCGCGAGGACGTGCAGGCCAAGTTGTCGCGGCTGCCGCTGTCGTACTTCGACAAGCGCCAGCGCGGTGAGGTGCTGTCCCGGGCGACCAACGACATCGACAACATCGGGCAGACCCTCCAGCAGTCGATGGGACAGCTGATCAACTCGGTGCTGACCATCGTCGGCGTGCTGGTCATGATGTTCTGGGTGTCCTGGATCCTGGCGCTGGTGGCCCTCGTCACCGTCCCGCTGTCGTTCGTGGTCGCCACCCGGGTCGGCAAGCGGTCGCAGCCGCACTTCGTGCAGCAGTGGCGCTCCACCGGCACGCTCAACGCCCACATCGAGGAGATGTACACCGGGCACGCCCTGGTGAAGGTGTTCGGGCGGCAGGATGAGTCGGCACAGCAGTTCGCCGAGCAGAACGAGGCGCTCTACCAGGCCGGGTTCAAGGCGCAGTTCAACAGCGGCATCATGCAGCCGCTGATGATGTTCGTGTCGAACCTGAACTATGTGCTGGTGGCGGTCGTCGGCGGGCTGCGGGTGGCCTCCGGTGCCCTGTCGATCGGTGACGTACAGGCGTTCATACAGTATTCGCGGCAGTTCTCGATGCCGCTGACGCAGGTCGCGTCGATGGCGAACCTGGTGCAGTCCGGGGTGGCCTCCGCCGAGCGGATCTTCGAGCTCCTGGACGCGGAGGAGCAGGAGGCGGACCCGGTGCCGGGCGAGCGGCCGGCCGAGCTGCGCGGACGGGTGTGCCTGGAGCACGTGTCGTTCCGGTACGACCCCGAGAAGCCGCTGATCGAGGACCTGTCGCTGACGGTGGAGCCGGGACACACGGTGGCGATCGTCGGCCCGACCGGCGCGGGCAAGACCACGCTGGTCAACCTCCTGATGCGGTTCTACGACGTCTCGGCCGGCCGGATCACCCTGGACGGGGTGGACATCCGGAGGATGACCCGGGACGAACTCCGTGCCGGGATCGGCATGGTGCTCCAGGACACCTGGCTGTTCGGCGGCACCATCGCGGAGAACATCGCCTACGGCGCCGCGCGCGAGGTCACCCGCGGCGAGATCGAGGAGGCGGCGCGGGCCGCGCACGCCGACCGGTTCATCCGGACGCTGCCCGACGGCTACGACACCGTGATCGACGACGAGGGCACGGGCGTCAGCGCCGGTGAGAAGCAGCTGATCACCATCGCGCGGGCGTTCCTGTCCGACCCGGTGATCCTGGTGCTGGACGAGGCGACGAGTTCCGTGGACACGCGCACGGAGGTGCTGATCCAGAAGGCGATGGCCAAACTGGCGTCGGGCCGTACGTCGTTCGTGATCGCGCACCGGCTGTCGACGATCCGGGACGCGGACACCATCCTCGTGATGGAGAACGGGTCGATCGTCGAACAGGGCGCGCACGCCGAGCTGTTGGCGGCCAGCGGGGCGTACGCCCGGCTGTACCAGGCGCAGTTCGCACAGGCCGTGGCCGAGGTGGACTAGGCGCGGGGGCCGCCGCCCGGCGGCGGCCCCTCAGTCCAGGTAGCCCCTCAGCTGTTCCGCGAAGGTGTGGTCGCGGAGCTTGCTGAGGGTCTTCGACTCGATCTGGCGGATCCGCTCCCGGGTCACGCCGAACAGCCGGCCGATCTCCTCCAGCGTGCGCGGGCGCCCGTCGGCCAGGCCGTAGCGCAGCTGTACGACCTTCCGCTCGCGCTCCCCCAGCGTGGACAGCACCGCGTCCAGGTGCTCGCGCAGCAGCAGGAAGGCGGCCGACTCCACCGGGCTCGCGGCGTCGCCGTCCTCGATGAGGTCGCCGAGGGCGACGTCGTCCTCCTCGCCGACCGGTGCGTGCAGCGAGACCGGCTCCTGGGCGAGGCGCAGCACCTCGCGGACCCGCTCGGGCGACAGGTCGAGATGGGCGCCGACCTCTTCGGCGGTGGGTTCGTGGCCGCGTTCCTGGAGCATCCGCCGCTGCACCCGGACGACCCGGTTGATCAGCTCCACCACATGCACCGGGACGCGTATCGTGCGCGCCTGGTCGGCCAGCGCCCGGGACATCGCCTGGCGGATCCACCAGGTGGCGTAGGTGGAGAACTTGTAGCCGCGGGCGTAGTCGAACTTCTCCACGGCCCGGATGAGACCGAGGTTGCCCTCCTGGACGAGGTCGAGCATGGTCAGGCCGCGGCCGACGTACCGCTTGGCGACGGAGACGACCAGCCGCAGGTTGGCCTCGATGAGTCTGCGCTTGGCCATCCGGCCCATGACGACGAGGCGGTCCAGGTCGAGCGCCAGTTCGCTGTCCAGGTCCGGGGTGGTGCCGAGCTTCTCCTCCGCGAAGAGGCCGGCCTCGACCCGGCGGGCGAGTTCCACCTCCTCGGCGGCGGTGAGCAGCGGGATGCGGCCGATCTCGCGCAGGTACTGCCGGAACAGGTCGGCCGAGGGCCCGCCGGACTCCGCCCGCGCGACGACCGGGACCTCGGCCTCCACGGGCTCGTCCGGCTCCGACTCGTCCGGCCCCTCCGCCTCTCCCGCGGCCTCCTCCGCCTCCTCGGCGGCCGGCTCCGGGTCCAGGTCCCCGGCCCGGTCCCGCGGGGGTACGGCCACGAGGACGCCGGTCTCCGCGTCGGGCTCGTCCGGGTCGGTGCGGGTGGCGCTCGTACTGCTGTCGGTCTGGGCGAGGGTCCGGGTCTGCACGGGGGGCGACCTCCAGGATGATCGCTGCGAAGCCGAGCGGCAGCGTGCGCTCCGAGGCTCGGGCACCGCCCCCAGTGTGGGGTACGACACAACACCGCCACGAGGGGCGTGCGGTGACTTTTTGCATCCGTCCGGTGACCGGGCGGTTATGCGACTCGTCGGACTATGCGACCGGCAACTGCGGGCCGCGGAACGAGGGGGATGGACATGCAGGTGATCCGCGCCCTGCGCCGCCCGGGCATCCCCAAGGGGGACGGCTGACCCGTCAGAGGGCCTCCGCGCCCCGTTCCCGCAGGGCCTGGTCGTACTGCTGGAGGACCCAGAGTTCGTTCTGGACGGCGGTCAGCTGGGCGGGGTCGCCGCCGGTGGCGAGGCGGGTCATCTGGGACTGGATGTCGCGGATGCGGCGCTCGACGGCGCGGCGGCGGATCTGGACCAGGACCGTGCCGGCGTAGGTCTCGTCCACCGTGCGGCGCAGGATGGGCTCGACGGCCAGCTCCGTGACCATGGAGCGGACCGTGTCGTCCGGGGCGGCCTCGCGCACCCGGACCAGGTACTCCTGCGGGTCGGGCACGCCGTACTCCGCGCCGCCCGCCTCCGCGATGGCCAGCCGTACGGCGGCGTACGGCGGTGCCGTGAACTCGTCCACGCCGTACGCGTCGAACGCCGGGGAGACCAGCTCGGGCCGCTGGAGGGCGAGCTTGAGCAGTTCGCGTTCGGCGGCGTAGACCGGGTTGCGCAGGGTCAGCGCCGGGCCGGAGTTCGCCGGGCGTGGCGCCTCGGCCCACTGCCGCTCGTCCGCGCGGCGCCGGTCGGACCGCTGCGGCCCCTTGCCGCCCTCGCGCGCCCAGCGGGCCAGCTGGGCGACCCGGCGGACCACGAACTGGGTGTCGAGGATGCCCAGCATCCCGGCCAGCTCCACGGCGACCTCGTGCTGCGCCCCGCTGTTCTTGATCCTCGCGACGACCGGCGCGGCCTCGTCCAGCGCGGCGGCCCGCCCGGCCGGGGTGTCCAGGTCGTACCGGCCCACGATCTGCCGGAGCGCGAACTCGAAGAGGGGGGTGCGGGGTTCGACCAGGTCGGCGACCGCCTCGTCGCCCTTGGCGAGCCGCAGGTCGCAGGGGTCCATGCCGTCGGGCGCGATCGCGATGTAGGTCTCGGCGGCGAACTTCTGGTCGTCCTCGAAGGCCCGCAGCGCCGCCTTCTGCCCGGCCGCGTCCCCGTCGAAGGTGAAGATCACCCGCGCGCTGCCGTTGTCCATCAGCAGCCGCCGCAGGATCTTGATGTGCTCCCCGCCGAAGGCCGTGCCGCAGGTCGCGATGGCGGTCGTCACCCCGGCCAGATGGCAGGCCATGACGTCGGTGTAGCCCTCGACCACCACCGCGCGGCTGGTCTTGACGATGTCCTTCTTCGCCAGGTCGATGCCGTACAGCACCTGACTCTTCTTGTAGATCGCCGTCTCGGGGGTGTTCAGGTACTTCGGCCCGTTGTCCGTCTCGTACAGCTTGCGGGCGCCGAAGCCGACGACCTCGCCGCCGATGTCCCGGATCGGCCACATCAGACGGCCGCGGAAGCGGTCGATGGGACCCCGGCGGCCCTCCTGGGCCAGCCCGGAGAGGATCAGCTCCTTGTCACTGAAGCCCTTGCCGCGCAGATAGCGGGTGAGGTGGTCCCAGCCCTGCGGGCTGTAGCCGACCCCGAAGTGCACGGCGGCGGCCTGGTCGAAGCCGCGCTCGGCGAGGAAGACCCGGCCGGCCTCGGCCTCGGCGCCGGTGGCGAGCTGCTCGGCGTACCACTGCGCGGCGATCTTGTGCGCCTCGACCAGGCGGATGCGCTCGCCGCGCTGGTGGGCCGGGTTGTACCCGCCCTCCTCGTACCGCAGCGTGATGCCGGCCTGTGCGGCCAGCCGCTCGACCGCCTCCGAGAAGGTGAGGTGGTCCACCTTCATCACGAAGGTGATGGTGTCGCCGCCCTCCTGGCAGCCGAAGCAGTGGAAGAGTCCCTTGCTGGGGCTGACCTGGAAAGACGGCGACTTCTCGTCATGGAACGGGCACAGGCCCTTCAGGTTGCCGCCGCCCGCGCCGCGCAGCTGGAGGTACTCGGAGACCACGGCGTCGATCGGGACCGCGTCCCGAACCGCCTTCACGTCCTCGTCGTTGATCCGTCCTGCCACGGATGAATTCTACGGGGGCGCGGTGGCCCTTCCGGTGCCTTCGGGGGTCACGGGACGAGCCCGGCGAGCGGGACGTGCGGGTCGGACAGGGCCTCCACGTTCACCCGGGCCCGGGAACGGATCAGGTTCTGGATGTGCTCTGTGACATCCCACACGTTCACGTTCATCCCGGCCAGCACGCGCCCCTCGCGCACCCAGAACGCGATGAACTCCCGCTTGCCCGCGTCGCCCCGGATCACCACCTCGTCGTACGAGCCGGGCGGCGCCCATCCGCTGTACTCCATGCCCAGGTCGTACTGGTCGGTGAAGAAGTACGGCACGCGGTCGTAGGTGACGTCCCGGCCGAGCATCGCCCGGGCGGCGGCCGGGCCGCCGTTCAGGGCGTTCGCCCAGTGCTCCACCCGCAGCCGGGTGGCGAACAGGCCGAGCGGGAAGGACGCCACGTCCCCGGCCGCGTGGATGTCGGGGTCGGAGGTGCGCAGCCGCTCGTCCACCAGGATGCCGCCGCCGTGCTCCGGACCGGCGATCTCCAGCCCGGCCGCCTCGGCGAGCGCCACCCGCGGGGCCGCGCCGATCGCCGCGAGGACGTCGTGCGCCGGGTGCTCCTCGCCGTCGTCGGTGCGGGCGGCGAGGACCATGCCGTCCTGCCCGACGATCTCGGTGATCCGGGCCCCGAAGTGGAAGCGGACGCCGTGCTCGCGGTGCAGCTCGGCGAAGACGTTGCCCAGCTCCGGGCCGAGGACGCCGTGCAGCGGGGTCGGCTCCGGTTCGATCACCGTGACCTCGGCGCCGTACTGCCGGGCCGCCGCCGCGACCTCCAGGCCGATCCACCCGGCGCCCGCGATCACCAGGTGCCCGTTGTCCCGGCCGAGGTGCTGGAGCACCCCCCTCAGGCGCTCGGCGTGCGCGAGGCGGCGCAGGTGGTGGACGCCCGCCAGGCCGGTGCCGGGAACGTCCAGGCGGCGCGGTTCGGCGCCGGTGACCAGCAGCAGCTTGTCGTAGCGGACGAGGGTGCCGTCGTCACCGAAGCGGACCGTCTTCGCCGTGCGGTCGATCCGGTCCACGGTCTGGCCGAGGTGCAGCTCGACGTCGTGCCGCGCGTACCAGGCGGGCTCGTGCACGAAGACGCTGTCGCGCTCCTCCTTGCCGAGCAGGAGGCCCTTGGACAGCGGCGGGCGCTCGTACGGGTGGTCGCGTTCGTCGCAGATCAGTATCACCCGTCCGCTGAAACCCTCCGCCCGGAGCGTCTCGGCCGCCTTCGCACCGGCGAGACCGCCTCCGACGATGACGAATGTCTGATCCGCGTCGACCACTTGATGCCTCCTCGTAAGGGTGCCGCCACGTGCGAGCCTCCCGCACGCAGCGTGATGCGGGAAGAGGGGGTGACCCGATCAGGCCACGGAGGGTCACGTCGGTGTCACCCGCGTCCCGTCAGTCTCGCGTGCAACGACAGCGCGGAGGCGTCGGTGAGGGAGGCGATCTGGTCGACGATCACCCGCTTGCGCCCCCGGTCGTCGTCCGCCGCGTCGAACAGCGCGCGGAACTGCGGGTCCAGTCCGTCGGGCGCGCGGGCGGTCAGCGCCTCGGCCAGTTCGGCGACGATCACCCGCTGGTCGGCGCGCAGCCGCTCCTGCTCGGCGCGCTGCATCACGTACCGGTCCGCGACCGCCTTGAGGACGGCGCACTCCATGCGGGTCTCGCGGGGTACGACCAGCCGGGCGGCGTACCGGGTGAGCCGGCCCGTGCCGTACGCGGCGCGCGTGGCGGTCTCGGCGGCCAGGCAGAACCGGCCGATGAGCTGGCTGGTGGCGTCCTTCAGCCGGGCCTGGGCGGCGGCCGTGCCGTCGTAGCCGTGCGGCCACCACTCCTCGTCCTGGAGGCGGTCCAGGGCCGCGTCGAGTTCGGCCGGGTCGGTGCCGGCGGGGGCGTAGCGGCGGGCGGCCACCTCGAACACCGCCCGTCGTTCCGGCTCGGCGTGCAGGCAGTTGGGGTCGATGTGCCCGGCGTGCAGTCCGTCCTCGACGTCGTGCACCGAGTAGGCCACGTCGTCCGACCAGTCCATGACCTGCGCCTCGAAGCAGGTGCGGGTGCCGGGGGCGTGGGCGCGGACCCAGTCGAACACCGCGCGGTCGTCGTCGTACACACCGAACTTCGGTGACCCGGGCGCGGTGGGGTGCCCGCCGCGCGGCCAGGGGTACTTGGTGGCGGCGTCCAGGGTGGCGCGGGTGAGGTTCAGGCCGACGGAGCGGTCCTCGGTGAACCGTTTCGGCTCGATGCGGGTGAGGAGCCTGAGGGACTGGGCGTTGCCCTCGAAACCGCCGCAGTCGTCGGCGAACTCGTTCAGCGCCCGCTCGCCGTTGTGCCCGAAGGGGGGATGACCGAGGTCGTGGGCGAGGCAGGCCGCCTCCACCAGGTCCGGGTCACAGCCGAGGGCGGCGCCCAGATCCCGGCCCACCTGCGCGCATTCCAGGGAGTGGGTGAGGCGGGTGCGCGGGCTGGCGTCCCACATCTGGCTCCTGGTCCCCGGGGTCACCACCTGCGTCTTGCCGGCCAGTCGGCGCAGGGCGGCCGAGTGGAGGATGCGGGCGCGGTCGCGCTGGAAGGCGGTACGGCCGGGGCGTTTGTCGGGTTCGGGGGCCCAGCGTTCGGCTGACGCCGGATCGTATGCCGGGTCGTGTGCCGTGGAGAGTGCGGTGCCTTCCATGGGTCGACAGTAAGCCGACCGGTCGCGTGCTTCGCGTGCGGGGCCGCCGCGGGTCCCTCAGGCCGCGGAGGTCCCCGGCAGGGCGGCGCTCTGCTCATAGCGGTGCAGCACCAGGCGGGCCATCGCCTCGTGCGCCCCGAGCGGGGCCGAGGCGATCCACGGCGCCTGGGAGGCGCACTGCGTCGCGAAGCGGCCCGGGGCCGTGAAGTACGACGCGACGGCCACCCGGTGCCGGCCCCTGGCCGCCAGGGCGCGCAGGGCCGTCGGGACCGTCGGGTTCGCCGCCGAGGCGTACGCGGGGACGACCGGGACGCCGAGCCGGCCGGCCAGGAGGCGGGCCGTGCGGCGGGTGTCGGTGGCCGAGTCCGGGTCGCGGGAGCCCGCCGCCGCGAGGACGACCGCGGTCGTACGGCGGGCGGTGCCGTCCAGGGCGGCGGGCCAGCCGGCCTCGGTCAGGCGGGCGTGCAGGGCCTCGGCGAGCAGCGGGTGCGGGCCGAGCGGGGCGGCCACGCTCGCGGGTACCGGTGCGGCGGCGGCCAGCTCGGGGATGTCCTGCTTGACGTGGTAGCCCCGGCCGAGGAGCAGCGGGACGAGGACGGCGCGGGGGGCGCCGAGGGCCGCGAGGGTGTCGGGCAGCAGGGGCTCGGTCAGCTCGATGTGGCCCAGGCGGACCGGCAGGCCGGGGCGCAGCGCGCGGACCCGGTCCAGGAGGGCCCGGACGGTGGTGAGCGCCCGCGGGTCGCGGCTGCCGTGGGCGACCAGGACCAGGGCGGGCGGTGCCGGGCGGCGGCGGCCGGGCCGGGAGACCGGCCGGGCGCGGGTGCGGAGTGGGGTCGACGCCGTCATGGCAGGATCCTGGCCCCCCGAGGTTGCGCCCCCGTTGCCGGGCCGTCACGGGCATTTTCCGTACCATCACCCCGGCCCGGGGCGGGGTGTGAGGCGAACCGGGCCGGTGCGGGCGGCGTCTTCCCCGGTCGGGACGATCAGGAGGGACGCCGTATGAGGATCCGCCGGCCGCGAATGCCGCTGTGGCCGCGTACCCGGGCCGGGCAGCGGCGGCTGCTGCTGGCCCTGGTGGCCGGATGTGTGCTGGCGCTGCTGCCGGCGACCTGGCTGCGCCTGTCCACGGTGGACCGGCTGCGCACCACGGCGGACGTGCCGCGCACCGAGGTCGCGGTGGTGTTCGGGGCGGGGCTGTGGCACGGGGAGCCGTCGCCGTATCTCGCGCACCGGCTGGACGCGGCGGTGACGCTGTACCGGGCGGGGCGGATCGAGGTCGTCCTCGTCACCGGGGACAACAGCCGCGAGGACTACGACGAGCCCGACGCCATGCGCGCCTACCTCACGGAACACGGCGTGCCGGACCGGCGGATCGTCAGCGACTACGCCGGGTTCGACACCTGGGACTCCTGCGTGCGGGCCAGGCGGGTCTTCGGGGTGGACCGGGCGGTGCTGATCAGCCAGGACTTCCACATCCGGCGGGCGGTGGCGCTGTGCGAGGCGGCGGGAGTGGACTCGTACGGCGTCGGGGTGGCCGCCGAGCACGACGTGACCTGGTACTACGGCGGGACGCGCGAGCTGTTCGCGGCGGGCAAGGCGGCGCTGGACGCGGTGTTCCGGCCGCATCCGCGGTTCCTCGGGCCCCGGGAGCCGGGGGTGGCGCGAGCGCTGGCGGCGGGGCGGTGACGGCGTCGCCGCCTGGCGGGACGGCTCCCTCACGGCGGGCCGGGCGGCGCGGGGAGGTCGCCGTGCCGGGGGCGTAACCGGAGGCGGCCGGGGGGCGTAACACACCGGACGCACGCTGGGCGGCATGGAGAACACCTCGACGCCCACCCACTGCCCGTACTGCGCCCTGCAGTGCGGGATGAACCTGACGGCCCTGCCCCAGGGGGGCGTCGAGGTCACCGAGCGTACGGACTTCCCGGTCAACCGGGGCGCGCTGTGCGGCAAGGGCCGCACGGCGGCCGAGGTGCTGTCCCCGGCCCTGCGGTTGACCGCCCCGCTGGTGCGGGAGGGCGGCCGGCTGGTGGAGGCGAGCTGGACCGAGGCGCTGGACCGGATCGCCGGGCGGCTCGCGGCGACCCGGGAGCGGTACGGCGCCGACGCGCTCGGGGTGTTCGGCGGGGGCGGGCTGACCAACGAGAAGGCGTACGCGCTCGGCAAGTTCGCGCGGGTGGTGCTGGGCACCTCGCAGATCGACTACAACGGCCGGTTCTGCATGTCGTCGGCCGCGGCGGCGGGCATGAAGGCCTTCGGCCTGGACCGGGGGCTGCCGTTCCCGCTGGAGGACATCCCGAGGACCGGCTGCGTGATCCTCGTCGGCTCCAACCTGGCCGAGACGATGCCGCCGGCGCTGCGGTACTTCGCCGAACTGCGGGAGAACGGCGGCACGCTGATCGTCGTCGACCCGCGCCGGACGCGGACGGCGCAGCAGGCGGACCTGCACCTCGCGCCCCGCCCCGGCACCGACCTGGCCCTCGCCCTCGGCCTGCTGCACCTGGTGGTGGCCGAGGGGCGCACGGACGAGGAGTACATCCGGGAGCGGACCACGGGCTGGTCCGAGGCCCGGGCGGCGGCGATGGCCCACTGGCCGGAGTACGTGGAGCGGATCACCGGGGTGCCGGTTCCCCGACTGCGGGAAGCGGTACGGATGTTCTGCGAGCCGGAGTCGGCGATGGTGCTGACCGCGCGCGGGCCGGAGCAGCAGTCCAAGGGCACGGACACGGTGGGCGCGTGGATCAACCTGTGCCTGGCCACCGGCCGCGCGGGGCGCCCGCTGTCCGGATACGGCTGCCTGACCGGGCAGGGCAACGGGCAGGGCGGGCGCGAACACGGCCAGAAGGCCGACCAGTTGCCCGGCTACCGCAAGCTGGACGACCCGGCGGCGCGGCGGCACGTGGCCGGGGTGTGGGGCGTGGACCCGGACAGCCTGCCGGGCCCCGGGCGCAGCGCGTACGAGCTCCTGGACGCGCTCGGCACCGACGTGCGGGCGCTGCTGCTGATGGGGTCCAACCCGGTGGTGTCGGCCCCGCGCGCGGCGCACGTCGAGGAGCGGCTGCGCTCGCTGGACTTCCTGGCCGTGGCCGACGTGGTGCTCTCCGAGACGGCGGAGCTGGCGGACGTGGTGCTGCCGGTGACCCAGTGGGCGGAGGAGACGGGCACGACGACCAGCCTGGAGGGCCGGGTGCTGCTGCGCCGCCGGGCGGTCGCCCCGCCGCCGGGCGTCCACAGCGACCTGTACGTCCTGCACGAGCTGGCCGGCCGGCTCGGCGTGGAGAAGGGCTTCCCGACGGACCCGGAGGAGGTCTTCGCGGAGCTGCGCCGCGCCAGCGCGGGCGGCCCGGCGGACTACTCGGGCATCACCTACCGCCGCCTGGCCGAGGAGAACGGCGTCTTCTGGCCCTGCCCGGAGGAACGGGGCGAGGGGGAGACCGGGGGCGCGGGACGGGAGCCGGGCGTCCTGTCCGAGGACGCGGTGGCAGCCGGGGACGGAGACGCGGGCGGAGCCGCCGAGGGCGAGGACGCGGCCCTGGACGTCCTGCCGGACGACCCGGCGACGGACACCGGCGCGGACCCCGGCACCCGCCCGGACGGCCCGACGACGGACACCGGCGGCGCCGCACGCCCCCCGCGTGCGGCGGGGTACCACCCCGGCACCCCGCGCCTCTTCCTCGACCGTTTCGCCACCCCGGACGGCCGGGCCCGGTTCGTGGCCGTGGCGCACCGGGCGACCGCCGAGGAGCCGGACGCGGAGTATCCGCTGCTGCTGACCACCGGCCGGGTGGTGGCCCAGTACCAGTCGGGGGCGCAGACCCGGCGCGTGGCGGAGCTGAACGCGGCGGCGCCGGGCCCGTTCGTGGAGCTGCACCCCCGGCTCGCGGCCCGGCTGGGCGCGGCCGACGGCGACCCGCTGGCCGTGGTGTCGCGGCGCGGCCGTGCCGTGGCCCCGGCCCGGATCACCGACACGATCCGCCCGGACACCGTCTTCATGCCGTTCCACTGGCCGGGCGAGGGCCGCGCCAACACCCTCACCAACCCAGCGCTGGACCCCACGTCCCGGATGCCGGAGTTCAAGTCGTGCGCGGTGCGGGTGGAGGTCGTACCGCGGTCGTAGGGCTACGGTCGGAAGGAGGTTCGGCCGGGGGCCCGCGGTGGGCGGGGGCGGGCTCGCGTAGGTTCGGGGTATGTCCGACAAAGAGCAGTACGACCTCGACGCCTACCTGGACCGGATCGGCTGGAAGGGCGACCGGCGGCCCGATCTGGCCACCCTGCGGGGCGTACACCTGGCGCATTCGCTCTCGCTGCCCTTCGAGAACCTGGACCCGGTGACGGGCGCGGCCCCCTCCCTGGCAGCCGGCGACCTGATGGCCAAGATGGTGCGCGGGCGGCGCGGCGGGTACTGCTACGAGCACAACACCCTGCTGCGGCTGGCGCTGGAGGCACTCGGGTTCCGGGTGACCCCGCTGGCCGGCCGGGTGACGGCGGGCGCCGGGTCACCGGACAGCCGGCCGCGTACGCACGCGATGCTCCAGGTGGAGGTGGCGGGCGAGCCGTGGCCGTACCTGGCGGACGTCGGTTTCGGCGCGCCGGGGGCGCTGCTGCTGCCGGTGCCGCTGGTGTCCGGCACCGAGTACGAGGGCGCCGGACGCCGGCACCGGCTGGTGCCGCTGCCGCACCACGGGCCGCTGGAGCTGTGGGAGTTGCAGGCGTACGACCACCGGGCCGGAGAGTGGGCCGGGCAGTACGCGTTCACCCGGGAGCCGTTCACCGCCCAGGACTTCGAGGTGTTCAACTGGTACGTCGGCACCCACCCGCGCTCCCCGTTCACCCGCCGCCCCTACCTCCAGCGGACCCTGCCCGACGGGCACCATCTCGCCCTGGACGGGGCCCGGTTCACCGAGACCCTCGCCGACGGCACGGTCACGGAACGCGAGCTGACGGACGAGGCGGAGGCGCGGCGCGTGGTGGAGGAGCGGTTCGGGATCGCGGTACCGGACGGGGCGACGCTGCTGGGCTGAGCCCCGCTCCCGGCCGGGGCCCGAAGGGGCGACCGCGTGGGCCGGGCCGGTGCGGCGGTGCCGGTGGACGGAGGCGGGCGTGATGACGACCCGTCACCCGTTCACCGGTGCCGCCGCTCCATTCGTGTTCTCTTCATACTTCTTCCCCTTGGTCCTCCGCACCCGCCCGTGACCTGCTGGAACGCCGTACCGGCTCACCCGGGCGGGTGGCGGGACCGCCACCCGTTCACCGCATTCCTGACGCTCCCTCAGCAAGCGGTCCGGCCGCCGAGCCACTTATCTCGGAAGGGCAGGGGCGCACCCCTGGACGAGTCGGACAAGCTCTGGGGAGCACCATGCGACGCACTGCCCGTCTCCTGGCCGGTACCGCGCTCGCCGTGGCCGCCACGGCGCCCGCCCACGCCGCGGCCGCCACGGACCCGTCGGCACGGCTCACGGCCGCCCCGGCCGGCCGGCTCGAGGTGCGGCCGGCCACCGTGACACCCGGCGGCGAGGTCACCGTGAGCACGGCCGGGTGCGGGTCCCCGGCCGCCGCGACCGGGGACGCGGGCGCGCTCGGCGCCGGCACCTTCCCGCTCGCGCCCGGCGCCGAGGAGGGCCGCACGGCCGGCCGGTTCCGGGTGCCGCCGAGCGCCCAGCCGGGCACGTACGAGATCGTCGCCCGGTGTGCCGAGGGGGACCGGCAGGTGGCGGGCGACCTGGTGGTGGCGCTCGACGCGGTGCACGGGCAGGTGCAGCCGCGGGGAAGCGTGAAGACGGGGGTCGGCGGCGGACTCGGCCCCGACCCCGTGCAGACCACGGCGGGTGTGGCGGCACTGGCCGTCGCCGCCGCGGGCGGTACCTGGCTCCTGCATCGCCGGGCGAGAGGCGACGGGATCTGACGGACACCCTCCGCTGTCCGTCCACCGGTACCGCACATCCCGCCCCCTCCGGGTCCGACGCCCCTCGCGGCCCGGAGGGGGAGGGCATCCGACAGGGGGCCGTCCGAGAGAGAGGGGTCGCGCATGCGCGCTGGGACGACCCGGGGCACCGGACAAGCCGGGCGCGGGCGCCGGGCCCGGCTCGGGGACGCCGTCATAGCCGCCGTCACCGTGGCGGCCCTCGGCTCGGGGGCGTGGCTGCTGGGCGGCACCGGCCCGCGGACCCCGCCGCAGCCGGCGGCCGCCGAGGGCCGGGCCGAGCCCGGCGGTGACCGGGACGCGGCACCCGCCCTCGCGCCCTCGCCGCCGCTGCGCGTGCGCATCCCCGCGATCCGCGTGGACGCGCCCCTGACCGGCCTGTCCCTCACCCCCTCCGGCAGCCTGGACGCCCCGCCCGCCAAGGAGCGGAACCTGGCCGGCTGGTACGAGGCCGGGACCACGCCCGGGGAGACGGGTACCGCGATCGTCGCCGGCCATGTCGACAACGCCGACGGGCCCGCCGTCTTCTACCGCCTCGGCGCGCTCAGGCGGGGCGCCCGCGTCGAGGTGGACCGCCGGGACGGCACCGTCGCGCTGTTCACCGTGGACGCGGTGGAGGTGTACTCGGCCCGCGACTTCCCCGACGACAAGGTCTACGGCGCCGCCCCCCGCCCCGAACTCCGCGTCATCACCTGCGGCGGCGGCTATTCGAAGACCACCGGCTACCAGGGCAACGTGGTGGTGTTCGCCCACCTGACGGGCAGCCGCTGACCGCACTCAGCGAGCCGCCGGCTCCACACCCAGGACATGTCTCTTCCCCCACACGCCCAGCGGCTCCAGCGCCTCGTTCAGCTGGTCGCCGACCTCGGTCAGGGAGTACTCGACGCGGGGCGGCACCTCGGCGTAGTCCTCGCGGTGCACGATGCCGTCGGCCTCCAGCTCGCGCAGCTGAGCGGCGAGCACCTTCTCCGTGACGCCCGGCAGCAGCCGGCGCAGCTCCCCGAACCGGCGGGTGCCCTCCCCCAGTGCCCACAGGATGGACACCTTCCACTTGCCGTCGATGACGTCCATCGCCGCGTCGGTGCCGCAGACGTACGCCCCCGGCCGCCGTCCCACCGGCATGCTGTTTCCCCCTTCCGACCCGCACGCTTCCCCACGGGTAACCACCCACTCCGAAGTACGTACTTATGCGCGGTGGCTCCCTCGGGGAGCCTAGTCGCCATGACCGACAACTCCCCTTCCTCCGGCCCCCGTACCTCCCTGACCCTGCTCGGCACCGGTGCCATGGGCACCGCGCTCGGCCGTGCCTGGCTCGCCGCCGGGCACTCCCTGACCGTCTGGAACCGCACGCC
Organism: Streptomyces sp. NPDC038707; assembly: GCF_040636485.1. Classification (NCBI taxonomy): domain Bacteria; kingdom Bacillati; phylum Actinomycetota; class Actinomycetes; order Kitasatosporales; family Streptomycetaceae; genus Streptomyces; species Streptomyces sp. NPDC038707. The sequence goes on from NZ_JBEZUP010000009.1 coordinate 149,710, forward strand.
GGAGCGGACGGCCGCGCTGACCGCCGAGGGCGCGGAGGCCGCCGGCAGCGCGGCGGCGGCGGTGGCCGCGAACCGGCTCGTGGTGGCCTGCCTGCTGGACGACGCCTCGGTGGGCGCCGCCCTGGAGGGTGCCGACCTGGCCGGCCGGGACCTGGTCAACCTCACCACCGGCACCCCCGCCGACGCCCGGGCCCGCGCCGCCTGGGCCGCCGAGCGGGGCGCCCGGCTGCTGGACGGCGGGATCATGGCCGTACCGCCGATGATCGGCGCGCCCGGCGCCTTCGTGTTCTACAGCGGTGACCGGGAGCTGTTCGAGGAGCACCGGGACACCCTCGCCGTCCCGGCCGGCACCGAGTACGTCGGCGCCGGCCCCGGGTCCGCCGCGCTGCACGACGTGGCGCTGCTGACCGGCATGTACGGCATGTTCGCGGGGATCACGACCTCCTTCGCGCTGCTGCGGGAGGCGGAGGTGGCGCCCGAGGAGTTCGCCCCGCTGCTGGTGTCCTGGCTGACCGCGATGGCCGGCCAGGCCCACGGCATGGCCGAGCGGCTGGCGTCCGGCGACTACACGTCCGGTGTCGTCTCCCACCTCGCGATGCAGGTCGCGGGCACCGGCACCCTGCTGCGCACGGCGGAGGAACAGGGGGTGAGCCCGGAACTGATCACCCCCTTCTTCGACCTCATGCGCCGCCGCCTGGCCGACGGCCACGGCACGGAGGACACCACCGGCCTGGTGGAGCTGCTGCGCACCCGCTGACCCGCCGGGACCCGGCGCCCACCGCTCCTGCCCCGTCCCGCCCCGGCGCCCACCGCTCCTGTCCCGTCCCGGCTCACGCCCCCTCACACCCGCCGCCCCGCTCCGCTGAGGGCAGCGTTCCGCCCGGGAAACAGACGTGATGCCGCCGGGTAACGTCCGGGACGCACGCTCGGGGACATGACCTCGAATACGCGTGTGGTGGTGATCGGCGCCGGCCTCGCGGGCGTACGGCTCGCCCGGCGGCTCGGTGAGCTGGGCACGCCCGCGCTGCTCGTCGGCGACGAGGAGCACGCGCCGTACAACCGGGTGCTCCTCGCCGAGGTGCTGGCCGGCCGGTACGCGCCGGAGGTGATCGCCCTCCCGCCGCCGGCCGGCCTGCTGCGTACCCGCGTCACCGGCATCGACCGGGCCGCCCGCACCGTCACCTGCGCCGACGGCATGCCGATCGCCTACGACACGCTGGTCCTGGCCACCGGCTCCAACCCGGTGCTGCCCCCGCTGCGCGGCCTGTTCACGCCCGACCGGCGGCTCCCCGAGGGCGTCCACGCCTTCCGCACCCTGGACGACTGCCTGGGCCTGGCCGAGGCGGTCCGGCCGGGGGTACGCGCGGTCGTCATCGGCGGCGGCCTGCTCGGCGTCTCCGCCGCCCGCGCGCTGGCCGTCCGCGGCGCCCAGGTGGTCCTCGCCCAGCAGGCCGAACGGCTCATGGAGCGCCAGCTCGACCCGGACGCCTCCCGGCTGGTGCACCGTCACCTCACCGCCCTGGGCGTCGAGGTGCACACCGAGTGCCGGGTGCGGGACGTGCGCTGCGTGGCCGGCGCGGTCCGCTCGGTGGAGCTGGCCGACGGCTACGCCCTCGACGCCGACCTCGTCGTCCTCGCCTGCGGGGTACGGCCCCGTACCGCCCTCGCCGAGCAGGCGGGCCTCGCCGTGCGCAAGGGAGTCCTCGTGGACGACGAGCTGCGCACCTCGGACCCGTTCGTCCACGCCATCGGCGACTGCGCCCAGCACGACGGCACGGTCTACGGACTGGCCGCACCGGCCCTCGAACAGGCCGACGCGCTCGCCGAGTTGCTCGCCGGCGACCCCACCGCACGCTACCGCGGCACCCGTTCCCTGACCCGGCTGACCCTGACCGGTCCCGGCTCCCCCTTCGACCTCGCCGCGTTCGGCGAGACCGAGGCGCGCCCCGGCGACGACGTCGTGCGGCTCGCCGACGCCACCCGGGGCACCTACCGCAAGGTCGTCGTCCGCGACGACCGCCTGGTCGGCGGGGTCCTCGTCGGCGAACTCGGCACCGTCGGCGCGCTCGCCCGCGCCTGGGAGGGAGCGGAGCCGCTCCCCGGCGACGGGCCCCTGCTGCACCTGCTCACCAACGATGGAGGCTCCTGAATGACCGCCACCCTGGGGGCCACCCCCACGATCGTGCTCGTCGGCCACGGCATGGTCGGCCAGCGCTTCCTGGAGGCACTGGCCGAGCGCGGCCTGACCGCCACGCACCGCGTGGTCGTGCTGTGCGAGGAGCCGCGTCCGGCGTACGACCGCGTGCAGCTCACCTCGTACTTCTCGGGGAAGACCCCCGAGGACCTGTCCCTGACCGACCGCAAGTTCATCGAGGACCACGGCATCGAGCTGCACCTCGGCGACCCGGCCGAGACCGTCGACCGCGAGGCGCGGAAGGTGACCGCCCGCTCGGGCCTGGTCGTGGACTACGACGTCCTGGTCCTGGCCACCGGCTCCTACCCGTTCGTGCCGCCGGTGCCGAACAAGGACGCCGCCGGCTGCTTCGTGTACCGCACCATCGAGGACCTGCTCGCCATCGAGGAGTACGCGAAGTCCCGGGCGACGACGGGTGCCGTGGTCGGCGGCGGGCTGCTCGGCCTGGAGGCGGCCGGCGCGCTCAAGGGCCTCGGACTGAACGCGCACATCGTGGAGTTCGCGCCGCGCCTGATGCCGGTGCAGGTCGACGAGGGCGGCGGCGCGGCCCTGCTGCGCACCATCGAGCAACTGGGCCTGACGGTGCACACCGGCGTGGGCACCCAGGAGATCGTGACGGACGCCGAGGGCGCCGTGACCGGCATGAAGCTGTCCGACGGTTCCGAACTGGCCACCGACTTGGTGGTGTTCAGCGCCGGCGTCCGCCCCCGCGACCAGCTGGCCCGGGAGTGCGGCCTCGCGGTCGGCGAGCGCGGCGGCATCGCGGTGGACGAGCGGTGCCGGACCGTGTCCGACCCGCACGTCTTCGCGATCGGGGAGTGCGCGCTGGCCGCCGACGGCCGGGTGTACGGCCTGGTGGCGCCGGGCTACGAGCAGGCCGAGACGGCCGCCGCCACCATCGCCGCCGACGAGGCGTCCTTCACCGGCGCCGACCTGTCGACCAAGCTGAAGCTGCTCGGCGTGGACGTCGCCTCCTTCGGCGACGCGCACGGCACCACCGAGGACTGCGTGGACGTCGTCTACTCCGACTCGCGCGCGGGCCTGTACAAGAAGCTGGTCATCGGCGCGGACGGCACCCTGCTCGGCGGCATCCTGGTCGGCGACGCGGAGGCGTACGGCACCCTGCGCGCGCTCACCGGCTCGGTGCCGCCCGTCTCCCCCGAGTCTCTGGTGCTGCCCGCCGGAGCCGGCTCGGGGGCGCAGCTCGGCCCGTCCGCCCTGCCGGACGACGCGATCATCTGCTCCTGCCACAACGTCAGCAAGGGAACCATCCGCGGCGCGGTCACCGAGCACCGGTGCACCACCGTGCCCGAGGTGAAGAAGTGCACCAAGGCCGGTACCGGCTGCGGCAGTTGCGTGAAGGTGCTGGGCCAGCTGGTCACCGCCGAGCTGGAGGCGTCCGGCGTCGAGGTCGACAAGGGGCTGTGCGGCTGCTTCGCCCAGACCCGCGAGGAGCTGTACGAGATCGTCTTCGCGCTGCGCGTCACGTCGTACCGGGAGCTGCTGGACCGCTACGGCCGCGAGGGCGCCCGGGGCGGGGAGGGCTGCGAGGTGTGCAAGCCGACGGTCGGCTCGATCATCGCCTCCCTCGCCCCCGCCATCGGCGCGAGCGGCTACGTCCTGGACGGCGAGCAGGCCGCGCTCCAGGACACCAACGACCACTTCCTCGCCAACCTCCAGAAGAACGGCTCGTACTCGGTGGTGCCGCGCATCCCCGGCGGGGAGATCGCGCCCGAGAAGCTGATCGTGATCGGCGAGATCGCCCGGGACTTCGGCCTCTACACGAAGATCACCGGCGGCCAGCGGATCGACATGTTCGGCGCCCGGGTGGAGCAGCTGCCGCTGATCTGGGCCCGGCTGGTGGACGCCGGTTTCGAGTCCGGGCACGCCTACGGCAAGGCGCTGCGCACGGTGAAGTCCTGCGTCGGCTCCACCTGGTGCCGCTACGGCGTGCAGGACTCGGTGCGGATGGCGATCGACCTGGAGCTGCGCTACCGGGGCCTGAGGTCCCCGCACAAGCTGAAGTCGGCGGTCTCCGGCTGCCAGCGCGAGTGCGCGGAGGCCCAGTCGAAGGACTTCGGGGTGATCGCCACCGCCAACGGCTGGAACCTGTACGTCGGCGGCAACGGCGGCGCCACCCCGCGCCACGCCGACCTGCTCGCCCAGGACCTGTCCGACGCCGAACTGGTCCGGCTGATCGACCGGTTCCTGATGTTCTACATCCGCACCGCCGACCGGCTGGAGCGCACCAGCACCTGGCTGGAGCGCATCCCGGGCGGCCTGGACCACGTACGGGACGTGGTGGTGCACGACTCGCTCGGCATCTGCGACGAGCTGGAGCGGCTGATGCGCGAGCACGTGGCGCACTACCGGGACGAGTGGGCGGAGACCGTCAACGACCCGGAGAAGCTCGCCCGGTTCGTGTCCTTCGTGAACGCCCCGGACACCCCCGACCCGGTGGTCTCCTTCGTCCCCGAGCGCGACCAGATCAAGCCCGACCTGCCGCTGCTGACCATCGGGCTGCGGCCCGCCGACGACGTCCTGGAAGGAAGCGCCCAGCGATGACCCTGGCAGTTGAGACGACCGATCTGAAGGTCCAGCTCCAGCTCGCGGACGGCTGGTTCACGGTCTGCGACCTGAGCGTGCTGGTCCCCGGGCGGGGGGTGGCGGCCCTGCTGCCGGACGGCCGGCAGGCGGCCCTCTTCCGGGACCGCGCGGACCGGCTGTACGCCGTCGGCAACCGCGACCCGTTCACCGGGGCGGCCGTCCTGTCCCGCGGCCTGACCGGCACCCACCAGGGGCGCCCCTTCGTGGCCTCTCCCCTGCTGAAGCAGCGCTTCGACCTGCTCAGCGGCGCCTGCCTGGACGACGAGTCGGTGCGGATCCCGGTGTACGAGGTGCGCACGGTGTCCTGACCGGCAGGCTTCTCGACGGAACGGTTCAGTGAATCCGGGCCGGCCTCGGCACCCGGACCGGTGCTGCCGGCCGTGCGCGCACCGGTCCGGCGGTTCGCCGCCGAGGCCGCCGCGCGGGCCACCCGGGACCAGGGCTGCCCGGTCACCGGCACGGCGGTCGGACTGGACCCGCACGACCGGGAGGCCACCCGCCGGGTTGAGCGCAGCCGGGCCACCGTCGAGACCCTGCCGCACTCCGCCCCGGTGCACGCCCGGGCGCAGGGCGGGCCGGGCCGGGCGGATACGCGGCGAGGTGCCGCCGGGCCGGGTCTCCACCATCGGGGAGGTGGCCGCCGCGGTGCTGTGCCCGGCCTCGGGTCAGTCGATCCCGGACCGCTCCACCCCGGCCACGATCCACCGCTGGAAGCACAGGAACACCAGCAGCAGCGGCAGGATGGAGACGGCCGCCGCGACGAACAGCTCGTGCAGCCGGACGACCTGCGCGGTGGTGAACGAGGACAGGGCCACCTGCACCGTCCAGGCGCTTTGGTCCTGCCCGATCACCAGCGGCCACAGGAAGGAGTTCCACGCGCCGAGGAACACGATCGTCCCCACGGCCGCGAACACCGGGCGGCTGTTGGGGACGACGACCCGCCAGTACGTCCGCCAGTACCCGAGCCCGTCCACCTGGGCCGCGTCCTCCAGTTCCCGGGGGAAGCCGAGGAAGTACTGGCGGAAGACGAAGCAGGCGAACGCGGAGAACAGGGTCGGCACGATCAGCCCGCGCAGGGTCGAGATCCAGCCCAGCGACGACACCAGCACGAAGCTGGGCACGAAGGTGACGGCCGCCGGGACCAGCAGGGTGCCCAGGATGCCGTAGAACACCTTGTTCGCGTGCCGGTAGGGGATGCGGGCCAGGCCGTAGCCGGCGAGGGAGGCGAGCAGCAGGGTGCCGAGGGTGGTGGCGACCGCGATCAGCGCCGAGTTGAGCAGGGACCGGGCGAACGGCACCGACGGGTCCTCGAACAGTTCCCGGACGTTGCCCCACCGCACGTCGGAGGGGAAGAAGGTCCACTCCGGGGAGGTGATGTCCCGTTCGCCGGCCAGCCCGTTGCGCACCAGCAGGTAGAAGGGGACCAGGAAGAGCAGGGCGAGCGCGATCAGCAGCGCCAGCCGCAGCGCCCGCCCGGCCCGTACCAGGGCGTCATCCATCGCCGTCCGTCCTCCCCAGTCGCAGCCAGCGTCCCTGTGCCACCGTGACGACCGCGACGACCAGTGCGAGGATCACCGCGCCCGCGCTGCCGAGGCCCAGGTTCTGCCCCTGTCCCAGCGCGGTGTAGTAGAGGTAGACCAGCGGCGGCCGGGCGTACGGCGGGTAGCCCCGGGCGTCGGACAGCAGGTTGTAGAACTCGTCGAAGGCCTGGAAGGCGTTCACGACGAGCAGCAGCACCACCGCGACCGAGGTGCCCCGCAGCTGGGGCAGGGTGATGTGGCGCAGCACGGTCCAGCCGGGCCGGGCCCCGTCCACGGCCGCCGCCTCGTACAGCGCCGGGTCGATCCGCTGGAGCCCGGCGAGGAACAGGATCATGTAGAACCCGGCTTGCAGCCACAGTCGTACGGTGACGATGACCAGCCAGTACCAGGGCGGGTCGGTGGTGGACAGCCAGGCGACGGGATCGCCGCCGAACCAGCCCAGCACGGTGTTGGCCAGCCCGAACCGCACCCCGTTGAAGATCGACATCTTCCAGATCAGCGCGGCCACCACATAGCTGCACGCGGCCGGCAGGAAGAACACCGACCGGAAGAACGCCCGCGCCCGCCGGACCCGGTTGACCATCAGGGCGAGGGCCAGGGAGAACCCGTAGGTGACCGGCACGATGAAGGCGGTGAAGATCAGGAACGTCCCCAGGCTGTCGCGGAACGCCGAATCCCGCAGCATCGCCGCGTAGTTGTCCAGGCCGGTGAACTGCGTGGGCGTGACGGTGTTGTGCGCGTCGAAGAAGCTCAGGCCCACGCTCCACAGCAGCGGTACGTAGGTGAACAGCGCGAGCCCCAGGGCGAACGGCCCGACGAACACCCAGAACCACAGGGTTCTGTGCCGCCTCACTTGCTTACCCTGGCGATCTCCTCCGCCACCTTCCGCACGACGGCCCGCAGTTCCCGCTCCGGGTCCGCCCCGCCCTTGATGATCCGGCTGAGGGCGTCCTGGTAGGCGGTCTGGCCGGCCGGGGTCCACAGCAGCGGCTGGGCGTAGCCGTGGTCGGTGGTGAACCGTACGACGTCGGCGGCCGGTCCCTCGCGCAGCGCGGTGGCCTCGGCGGCGAGGGAGCGCCTGGCGGGGATGTGGAAGCCGTAGGAGAGCGCGAAGTCCTTCTGGTAGTCGGTGCGGTCCACCCAGAGCCACTTCACGTACCGCTTGGCCAGATCCTTGTGCCCGCTGCGGGCGCTGACGGCGGCGCCGTAGGCCCCCACGGGTACGGCGGGCCGGCCGCGGTCGCCGTCCGCCGGGAACGGCAGCACCCCGAAGTCGTCCCCGAGTTCGCGTTTGATCACGGGCAGCGCCCACAGTCCGGACCACTGCATCGCGGTCAGCCCCTGGAGGAAGGCGGACGGGTCGGACCAGTCGGCGGGCGCGCCGAGGAGCAGGGACTTGTCGGCGTACAGCCGGTGGAGCTTGCCGAGGGTGCGGGCGGCGGCGGGGTCGTCGAAGCCGACCCGGCCGTCGTCGGTGACCAGGGTCAGGCCCGCCGCGTACAGGGGGGTCGCGCCGAGGACACCGGCGCCTCCGTCGTTGCCGAGGAAGAGGCCCTTGGTCCTGCGGTCGGTGAGCTCGCGGGCGGCGTCGACCAGCGCGTCCAGGGTGGCGGGCGGCTCGACACCGGCGTCGCGCAGCAGGCTCTTGCGGTAGTACAGCAGTTGGGTGTCGATGACCTGGGGAATCCCGTAGACCCTGCCCTCGTGGGTCTTCGGCGCGAGCACGGCCGGATTGAAGTCGTCCTTCGCCCCCGCCAGCAGGTCGGTGAGATCGAGGACCTGTCCGCCCCGGATCTGGTCCAGGGTGGGCCCGTTGACCTCGAAGACGTCGGGCCCGGAGTCGGTGAGCAGGGCGGCGGCGGTCTGCTGGTCGTAGTTGCCCGGCCGCCACTGCACCGAGACGTCGGCCTCGCGGAAGGCGGCGGCGTACCGCTGGACGGCCCGCTCGGTGCCCGGCTCGCCGTACTGGTGGTACCACTGCGACAGCCGGGGCCCGGAACCGCCGCCCCCGCGCCCGGTGTTGGATCCGCACGCCGTGAGCAGTCCGGCGCCCGCGCCCGCGGCCAGCAGTGTCCTGCGGCTGATCGTCATCCTGTGCCCCCTGACGTCCGTCATCGATGCACGGCCCAACGATCAACCATGCGCGGCGATTACGAAAGACGCGTTGCGGCCGTGTGTCGGCGTCCGCCGTCCAGTGGGCACCCGGATGGTGTGTCCCCGTAACGGTGCACAACTTTTCCGCTCCGGGACGCATCCAACACAGTGCCCGTCATGCACCCCTTCGCCGCGAAGAAGGAGAATGCGCCCATGTTCCAGAAGCCGAATCCGACGACTGAGCGTCCCGGTCAGCAGCATGCGGGACGCTCCCGGGCCTCCCGGGCCCTGCGCGGGCGCGGGCCGGTGACCGCGCTGGCCGCCGCGCTGCTGGGCGTCACGGCCGCCGGGGCCGCCGGGGCCGCCTGGAGCGCGACACCGGCGGCGGCCCGGACCACGACCGCCATACGGACCTGCGCGGTGAGCGACCTGTACCTGTCCATGGGCAAGAAGGGGGTCGCGACCGGTTCCCTGTACTGGCCGGTCCGGTTCACCAACACCAGCACCACCAAGTGCGCCCTGCGCGGCTACCCGGGCGTGAGCGTCCTGGACAGCGCCCACCACCGCGTCGGCCCGGCGGCGAAGCACAGCGGCCGGAGCTACGGCACGGTCACCCTCTCCCCCGGCCGCTCCGCCACGGCGGTCCTGCGCACGGCCAACGGCCCGGTGGGCGGCCCCTGCGAACGCACCGGCACCTACCTCAGCGTCTACCCGCCGTCCTCCCGCACGGCCACCCTCGTCCCGGCCCCGTGGAAGACCTGCTCGAAGATCTTCCAGACGGGACCGGTGAACACGGACGACGCGTTCTGACCGCCTCCTGACCGACGCGGGCCGGTGGAGGCACCAAAAGGCACCGAGAGGCACCGAGGGGGCGCCTCCACCGGGCGTTCAGGGTCGCCGGGCTTCCCGTGGCCGTGCAGCGGGAGCCCTCCACCCCTCTTTTTCGTTCATCACAAAACCATCACCTCCCCTCCCGGGCGACGCCCCGCACCTACGGTGGTCGGCACGTGCCACCGCCCGGGGTACGCACCATCGCCTGAGGGGGGCACCATGACGAACCCGTACACCCCGCCGTCCACGCCGAGAACCCCCCGGTGGGCCCGGAAGCGGTACGTCCTCCCCGCCCTCGCCCTCGCCCTCTTCGCCGGCGTGGGCATAGGCGCCGCGGACGAGGACGCCGCGACCGACACCGAGCCGGCCGCCGCCCAGCCCCGCCCGACCGTGACCGTGACGGCCACCGCCACCGCCACCGCCACGGCGACGGCGACGGCGACGCACACCGCGGACCCGGAGCCCGCTCCCACCGTGACCGAGACCCGTACCGTCAAGGTCACCACGACCGTCACGGCACAGCCGGTGTCCGGTGGCGACACGTCCGCCGGCGGATCCGTCGACGCCGGCGGATCCGGGAGCGTCTACTACGCCAACTGCACCGCGGCCCGCGCCGCCGGTGACACCCCGCTGTACGCGGGCGACCCGGGCTACGACTCCCACCTCGACCGGGACGGCGACGGAGTGGCCTGCGAGTGACCGGGCCGGCGCCCGGACGGACCCGGGGGCGCACAAAGGGGCGGCACCCCCCGCACCGGGGTGCCGCCCCTTCTTTTTCGTGCGCCGGGGCCGTCGTCGATCGGTGAGGGTCGGGGACCGGCGACGGCTCCGGGGCCGGGGAGGTCAGCGGTGGTCGCTGCCCGCCGACTGGGTGGCCGCGCGGCCCGCTTCCAGGCGGGCGACCGGGATGCGGAACGGGGAGCAGGAGACGTAGTCCAGACCCACCTCGTGGAAGAAGTGGACCGACTCCGGGTCACCGCCGTGCTCGCCGCAGACGCCCAGCTTGAGGTCGGGGCGGGTGCGGCGGCCGGCCTCCGCCGCCGCCTTCACCAGGGAGCCCACGCCGTCCTTGTCGATCGTCTCGAACGGGCTGACGCCGAAGATGCCCTTCTCCAGGTACGCGGTGAAGAACGAGGCCTCCACGTCGTCGCGGCTGAAGCCCCACACCGTCTGCGTCAGGTCGTTCGTGCCGAAGGAGAAGAACTCCGCCGCCTCGGCGATCTGACCCGCCGTGAGGGCGGCGCGCGGGAGTTCGATCATCGTGCCGATGGCCAGCTTGAGCTTCGTACCCGTCGCCGCCTCCACCTCCGCGACGACCTGGTCCGCCTCCTCGCGGACGATCTCCAGCTCCTGGACCGTGCCGACGAGCGGGATCATGATCTCCGCGCGCGGGTCGCCCTTGGCCGCCTTGCGCTCGGCCGCCGCCTCCGCGATCGCGCGGACCTGCATGGTGAACAGGCCGGGGATGACCAGGCCGAGGCGTACGCCGCGCAGGCCCAGCATCGGGTTCTGCTCGTGCAGCCGGTGCACCGCCTGGAGCAGGCGCAGCTCGTTCTCGTGCGGCTCCTGCCGGGACTCCGCGAGGGCCACCCGGACCGACAGTTCCGTGATGTCGGGCAGGAACTCGTGCAGCGGCGGGTCCAGCAGCCGGATCGTCACCGGCAGGCCGTCCATCGCCTCGAAGAGTTCCACGAAGTCCTGCTTCTGGAGCGGCAGCAGGGCCTTCAGGGACGCCTCGCGCTCCTCCTCGGCGTCGGCCAGGATGAGGCGCTCGACCAGCTCTCGGCGGTCGCCGAGGAACATGTGCTCGGTGCGGCACAGGCCGATGCCCTGGGCGCCGAAGCGGCGGGCGCGCAGCGCGTCCTCGGCGTTGTCGGCGTTGGCCCGCACCCGCAGCCGGCGCTTGCGGTCGGCGAAGGCCATCATGCGGTGCACGGCCTCCACCAGCTCGTCGGCGTCGTCGGCACCCGGGTGCATCCGGCCCTCGAAGTACTCCACGACCGGGGACGGCACGACCGGGACCTCGCCCAGGTACACCTTGCCCGTGGAACCGTCGATGGAGATCACGTCGCCCTCCTCGACGACGTGCCCGCCGGGGACCGTCATCCGGCGCCGCTTGGTGTCGACCTCCAGCTCCTCCGCACCGCACACACAGGTCTTGCCCATGCCCCGGGCGACCACGGCCGCGTGGGAGGTCTTGCCGCCGCGGGAGGTCAGGATGCCCTCGGCCGCGATCATGCCGTCCAGGTCGTCCGGGTTGGTCTCCCGGCGGACCAGGATGACCTTCTCGCCCGAGCGGGACCACTTGACGGCCGTGTACGAGTCGAAGACCGCCTTGCCGACCGCCGCGCCCGGCGAGGCCGCGATGCCCCGGGCCACCTGCTCGACCTTGGCTTCCTCGTCGAAGCGGGGGAACATCAGCTGGGCCAGCTGGGCGCCGGTGACGCGCTGGAGCGCCTCCGTCTCGTCGATCAGGCCCTGGTCCACCAGCTGGGTGGCGATCCGGAACGCCGCGCCCGCCGTGCGCTTGCCGACGCGGGTCTGGAGCATCCAGAGCTGGCCGCGCTCGATGGTGAACTCGATGTCGCAGAGATCCTTGTAGTGGTTCTCCAGGGTCTCCATGATCTTCATGAGCTGGTCGTACGACTTCTTGTCGATCCGCTCCAGCTCGGCGAGCGGGACGGTGTTGCGGATGCCCGCGACCACGTCCTCGCCCTGGGCGTTCTGCAGGTAGTCGCCGTAGACGCCCTGGTGGCCGGAGGCGGGGTCGCGGGTGAAGGCGACGCCCGTGCCGGAGTCGGGGCCGAGGTTGCCGAAGACCATCGAGCAGACGTTGACGGCGGTGCCCAGGTCGTGCGGGATGCGCTCCTGACGGCGGTAGAGCTTGGCCCGGTCGCCGTTCCAGGAGTCGAAGACCGCCTTGATGGCGAGGTCCATCTGCTCGCGCGGGTCCTGCGGGAACTCCCGGCCGGCCTCCTTCTTGACGATCTTCTTGAAGGTGGTGACCAGCTTCTTCAGGTCCGCGGCCTCCAGGTCGGTGTCGACCGTGACCTTCTTGGCGGCCTTCGCCTTGTCGAGGGCCTCCTCGAAGAGGTCGCCGTCGACGCCGAGGACGGTCTTGCCGAACATCTGGATGAGGCGGCGGTAGGAGTCCCAGGCGAACCGCTCGTCACCGGCCTGGGCGGCCAGGCCCTGCACGGACGCGTCCGACAGGCCGATGTTCAGGACGGTGTCCATCATGCCGGGCATGGAGAACTTGGCGCCGGAGCGGACCGAGACCAGCAGCGGGTTGTCCGCCTGTCCCAGCTTCTTGCCCATCTTCTGTTCCAGGGCGTCCAGGTGCGCGCTGACCTCGTCACGCAGTGCCGCGGGCTCCTCACCGCTGTCCAGGTAGACCTTGCAGGCCTCCGTGGTGATGGTGAAGCCGGGAGGGACCGGCAGACCGAGGTTGGTCATCTCGGCGAGATTGGCACCCTTGCCGCCGAGAAGGTCCTTGAGGTCCTTGTTGCCCTCGGTGAAGTCGTAAACGAACTTCGGCGCGTGGGGTTCTTTGTTTTCCGACACGGGTCTCGACTCCTTGAGGCCACGGTGGCTGCCCTGACGGCGAGGAACATACCCAGATCGAAGGTGGTTGGGTACGTCTGCTTGCCCGTCATGTGCCTGTAACCACCCGTCCGCCAGCGGATCGAAAGTCAAAGCTTGGCAAGCCTGACGGAGATTATGTTTTCACTTCTTGAACGCAACACTGCCCACAGGTGCGGATTTCCGCTCACATGAGCATCCACTGGCACGACTGATTTCGATCGGTGAACGATCAAGGGGTGGCACCGAGTGCCACCCCTTGGAGAAGTGCAGTCGCACATGATCCGCTCATCTGAGCGCTACCCTTATCAAGGGTGGCGAGAATCACGCTGCCACAGGCCGCCGAATTCCACCATGCGGACGACGCTTCGGACACCAGTCGGAGGCGGGCACGGGCGTCGGCCGGAAGGCGGAACGGCCCTGCCGCACCGGCCGGGAACCGTGCGGCACCACGGTGGCCGAGGCGGTCGCGGACGACACCGAGCGGGACGCCGTCGCGGGTCCGCGGAGCCCGCGACCACGCCGGCCCAGTTGAAGAAGCTGCGCCTCGGGCCGGTGCGGCTCGGTGGCATCGCCGTGGTGAAGCCGGCCGACGGCCCGGTGTCCATGGCCCGGATCTACGGCCAGCGCGCGGTCACTCTCACGGCCCGGCCGGCGGGCGACAACACGGGCGCGATCAGCGGCAAGCCCCGGTCGAGCCCGTGGCAGCCGGCCGAGAACCGTGCCTGCGGCGGCCGACCGAGAACCGTCCTCGGCCGGGGCGCCCGGCACTGTCTCAGGTCCAGTCGCCCTGAGCCGCCCCCGGCACCGCCTACGGCCCCACCGCCCGCGACACTCCGGGCCCCCACCATCCGGACACCCCGCCTCCGGCACCGCCGCCCGGCGCCGCGGTTCTGGTCCAACCGGCCCAGAACCGTCTCCGGCCCCGCCGCCCGGCACTCTCTGGCCCCCCGCCCGGCTACCGCCCCCGGTCCCACCAACCGGCACCCCGCCCTCCGGCCCAACCGGCCCAAAACCGTCTCCGGCCTCACCGCCCGGCACGCTCTCGGACCCCACCGCCCGGCACCCTCTGGAACCTCACCGCCCCGCACCGTCCCCGGCCCACCACCCGGCACTCCGCCTCCGACCCCACCCCCCGGCGCCCCGCCTTCTGGTCCAACCGGCCAGAACCGTCTCCGCCCGAACCGCCCGGCACCCTCTCGGACCCCACCGCCCGGCACCCTCTGGGAGCCGCCACACGACACCCCACCTCCGGCCCCACCGCCCGGTCCCGCGCTCTGGTCCAACCGGCCCAGAACCGTCTCCGACCCCCCGCCCGGGACTCTCTGGGCCACCACCCAACACCCCACCACCCAACACCCCGCCACCCGGCACCCTCTGGGCCCCCGCCACCCGGCAACGCCCCCTCGTCCAACCGGTCCAGAACCGGCCGCTCCCGGTCGCCCCGTCCCGAACGCCCCGTTCCTAACGCCCCGGCAGGCCGGCCGTGTCGACCCTTCTCCTCCGCTCCTGCCCCTCTCCTCCGCCCCGGCCGACCCCCCTCCGTCGGCCCGGCCGAGGCCTCCCCCGCTCCCACCGGACCCCTCGGCCCGCCCCCGCGGAGCCTGCCCCCTCACATCCCCATGGCCGCGAGCCGCTCCTCCACCCGTTCCGGTGCGTACAGGTGCTCCACCACCAGCGCGCCGGCCCCGATCAGTCCCGCCCGGTCGCCGAGCCGGGAGGTGACCACGTCCAGGTGGGCCGTGGAGCGGGGCAGCGCCCGCTGGTACAGCAGCTCGCGCACACCCGTCAGGAACGGCGTCCCGGCCAGGTCGCCCGCGATCATCAGCACGCCCGGGTTGAGCAGGGTCACCACCGTCGCCAGTACGTCCCCGACCTGGCGCCCGGCCTCGCGGGCCAGCGCGGCGGCCTCCGGGTGCCCGGCCGCCAGCAGGTCCCGCACATCGGAGCCGGAGGCGGCCGGCACCCCGGTGGTCAGGGCCAGCCGCCGGGCCACCGCGCCACCGCTGGCGACCGCAGCCAGGCAGCCCTGCGAACCGCACCGGCACACCGCGTCGGCGCCGACCCGGATGTGCCCGATGTCGCCCGCGCCGCCGTCCACCCCCCGGTAGATCGAGCCGTCCACCACCACCCCGGCGCCGATACCGGTGGACACCTTGACCAGCACGAAGGCCGTGCAGTCGCGGTATCCGGTGCGCTGTTCGCCGTAGGCCATGAGGTTGGCGTCGTTGTCGACCAGTACGGGTATCGCCGGGGCCCCGGTGCGCTCGGTGAAGACCCGGGACATCCGGCCGCGGATGTCGTAGTCGTCCCAGCCCGGCATGATCGGCGGCTGCACCACCCGGCCGGTCTCGCTGTCCACCGGGCCCGGCACCGCGATCCCGATCCCGCACACCTCCTCGGCCCGGTGCCCGGCCTTGACCAGCAACTCCTCGAACCAGCCGCCGAGTTCGCCGAGGACCTGCTCCGGGCCCTCCTCCACCACCAGCGTGCCGGCGTGCTCGGCGAGGATCTCGCCGGTCAGCGTGAGCACGGCCGCGCGGGCGTGCCGGGTGTCCAGGTCGGCGGCGAGGACCACCGCGTGGGAGTCGTCGAACTCCAGGGTGATGGAGGGGCGTCCGCCGAGCGGCGAGTCGACCGGCCCGCCGGCGCCCTCGCGCAGCCAGCCCGCCCGGAACAGCCGGTCCAGGCGCTGGCCGACGGTGGCCCGGGACAGTCCGGTCGCCTGCTGGAGCGCCCCGCGCGTCACGGCCCGGCCGTTGCGCACGAGGGCGAGCAGATCGCCGGCTCCCGCCTGGCCCCCGCTCCTGCCGCTCCTGCCGGCCCTTCCCGGACGTCCGGTCATGCGCACCCCCTTGTGTTTCTCAAGCTTGCCTTACATATTGAGTTTTGCGTGTTAAATAGACGTAACCCTACGGTGGCCGCAGCCGAACCCGCGCGGCCGGACGTCTTCGGGGAGCCCCGAGTGGATCGCACCGCCCAGCTCAACACCCGTCCTTTCCCATACGAGATCGCATACGATCCACCGACCGCGCCGCCGTCCCCGCACGTCAGGGCAGCCCGGGTGCTCGCGGCGAACTGGACCGGCGCCTCGACGGTCCCGTCCCGGAAGCTGTACCCGCACCAGTGGTCCTGGGACTCCGCGTTCATCGCCATCGGGCTGCGGCACATCTCGCCGGCGCGAGCCCAGACGGAGCTGGAGACGCTGCTGGCCGCCCAGTGGGCCGACGGACGCGTGCCGCACATCGTCTTCAACCCCTCCGTCCCGCTCGACGCGTACTTCCCGAGCCCCGACTTCTGGCGCTCCTCCTCCGCCGGGCGCGCGGCGGGCGCCCCGCGCACCGTACAGACCTCCGGCATCGTGCAGCCACCGGTGCACGCGCTGGCCGCCTGGCTGGTGCACCGCGCCGACCCGGACCTGTCCCGCGCCCGCGGTTTCCTGTCCCGGGTCTACCCGAGGCTGGCCGCCTGGCACCGCTATCTGCTGCACCGGCGGGACCTCGGCGGCGCCGGGCTGGTGTCCGTGGTGCACCCGTGGGAGCAGGGCATGGACAACAGCCCCTGCTGGGACGCCCCGCTGGCCCGGATCGCCCCGGCCCCGGCCCGCTCCTTCCGCCGCGCCGACCTCGAGCACGGCGCGGCGGAGGACCGGCCGACCGACCTGGACTACGGCCGGTACGTGCGCCTGGCCGCCGACTACCGGGACGGCGGATACGCCGACGGGGGCGGGGAGTTCGCCGTGGAGGACCCGGCGTTCAACGCCCTGCTCATCGCCTCCGAGCACGCCCTCGCGCGGATCGCCGAGGAGCTGGGCGCCACCGGTGCCGCCCGCCGGGAGCGCGCCGAGCGGCTGACCGCGGCCCTGGTGGAGCGGCTGTGGGAGCCGGCCGCCGGGATGTTCCTGTGCCGGGACCTGCGCGGCGACGGCGGCCTGCGGCCCGAGCGTTCGGTCTCCGGGCTGATCCCGCTGATCCTGCCCGGCCTGCCCCACGCGTTCGCCGCCGCGCTGATGGACACCCTGCGCGGGCCGCACTTCTCGCTCGGCGGCCGCACCCGGCTGGTGCCGAGCTACGACCTGCTGGGCGAGGCCTTCGACCCGCACCGGTACTGGCGCGGCCCGGCCTGGTTCAACACCAACTGGCTGCTGGAGCGCGGGCTGCGGGCGCACGGCGGGACGGCCGCCGCCGACGCCCTGCGCACGGCGTTCCTGGACCTGGCCGACGCCACCGGCTTCGCCGAGTACGTCGACCCGTACACCGGCGAGCCGTGCGGGGCGACCGGCTTCGGCTGGACGGCGGCGCTCGCGCTGGACCTGTACCACCGCGAGCCCGCACCACAGGCACGTCAAAGGCCGGACAAGAGCCCGCCAAGGGACGTGTCCCGGCCCGCCACCGGCACGTTCGACAGGAGTGACCAAGGAGGGGACCGGGGATGACGGACCGGCATCATCTGCTCGTGCACGGCGCCACCTTCGCCGCCGTGGGCGACCGCGGCGACATCAGCGGGGTACGCGGCGGCGTCCTTCCGGACGGGCTGTTCGTCCGGGACGCCCGGCACCTCAGCCGCTGGCAGCTCACCGTCGACGGGGCGGTGCCCGAGGTGCTCAGCCCGGTGACGGACGGGGACGAGGCGCGCTGTGTGCTGGTCCCGCGCGGCGGCCGGCAGGAGCCGCCGGCCCACACCCTCTTCCGTGAACAGGCCGTCGGGGACAGCTCGTTCGTGGAATCGCTGAAGGTCACCAGCAACCGCCCGGTGCCCACCACCGTACGGCTCGCGCTCACCGTCGACGCCGACTTCACCGACCAGTTCGAACTCCGCTCCGATCACCGCACCTACGTCAAGACCGGTGCCGTCCGCTCCCGTCAACTCCTCGCCGACGGCATCGAGTTCGCCTACCGGCGGGCCGACTGGCGGTCCTGCACGGCGATCACGGCCGACCCCGCGCCGGACGCCGTGGAGGAGACCGGCACCGGCGCCCGCCGCCTGGTGTGGGTCCTCGACCTCGCGCCGCACGGCACGACCGAGCTGCTGCTGCGGGTCATCGCCCGCCCGCACGGCGAGCGGCGCGCCCTGCGCGTGCCCCGCGACCCGGCCGCCGTCCACCGCCAGTTACGCGCCCGCGAGGAGCGGTTCACCGAGGGCGTGGCCTTCCCGGCCGACTGGCCGGAGCTGGCCGCGGCCTGTGTCCGGGGCCTCGCCGACCTCGCCGCGCTCCAGGTGCCGGCCGGCGGACCGGACGGCGAGGAACTGCGCGTCCCGGCGGCCGGCGCGCCCTGGTTCCTCACCCTGCTGGGCCGGGACGCGCTGCTCACCTCCCTGTTCACCCTGCCGTACCGCCCCGGACCGGCCGCCGCCACCCTGCTCGCGCTGGCCGCCACCCAGGCGACCGGCACCGGTGACTCCCCGGTGGCCCAGCCCGGCAAGATCGTGCACGAGGTGCGGCACGGGGAGCTGGCCCACTTCGGGCAGGTGCCGTTCGGCCGCTACTACGGCTCGGTGGACGCCACCCCGCTCTTCCTGGTCCTGCTCGGCGCGTACGTCGAGCAGACCGGCGACACGGCCCTGGCGCGCCGGCTGGAGCCGCACGCCCGGGCCGCCATCGGCTGGATGCTCGACCACGGCGGGCTGACCTCGCGCGGCTACCTGGTCTACCGCGCCGACCAGGGCGGCCTCGCCAACCAGAACTGGAAGGACTCCCCCGGCGCGATCTGCTGCGCCGACGGCACCCGGCCCACCGGCGCGGTGATGGCGGCGGGCGCGCAGGGCTACGCGTACGACGCGCTGCGCCGCACGGCGTCGGTGGCGCGCGGGGTGTGGGGCGACGAGACGTACGCGGCGCTGCTGGAGCAGGCGGCGGCCGATCTGCGGGACCGGTTCCAGCGGGACTTCTGGATGCGCGAGCAGTCGTTTCCCGCGCTCGCGCTGGACGGCCAGGGCCGCCAGATAGACGCGCTCGCCTCCGATGCCGGGCACCTGCTGTGGTCGGGGCTGCTGGACAAGGAGTACGGCGAGGTGGTGGGCCGGCGGCTGCTGGAGCCGGACTTCTTCTCCGGCTGGGGCGTGCGCACGGTGGCCTCGGGCCAGCCTGCCTACCACCCGCTGTCCTACCACCGCGGCTCGGTCTGGCCGCACGACAACGCCCTGATCACGCTGGGTCTCGCGCGCTACGGCCTGCACGACGAGGCCCGCACGGTGGCGCACGCGCTGGTCGACGCGGCGGCGGCGACGGGGTACCGGCTGCCGGAGGCCTGGGCCGGGTACGGACGCGACACGCACGGCGAGCCGGTCCCGTACCCGCACGCGTGCGGCCGCGAGTCCCGCTCCGCGGCGGCACCGCTGGCCTTGCTGACGGCGGTGGGGGGCGCCTGAGGAGTCCGCGTCGGGCGGCCCCCTCTCAGCCGACCGAGACGGGTGGGCGGGTGGCGGGTGGGAAACGGCGGCTGGGACGGAGCCCCTGGCGGGGTCTGGGCGGAAGCCCCAGGCCGGGCGGGGTCCGGGGCTGAGCCCTGGCGGGGTCTGGGGCTGAGCCCCTGGGACCAAGCCCCAGCCGACAGCACGCCCCGGCCAACGGCACGCCCCGGCCAACGGCAAGCCGCGGCCCGGTCAGCCGCCGGAGGTGTCCAGCTCCGCGTCCTCCCCGACGCCCGCGCAGTCGTACGGGTCCTTCAGCCACCCGTCCGGCAGCACCACCCGGTTGTTGCCGGAGGTACGGCCCCGCGGCCCCTCCGCCCCGGCCGGCCACGCCTGGTCCAGGTCCAGCTCGTCCAGCCCGGCCCGCAGCTCCTCCAGGGACGAGGTGATCGCGAGCCGCTTGCGCATCTCGGAGCCGACCGCGAAGCCCTTCAGGTACCAGGCCACGTGCTTGCGGAAGTCGACCACGCCCTTGGACTCGTCGCCGCTCCACTCCCCGAGCAGCGTGGCGTGCCGCACCATCACGTCGGCGACCTCCCGCAGGGTGGGCCGCACGAAGTCCTCCGTACGGCCCTCGAACCCGGCCACCAGGTCCGCGAACAGCCACGGCCGGCCCAGGCACCCGCGGCCGACCACGACCCCGTCGCAGCCGGTCTCCCGGACCATCCGCAGCGCGTCCTCGGCCGACCAGATGTCGCCGTTGCCGAGCACCGGGATCTCCGGCACGTGCTCCTTCAGCCGGGCGATGGCGTCCCAGTCGGCGGTGCCGCCGTAGTGCTGGGCGGCGGTACGGCCGTGCAGCGCGATGGCGGTCACCCCCTCCTCGACGGCGATCCGGCCGGCGTCGAGGTAGGTGATGTGGTCGTCGTCGATGCCCTTGCGCATCTTCATGGTCACCGGCAGGTCACCGGCACCGGAGACCGCCTCGCGCAGGATGGCCCGCAGCAGGTTCCGCTTGTACGGCAGCGCCGAGCCGCCGCCCTTGCGCGTCACCTTCGGCACGGGGCAGCCGAAGTTCAGGTCGATGTGGTCGGCGAGGTCCTCCTCCGCGATCATGCGGACGGCCTTGCCGACGGTCGCGGGGTCGACGCCGTACAGCTGGATCGAGCGCGGCCGCTCGCTCGCGTCGAACCTGATCAGCTGCATGGTCTTCTCGTTGCGCTCGACCAGTGCCCGGGTGGTGATCATCTCGCTGACGAAGAGTCCCTTGCCGCCCGAGAACTCCCGGCACAGGGTGCGGAACGGCGCGTTGGTGATCCCCGCCATGGGTGCGAGCACGACGGGCGGCGTCACGGCGTGCGGTCCGATGGACAGAGGCTGGGTCATCGTCAGGGCTCCGGGACGGATCTACGGCGACAGGGGCGAGGCTCCATTGTCCCTCACCCGGCCGGGCGCTCGTGTCCCTCACCCGGCCGGACGCTCGTCCGGCAGCCGGGCGAGCCGCTCCAGCCGCTCCTCGCTCTCCTCGTCGGCGGGCAGATAGGCGACCACCCGGTGGGCCGGGGTCTGGGGGGCGAGCCACATGTTCCGGTGCTCCAGCCGGATCAGGCCGACCACGGGGTGCCGGTACCGCTTGACGTGCGGGGACATCGGCGCGACCTCGTGCCGCTCCCACAGCGCGCGGAACTCGGCGGAGACCCCGAGCAGCCGGTTCAGCTGCTGCTTCCAGGCGGGCTCGGCCACGTGCTCGGCCATGCCCGCGCGGTACTTGGCGATCAGGTCGCGCAGCATCTCGTCCCGGTCCAGGAAGTCCCGCTGCCAGCGCTCGCTGGTGGTCAGCAGCCACAGGCAGTTCCGGTCGGCCGGGGGCAGCTCGGCGGGGTCGCCGAAAAGCTGGGCGTAGGGGCGGTTGGCGGCGAGGACGTCATAGCGGGCGTTCTGGAGGGAGGCCGGGTAGGGGGCGAGCCGTTCGACGACCTTCAGGGCGGTCCTGGCGGCGACCGGGTACTCCGGCCCGGTCCGCGGGTCGTGGGTGCCGGCCAGGGCGAACAGGTGGGCGCGCTCGGCGGGGTCCATCAGCAGGGCGCGGGCGACGGCGTCCAGCACCTGCGCGGAGACATGGGCGGCGCGGCCCTGCTCGATCCACGTGTACCAGGTGACGCCGACCGCGGAGAGCTGAGCGACCTCCTCGCGGCGCAGTCCGGGGGTGCGGCGGCGGGGGCCGCGGGGCAGGCCCACCTGCTCGGGGGTGATCCGCTCGCGCCGGCTGCGCAGGAAGGCGGCCAGTTCCCGGCGCCGTATCTCCGTGTTCCGCTCGGTCTCCGCGTTCTGCTCGGGCACTGCGATGGTCATGGCTCCCAGGGTGCCGTCCGGCCGCAGCCGTGTTCCAGTTGGTGCCGGTACCTGGATGACCATCGTCTGGTACCCGGCTGCGGACCGGCGCAGAGTCGGGGCGTGACCACGACGACCTCTTCCGTGACCGCCGCCCCGCCGCGGGCGGCCCTGACCCCGCTCGGCCTGTTCACCCTGCTCCTCGGCGCCGCGCTGCCGATGATCGACTTCTTCATCGTGAACGTGGCGCTGCCCACGATCGAGCACGATCTCGACGCGCCCCCGGCGACCCTGGAGATGGTGGTGGCCGGGTACGCGGTGGCCTACGCCGTGCTGCTCGTGCTGGGCGGCCGGCTCGGGGACACCTTCGGCCGGCGCCGGCTGTTCCTGTGGGGGGTGGCCGGTTTCGGGCTGACCTCGCTGGCCTGCGGACTGGCGCCGGGCGCGTGGTGGCTGGTGGCCGCGCGGGTCGCCCAGGGTGCCGCGTCGGCCCTGCTGCTGCCGCAGGTGCTGGCCACCATCCACGCCACGACGTCCGGCGAGCGCCGCGCCCGCGCGGTCGCGCTGTACGGCTCGGTGGGCGGGGTGTCCATCGTGCTCGGGCAGGTGCTGGGCGGGCTGCTGGTCGCCGCCGACCTGGCGGGCACCGGCTGGCGCGCGGTGTTCCTGGTGAACGTGCCGGTGGCGGTGGCCGGGCTGGGCGGTGCGCTGCGTTCGGTGCCGGACAGCCGGGCGGAGCGTCCGGCGCGGGCGGATCTGGCGGGTACGGCACTGCTGGCGGCGGCGCTGTGCGCGCTGCTGCTGCCGCTGACCGAGGGCCGGGCGGCGGGCTGGCCGCTGTGGTCGGTGCTGCTGCTCTGCGCCGCGCCCCTGTGCGCCCTGGCCTTCCACCGGGTGGAGCGGCGGGCGGAGCGCACCGCCGGGAGCCCGCTGCTGCCGCCGTCGCTGCTGGCGTCCGCCGAGGTACGCCGGGGGCTGCTGCTGGGCCTGCCGGTGTTCGTGGGTTTCGCGGGCTGGATGTTCGTGACGGCGGTCACCCTGCAACAGGGCCTCGGCTACGGCGCGTCGCGGGCGGGGCTGGCGCTGGTGCCGATGGGGGTGGCGCAGTTCGCCGCGTCGATGCTGGCGCCGCGCGCGGTGGCGCGGTTCGGCGGGCGGGCGGTGGCGCTGGCGGCGGTGGCGCACATCGCGGGCCTGGCGACGATGGCCGGGACGGTGCTGCTGGGCCCGTGGCCGCACCTCGGCCCGCTCGCGCTGGCGCCGGGCCTGGCGCTGTGCGGGATCGGCCAGGGCCTTGAGCTGCCGCTGTACTTCCGGTTCCTGCTGGCGGCGGTCCCGGACCGGCTGGCCGGGACGGGCAGCGGGCTCGCGGCCACGCTCCAGCAGTCGTGCCTGGCGGTCGGGGTGGCGACGCTCGGCTCGCTGTTCCTGTCCCTGGTACCGGGGGCCGGGATGCGCCGGGCGCTGGCGGTGGTGCTCGCCGTGCAGGCGGCCGGGCTGCTGGGGCTGACGGTGCTCGGTCTCCGGCTGCTCGGCAAAGATCATGTACGACTCATTAGTTAGACACACTATCGACATCGGCGTACGATGACGCACATGCCCGAGTTGAGTCATCGCCGACGCCTGCTCGTGCTCGCGATCTGCTGCATGAGTCTGCTGATCGTGAGCCTGGACACCACCGCGCTGAACGTGGCGCTGCCCGCGATGCAGCGCGATCTGGACGCCACCACGTCCGGTCTGCAGTGGACCATCGACGCGTACACGCTCGTCCTGGCCTCGCTGCTGATGCTCGCGGGCTCCACGGCCGACCGGATCGGCCGCAAGCGCGTCTTCATGGTGGGCCTGGTGGTGTTCACCGCGGGGTCGGTGCTCTGCTCCCTCGCCCCGAACCTGGAACTCCTGGTCGTGTTCCGCATGGTCCAGGCGGTGGGCGGCTCGATGCTCAACCCGGTCGCCATGTCGATCATCACCAACACCTTCACCGACCCCCGCGAGCGTGCCCGCGCGATCGGCGTGTGGGGCGCGGTCGTCGGCATCTCCATGGCGGCGGGCCCGCTGGTCGGCGGGCTGCTGGTGCAGTCGGTGAGCTGGCGCGCCATCTTCTGGCTCAACCTCCCGGTCGGCCTGGCGGCCCTCCTGCTCACCCTGCGCTACGTCCCCGAGTCCCGCGCGCCCCGCGCCCGCCGCCCCGACCCGGTCGGCCAGTTGCTGGTGATCGCCCTGTTCGGCGCGCTGACGTACGCGATCATCGAGGCCCCGGAATCCGGCGCGGGACCCGTCCTCCCCTTCGCCGCGCTCGCCGTGGCCGCCCTGCTGGCTCTCCTGTGGTACGAGCCCCGGCGCGCCGAACCCCTCATCGACCTGCGTTTCTTCCACTCGGCCCCGTTCAGCGGCGCCACCGTGATCGCGATCAGCGCGTTCGCGGCCCTGGGCGGCTTCCTGTTCCTGTCCACGCTGTATCTGCAGAACGTGCGCGGCCTCGACGCCCTGCACGCGGGCCTGTGGATGCTGCCGATGGCCGTGCCGACGTTCCTGTGCGCCCCGCTGTCCGGCCGTCTGGTCGGCAGCCGCGGCCCGCGGATCTCCCTGCTGGTGGCGGGTGCGGCGATGACCGCGAGCGGGGTCCTGTTCGCCGCGTTCGAGGCGGAGACGTCGAACGCCACCCTGCTGCTCGGCTACGCCCTGTTCGGCATCGGCTTCGGCTTCGTGAACGCGCCGATCACCAACACGGCGGTGTCGGGCATGCCCCGCGCCCAGGCGGGGGTCGCCGCCGCCGTCGCCTCCACCAGCCGGCAGCTGGGCTCCACGCTCGGCGTCGCGGTGATCGGCGCGGTCCTGGCCTCCGGCATCGGCTCGTCGTCGTACCGTCACGCGTTCGTCTCCGCGGCCCGCCCCGGCTGGTGGATCCTCGCCGGCTGCGGCCTGGCCGTCCTGGTCCTCGGCCTGTTGAGCAGCGGCCGCTGGGCCCGCCGGACCGCCGAGCGGACGGCGGCGAGCCTGGAGACGGCGGAGATACGCCCGGTCGCGGAGATGGCGTCGAAGGGGGCGTGACCCGGGCGGTCACCGCCAGGCGGTGGCCTGCAACGCGCCGTCGGGGACCGCCACCATGTGGGTGAACTGGTCGTTGCCGTATTCGATGCCGGCGGTCCGCGTCTTGCCGCCCGTGCCGCTGACCGTCACTTGGTCGCCGGGGTCCCCCCGCTCGATCACGGTGCGCGTACTCTTGGCCGTCTGTTCCGCCGGCATCCTCGCCGTGACATTGCTGCCGACAGGCGGGGGCCCGTTGGCGACGGTGCGGTATGCGATCTACATGTTCGCGTACCGTCGGTACAGCAAGAGACTGATGACGCCCATGCGACTGAACGTCACGGTGACCTCGAATGGGCGCATCATGAACTTCACCGCCCGCGCGTTGAAGGACCCCAAACTGCCCGGAAGCACCGTTTCGAAGGACGAGGCAGCACGGCTTGCTCGCACGTACACGGGCCGGACCGCCCAAGGCGCGTTACTCCTGGCCCAGAAGGTCAAGGGCCAGGGCTGGCGACCCGTGTGGATGATGGGGCTCGGGAACGACGATGTGTTCATCGGTGCCGTCACCGGCCTGCGGATCCCCCAAGGCGCCCTGGTCCGCTAGCGGTTTGCGGGCCGTCCTGCCGCCCCTTGCAGTGGCCGAGCCCCGGGCGCCGTCCTGGCGATCGTCGCGCGGTGCTCCCTCAGTGGAGGACTTCGCGCTCCCACCGCTCGCGCGGCTGGGTGTGCAGACGCCAGTAGTGCTCGGCGATGTCGTCGGGGTCGTACGCCGTCCCGGGTGCGACCACTCCGCCGACGGTGACCGTGGCGACGTGCACACCGGACGGCCCGTACTCCGCGTCGAGCAGTTCGACCAGCGCCCGCACCCCGGCCTTGCCCAGCGACAGGCTCACGTACTGCGGCTTCATCTCGGGCATCCCGCCGGTGACGATGAAGGTTCCGCGTCCGCGCCGTGCCATCCCGGGCAGGGTGTGCGCGGCGGCGGTGACGGCGCCGAGGACGTTGACCGCGTAGGTGTCCAGGTGGTCGCGGAGCGGGAGTTCGCCGATCGTGTCGGGGCGGATGACGGCCGCGTTGTAGACCACGGCGTCGGGTTCGCCGAGTTCACCGGCGGCGGTGTCGAGGGCGGCGCGCAGGGCGGTCTCGTCGGCGGCGTCGGCGGTGAGCGGCAGGACCGGAACGCCCGGGGAGGCGATGGACTCGGCCGCCGCCACCACCGTTTCCTTCGTCCGCGCGACAAGGGCGACCGGCAGTCCCTCCCGGGCGAACCGCCGGGCCACCGCCTGCCCGATCCCCGGCCCCGCCCCGATGATCAACGCTCCCGCCACGACCGCTCCCTCTCCTCGAAGTGCAACGACAGGAGGTTAACTCCCCCCGGCATCACGGACGTTGCCCCCGTTCGCTCCCGGGCAGGACACCGCACCGACGGGCAGCGAACCTTGGAAGCGGCCCGATCGCCTGGCATACGGCGCGGGCCGTCGGGGCCGGGTCGGTCCGGGAGGCTTCCCGGCCGACGTCCGGATGCCGTGGGCTCCCCGGCGGTAGCTTGGTCGGCATGGTGAATGAACACCTGGGTGACCGGATCGCCCGCTTACGGCGGCTGGCCGACCTCACGCAGGAGGCGCTGGCGGAACGGTCCGGAGTATCCGTGGACCTGGTGCGGAAGCTCGAACAGAAGCGGAAGCACAGCGCCCGGCTGCCGACACTGCACGCTCTGTCCGGCGGCCTGGGAGTGGAGCTGACCGCCCTCCTGGGAGACCCGCCCGCCATACCGTCGACCGGCGAACCCGACCCGCCGCAGCTGGTCGCTCTGCGTCGCGCGATCATGCCTCCGCTGTTCCTGCCCCCTCAGGAACCGAAGGGGGTCGAAAAGCTGTCCCTCCCCCTTCTGTGGCGGGAGATCGCCGACGGCTGGACGCTGTACCACGACGCGGAGTTCGGGCGCCTCATGGAAGTACTCCCGGGCATGGTCGACGACGCCCGTTTCGCCGCCGCGGTCGGCACCACCGACGAGAGGGCGGCAGGAGAGGCCGCCCTGGGCAAAACCCTCCAACTGGCAGGGCACCTCGCCATCCGTCTCGGGAAGACCGATCTCGCGCTGAGCGCCCTGGAACGTGCCATGAACGCGGCCGAGAGATCTTCCGACCCGTTGCTGGCCCGCATGATCAGCAACTCCGTGGCCTGGAACTACCAGCGGCAGAACCGCTTGGACGACGCCAAGCACCTCGCCGTCCACGCGGCCGACGGCCTGGAGCGCGAACGCGGCATGACCGCCGAGGGCTTGCGCGTCTGGGGCGGGCTGATCATGTCGGCGGCCACGTCCGCCGCCCGCTCCGGCGACTACGGGACCGCCGGCGACATGATGCGGACGGCCGAGGACGCCGCCCGCCGGCTCACCACGCTCGCGACCCCGGCGGACGGCAGGATGGTCTCCGTCTTCAGCAGGTCGTCCGTACGCATCGAACGCGTCCGTCTCGCCGTGCAGCACGCCCGCCCGGAGGAGGCGCTGAGCCTCGCGAAAGGCATGCGGCTCGGTGCGGACGTCCCTCCGTCGTGGCGTACATGGCTGCTCCTGGACGTGGCCCGGGCCCATACGGACGTCGGGGACGCCGAGGGTGCCGTGAAGACGCTCGAGAAGCTGCGGCGGACCACCCCCGCATGGATGCGGCACCACACGCACGCCGTGGCCATCGTGACCGACCTCTGGGCCGGCCCACACCGGCCACCGGGGCTGCGCAAGCTCGCCGAGTTCCTGGGAGTCACGACTTAGCGTGACGAAAGTGGGACGCTCCGTCCCTGTTTCCGGTCGGCGCGCGGCGAGAGGGTTCTCCGGCAAGGACCCCCGTGACCGTGCGACCGCCCGGGGGCATGGCCACCAACCCCGTGGAGGTTGTCGACAGTGCCCAGCCGTCTGACCCGACCCCGCCTGCTGCCCTGGTCCGAGAACGGCAAGCGCGTGTACCTGCGCGCAAGCGATCCCAAGGGCGTCATCAGCCGACTCGCGGACGAGATGGAGGAAGCCCAACTCGGCGCCGGACAGAACGTCTTGGGAGCGGCCCGGGCGCTGCTGGACGAGCCGGACGCGTCGCGGCCGGAGTTGCGCTTCACGGCGACACGGCTGACGGAATGCCTCTTCGACGCCCTCCGCGTCGCCGAGTCCCCCGGCGAACGCCTGGCCGACGACGAGGGCGAGGGCGAAGGTGAGGGCGAGGAAGGCCGGTGAGCCGCACGGCGCTCCGCTGCGCCCTACAGGGACAGCCGCCGCAAGGACGGTTACGCCGCCGCCCGCAACCCCCGCACCAGCAACCCCACCACCGCCTCGAACTCCTCCTCGATCCCCGGCTCCGTCCACTCGCGGGCGTAGCCCGGGTCGTGGAAGCGGCCCGTAGCGTGGAAGACGGCGCGGGCCGCCGTGGCCGGGTCGGCGGCGGTGAAGTCGCCGGAGTCCGCGCCCGCCGCGATGATGCGGGTGAGCTGGCCGGTGAGGTCGGCGATGTGGTCGTGGACCACGCCCCCGAGTTCGTCGACGAGCACGGTGTACGTGGCGAACAGCTCGGGGTCGTCGCCCGCCTTGTGCCGCTTGGCCTCGAAGAGGGCGGCGAGCCAGTCCCGCAGCCGCTGCTCGGGGGAGCGGTCCTCGGCCATGACGATCCCGGCCAGCCGCTCCGAGGTGCGGTCCAGCCAGCGCTTGGTGACCGCCTCCCGCAGCGCCGCCTTGGTGCGGAAGTGCCGGTAGACGCTGCCATGGCTGACGCCGAGCGCGCGGGCCACGTCGACCACGGTCGCCTTGGCCGGGCCGTGGCGGCGCAGCACCTCCTCGGTGGCTTCGAGGATGCGCTCGGCGGTCAGGGTTTCGCTGGTCGATGGCATGCCTAGACGGTACCCGGCACGACGGTCAGCGTTCGCTGTCGAGCATGGCCATCTGCTCCGCCGCGTACCGGTCGCCGGCCGCCGCGTCCGCCGGCACCGCGGCCTCGATGGCGGCGAGGTCGGACTCGTCCAGGGTCACGTCCAGCGCGCCCAGGGCCTCGCCGAGCCGCTCGCGGGTGCGGGCGCCGATCACCGGCACGATGTCCTCGCCCCGGGAGAGCACCCAGGCGATGGCGATCTGCGCGACGGAGACGCCCTTCTGCTCCGCGATCTTCCGCAGGGACTCGACCAGGGTGAGGTTGTGCCGGAGGTTGTCGCCCTGGAAGCGGGGCGAGTGGGCGCGGAAGTCGTTCGCGGCGAAGCCCTGCCCGGCCGAGACGTGGCCGGAGATCAGCCCGCGCGCGAGCACGCCGTACGCGGTGACGGCGATGCCCAGTTCCCGCAGGGTGGGCAGGATGTTCCGCTCGGGGCCCCGGGAGATCAGCGCGTACTCGATCTGGAGGTCGACGATGGGGGCGGTGGCGGCGGCCCGGCGGATGGTGCTCGCGCCGACCTCGCTGAGCCCGATGTGCCGGACCCAGCCCTTCTCGACCAGTTCGGCGACGGCACCGACGGTCTCCTCGATGGGCACGTCCGGGTCGAGCCGGGACGGGCGGTAGACGTCGATGTGGTCGACGCCGAGGCGCTGGAGGGAGTACGCGGCGAAGTTCTTCACGGCGGCCGGGCGGCCGTCGAAGCCGTACCAGTCGCCGTCCGGGCCGCGCAGCGCGCCGAACTTCACGCTGACCTGCGCGTTCTCCCGCAGTGCGGCGGGCGCCGTGCGCAGCGCCTCGTTGATCAGCAGTTCGTTGTGGCCCATGCCGTAGAAGTCGCCGGTGTCGAGCAGGGTGACGCCGGCCTCCAGGGCCGCGTGGATGGTCGCGATCGACTCGGCGCGGTCCGCCTCGCCGTACATGCCGGACATGCCCATGCAGCCGAGGCCGAGGGCGGAGACCTGGGGGCCGGTGGTGCCGAGCTTGCGGGTTCGCATCGTCATGCCCACCACTATGACATGACGGATGACAGATTTCAATATCTGTCAGTCCAATAATGTCCGCCCCTCAGGTCGGCGGCCACCTGGTCCAGACCTCTTGACGAATGGTCTGGACCAGCGCACTGTCATGTCTGCGACACCGCGCTCCTGAGAACGACCGACCCGACACCGATCGACCCCCGCCGGGAGGCCCGATGCTCCGCCGCACCCTGCGCCTGCTCACCGCCGCCCTGACCGGCGCCGTCCTCGCCCCGCTCGCCCTCGCCACCGCACCCGCCGCCTCCGCCGCCGCCGACACCTGCGCGGTGAAGTCCCGCCCGGCGGGCAAGGTGCTCCAGGGCTACTGGGAGAACTGGGACGGCTCCGCCAACGGCGTCCACCCGCCCTTCGGCTGGACCCCGATCACCGACTCCCGCATCGCCGCCCACGGCTACAACGTGATCAACGCGGCCTTCCCGGTGATCCGCTCCGACGGCACCGCGCTGTGGGAGGACGGCATGGACGCCGGCGTGAAGGTGGCCACGCCCGCCGAGATGTGCCAGGCCAAGGCGTCCGGCCAGACGATCCTGCTGTCCATCGGCGGCGCGGCGGCCGGCATCGACCTGTCGTCCCAGACCGTCGCCGACCGCTTCGTGGCGACGATCGTGCCGATCCTGAAGAAGTACAACTTCGACGGCATCGACATCGACATCGAGACCGGTCTCGTCGGCAGCGGCAACATCAACCAGCTGTCCGCGTCCCAGGCCAACCTGATCCGCGTCATCGACGGGATCCTCGCCCAGATGCCCTCGAACTTCGGGCTGACGATGGCCCCGGAAACGGCGTACGTCACCGGCGGCAGCGTCACCTACGGCTCGATCTGGGGCGCGTACCTGCCCGTCATCAAGAAGTACGCGGACAACGGCCGGCTGTGGTGGCTGAACATGCAGTACTACAACGGCAGCATGTACGGCTGCTCCGGCGACTCCTACTCGGCGGGCACCGTGCAGGGCTTCACCACGCAGACCGACTGTCTGAACAAGGGGCTGGTGGTGCAGGGCACGACGGTCAAGGTGCCCTACGACAAGCAGGTCCCGGGGCTGCCCGCCCAGCCCGGCGCGGGCGGCGGCTACATGTCCCCGTCCCTGGTCGCCCAGGCCTGGCGGAACTACGGCACCTCGCTCAAGGGCCTGATGACCTGGTCCGTCAACTGGGACGGCTCGAAGAACTGGACGTTCGGCGACAACGTCAAGGCGCTCCAGGGCCGTTGAGCGGGCGCGGGCACACGGATGCCCGCGGACACACGAATGCCGGGCGGGCCGACAACGGCCCGCCCGGCATCACGCGGTCGTGACTAGGCGCCCAGCAGACGCGAGGCCAGGTAGCCCTCGATCTGGTCCAGCGACACCCGCTCCTGCTTCATCGAGTCACGCTCGCGCACGGTGACGGCGTTGTCCTCGAGGGTGTCGAAGTCGACGGTCACGCAGTACGGCGTACCGATCTCGTCCTGACGGCGGTAGCGGCGGCCGATGGCGCCGGCGTCGTCGAACTCGATGTTCCAGTGCTGGCGCAGCGCCTGGGCGAGACCCTTGGCCTTCGGGGACAGCTCCGGGTTGCGGGACAGCGGGAGCACCGCGACCTTCACCGGGGCGAGGCGGTGGTCGAGGCGCAGCACGGTGCGCTTCTCCATCTTGCCCTTGGCGTTCGGCGCCTCGTCCTCGACGTAGGCGTCGAGCAGGAAGGCCAGCATGGTGCGGCCGACACCCGCCGCCGGCTCGATGACGTACGGCGTCCAGCGCTCGCCGGCCTCCTGGTCGAAGTAGGAGAGGTCCTGGCCGGATGCCTTGGCGTGCGCGGAGAGGTCGTAGTCGGTGCGGTTGGCGACACCCTCCAGCTCGCCCCACTCGCTGCCGCCGAACTGGAAGCGGTACTCGATGTCGGCGGTGCGCTTGGAGTAGTGGGAGAGCTTCTCCTTCGGGTGCTCGTACCAGCGCATGTTCTCCTCACGGAGACCCAGGCCGGTGTACCAGTTCCAGCGCTGCTCCATCCAGTATTCCTGCCACTGCTCGTCCTCGCCCGGCTTGACGAAGAACTCCATCTCCATCTGCTCGAACTCGCGGGTGCGGAAGATGAAGTTGCCGGGCGTGATCTCGTTGCGGAACGACTTGCCCATCTGGGCGATGCCGAACGGCGGCTTGCGGCGCGAGGTGGTCTGCACCTGGGCGAAGTTGGTGAAGATGCCCTGGGCGGTCTCGGGGCGCAGGTAGGCGACGGAGCCGGAGTCCTGGGTCGGGCCGAGGTGGGTGGACAGCAGGCCGGAGAACTGCTTGGGCTCGGTGAACTGGCCCTTGTTGCCGCAGTTCGGGCAGTTGACGTCCGCGAGGCCGTTCGCCGGGGCGTGGCCCTTCTTCTCCTCGTACGCCTCTTCCAGGTGGTCGGCGCGGAACCGCTTGTGACACGAGGTGCACTCGGTCAGCGGGTCCGTGAAGGTGGCGACGTGGCCGGAGGCGACCCAGACCTCGGAAGCCAGGATGACGGACGAGTCGATACCGACGACGTCCTCGCGCGACGTCACCATGTAGCGCCACCACTGGCGCTTGATGTTCTCCTTGAGCTCGACACCCAGCGGTCCGTAGTCCCAGGCGGCACGCTGGCCGCCGTAGATCTCACTGCAGGGGAAAACGAAGCCACGGCGCTTGCTCAGGCTGACGATGGTGTCGATCTTGTCGGCGGCCACGGTGCTCTCTTCATTAACGACGACGGGCGTTGAAGCGAGATGCTTCCAGCGAATGATTCAGGTTACCGGCGCAGGCTCCCCCACGACCAAATCGGCCCCTGTCCAGACCGTATGACGAGCGTTGTTGACAACGGTTTCCATATTTGTTGAAAATGAGTGTCATGAACGTACGACGACGCCTCATACGCACCGCCGCGCTGGCCGCGGTCACCGCGCTCGGCACCGCCACCCTCGCCGGCTGCTCCGGCGACGCGGCGGGGGCGGGCAACACCGACAAGTTCGACGTCGTCGCGTCGTTCTACCCGATGGCCTTCCTCGCCGAGCGGATCGGCGGGAGCCACGCGCACGTCACCACCCTCACCTCCCCCGGCCAGGAACCGCACGACCTGGAGCTGAGCCCGAAGCAGATCGGCTCCCTCGAGGACTCCGACGCGGTGCTCTACCTGAAGAACCTCCAGCCCTCCGTCGACGAGGCGGTGGCCCAGTCACCGGTGAAGACGAAGATCGACGCCGCCTCCCTGACCACGCTGGAGGACCACGGCAACGAGGTCGGCGGCCACGCCGCCGAGCACGACCACCACGAGGGCGGCGAAGGGGCGGGCAAGGACCCGCACATCTGGCTCGACCCGGTGCGCTACGCCCAGGTCGCCGAGGGCGTCGGCAAGGCCTTCGAGAAGGCCGACCCCGGCCACGCCGCCGACTACAAGAAGAACACCGCCGCCCTCGTGAAGCAGCTGAACCAGCTGGACACCGAGTTCGCGGACGGCCTCGCGCACACGAGGAGCAAGGTCTTCATCACCACCCACGCCGCCTTCGGCTACCTCGCCGAGCGCTACGGCCTCACCGAGGAGGCCATCAACGGCCTCGACCCCGAGTCCGAGCCGAGCGCCGCCCGGGTCAGGGACCTGGAGAGGACGGCGAAGGCCGACGGCGTCTCCACGGTCTTCTACGAAACCCTGGTCAGCGACAAGACCGCCAGGACCATCGCGCACGACACGGGCCTGAGGACCGACGTCCTGGACCCGGTCGAGGGCATCACCGAGCACTCCCGCGGCCGGGACTACTTCGCGGTGCAGCGGGCCAACCTCAAGGCGCTCCAGCAGGCCCTGGGCGCCAAGTGAACGCCACGGGAGGCACCACCATGACCACCGGCGAACCCGTCATAGCCCTGCGCGGGGTGACCGCCGAACTCGGCGCCCGCCCCGTGCTCCGCGGCATCGACCTGACCGTGGGCCGCGGCGAGGTCGTCGCGCTGCTCGGCGCCAACGGCTCCGGCAAGTCCACGGCCGTCCGCGCGACCATCGGCCAGGTGCCGGTCAGCGGCGGCACGGTCGAGCTGTTCGGCACCCCGCGCCGGTCCTTCCGCGACTGGGCGCGCGTGGGCTACGTACCGCAGCGCACGACGGCGGCGGGCGGCGTCCCGGCGACGGTCACCGAGATCGTCTCCTCCGGCCGCCTGGCCCGCACCCGCTTCGGGCCCTTCCGCAAGGCCGACCGGGAAGCCGTCCGCCGCGCCCTGGAGCTGGTCGGCATGGCCGACCGCGCCAAGGACTCGGTGACCGCCCTGTCCGGCGGCCAGCACCAGCGGGTGCTGATCGCCCGCGCGCTGGTCTCCGAGCCGGAACTGCTGATCATGGACGAGCCGATGGCCGGCGTCGACCTGGCCAGCCAGGAGGTCCTGGCCGAGACCCTGCGGCAGCAGGTGGAGGCCGGTACGACGGTCCTCCTCGTGCTGCACGAACTGGGCCCGCTGGAGCCGCTGATCGACCGCGCGGTGGTCCTGCGCGACGGCTGCGTCCTGCACGACGGCCCGCCGCCGCGCGCGGTCGGCCAGCACGCGCTGCCCGGCCACGACCACGTACACCCGCACGCGCCGGCGGGCACCGAACCGATCCGCACGGGACTGCTGAGCTGATGGAATTCCTGAACTACGCCTTCATGCAGCGGGCGCTGCTGGCCGCCGTGCTGGTCGGCATCACCGCGCCCGCGGTCGGCATCTACCTGGTCCAGCGCCGCCAGGCCCTGATGGGCGACGGCATCGGGCACGTGGCCATGACCGGCGTCGGCCTCGGCTTCCTGCTCTCCACCTCCCCGGTGTGGATGGCGACGGCCGTCTCCGTGCTCGGCGCGGTCCTGATGGAGCTGATCCGCTGGTACGGCCGCACGCGCGGCGACATCGCCCTGGCCATGCTGTTCTACGGCGGCATGGCCGGCGGCGTGATGCTGATCAACCTGGCGCCGGGCGGCTCCAACGCCAACCTGACCTCGTACCTGTTCGGCTCCCTCTCCACGGTCTCCCCGTCCGACGTGACCGCGATCTGTGTGCTCGCCGCCTTCGTGCTGCTGGTCACCCTGGGGCTGCGCCGCCAGCTGTTCGCGGTCAGCCAGGACGAGGAGTTCGCGCGGGTCACGGGCCTGCCGGTGCGCGCGCTGAACCTGCTGACGGCCGTCACCGCGGCCGTCACCGTGACCGTCGCCATGCGGGTCGTCGGGCTGCTGCTGGTGTCCGCGCTGATGGTCGTGCCCGTGGCGGCGGCCCAGCAGCTCACCCGCAGCTTCACCGTCACCTTCGTGATCGCCGTGGTCCTCGGCGTGGCCGTGACCGTCAGCGGCACGGTCACGTCGTACTACCAGGACGTCCCGCCCGGCGCCACGATCGTCCTGCTGACCATCGCCGCCTTCCTCGCGCTCACCGCGCTCGCCACCCCGCTGGCCCGGCGGCGCGCCCGCGCGGCGGCCGCCGCGCGGCCCGCCCCGGACCCCGCCGAGTGCACGATTCCGGCCGCGCGGGGGGCCGGGGACGAGATCGGCGTCTGACCGCTGTCGGCCCGGGCTGGCACAATGGCCCGGGCAGAAGCGAGCCATCGAAGGAGGCAACGGTGACGACCGCTGGACCGCCCGTGAAGGGGCGCGCTACCCGCCAGCGTGCAGCCGTGGCGGCGGCCCTGGACGAGGTCGACGAGTTCCGCAGCGCCCAGGAGCTGCACGACATGCTCAAGCACAAGGGCGACTCCGTCGGGCTGACCACGGTCTACCGCACCCTCCAGTCCCTCGCCGAGGCCGGTGAGGTCGACGTCCTGCGCACCTCCGACGGCGAGTCCGTCTACCGCCGCTGCTCCACCGGCGAACACCACCACCACCTGGTCTGCCGCGCCTGCGGCAAGGCCGTGGAGGTGGAGGGCCCGGCCGTCGAGAAGTGGGCGGAGGCCATCGCGGCGGAACACGGCTACGTCAACGTGGCCCACACGGTGGAGATCTTCGGCACGTGCGCGGAGTGCGCGGAGTGCGCCGAGGGCTAGCCTCCGAGGGACAGCGGGCGCGTGGTGGCCGGCCGCGCGGTTCCCCGCGCCCCCGCCGGGGCGCGGGTGACCCCGACGGTCAGGAATCGCCCTTCATGGCGGCCTCCATCGCCAGCAGCTCCTCGTTCGGGACGGCGCCGCCGAAGCGGCGGTCACGGGAGGCGAACTCCATGCAGGCCCGCCACAGGTCGCGGCGGTCGAAGTCGGGCCACAGCACGTCCTGGAAGACCATCTCGGCGTACGCGCTCTGCCACAGCAGGTAGTTGGAGGTGCGCTGCTCGCCGCTCGGCCGCAGGAACAGGTCGACGTCCGGCATGTCGGGGTAGTACAGGTACTTCTGGACGGTCTTCTCGGTGACCTTCGACGGGTCGAGCCGGCCCGCCCGCACCTCCTCGGCGATGGCCTGCACCGCGTCGGCGATCTCGGCCCGGCCGCCGTAGTTCATGCAGAAGTACAGGGTGAGCAGGTCGTTGCCCTTGGTCTGCTCCTGGGCGACCTGGAGCTCCTTGGCGACCGACTTCCACAGCTTGGGCATCCGGCCCACCCAGCGCACCCGGATGCCGAGCGCGTCGAGCTCGTCGCGGGTCTTGCGGATGAAGTCGCGGTTGAAGTTCATCAGGAAGCGGACCTCGTCGGGCGAGCGCTTCCAGTTCTCGGTGGAGAAGGCGTACAGCGAGATGTTGCGCACGCCGATCTCGATCGAGCCCTGGAGCACGTCCAGCACCCGCTCGGCGCCGACCTTGTGCCCCTCCGTGCGCGGCAGCCCGCGCTCCTTGGCCCACCGGCCGTTGCCGTCCATGACGATCGCCACGTGGTCCGGCACCAGTTCGCCCGGGAGCTTGGGCGCGCGCGCACCGGACGGATGCGGCTCCGGCGCCTTGTACTCGCGCCGCTGGCGCCCCAGGATCCCGCGTACGACCATGTGCTTCTCGTCTCCTCGACCCGTGCCGTGGTTACTTCTCTACGTAGCGCAGGGAGCGCAGTCCCCGCTCCAGGTGCCAGTGCAGGTAGGCGGACACCAGCCCGCTGCCCTCGCGGACGTGGCGCGGCTCGCACGCGTCCGCCGTCTCCCAGTCTCCCGTAAGCAGCGCCCCCAGCAGGACCAGGGTCTGCGGGGACGGCACGACGCTGCCGGGCACCCGGCAGTCGGCGCACACCGAGCCGCCGGAGGCCACGGAGAAGAACCGGTTCGGTCCCGGCATCCCGCACCGGGCGCAGTCGCCGAAGCTGGGCGCGTAGCCGTTGACGGCCAGGGACCGCAGCAGGAAGGCGTCGAGGACGAGGTGCGGCGCGTGCTCGCCCCGGGCGAGTGTCCGCAGCGCCCCGACGAGCAGCAGGTACTGCTGCACCGCGGGCTCGCCCTCGTGGTCGGTGAAGCGCTCGGCGGTCTCCAGCATGGCCGTACCGGCGGTGTACCGGGCGTAGTCCGTGACGATGCCGCCGCCGTACGGAGCGATGGTCTCGCTCTGCGTGCACAGCGGCAGGCCACGCCCGACCAGCTCGCTCCCACGGGCGAAGAACTGCACGTCCACGTGGGAGAACGGCTCCAGCCGGGCCCCGAACTTCGACTTCGTCCGCCGCACCCCGCGGGCCACCGCCCGCACCCGTCCGTGCCCGCGCGTGAGCAGGGTGATGATCCGGTCCGCCTCGCCCAGCTTCTGGGTGCGCAGCACGATGCCGTCGTCGCGGAACAGACTCATGGCCCCATTCTCGCCCATGCGCGGGAGCGGCTAGAGCACCTCCCCGCGGCTGCGGGCGTTGGCGTACGCGGTGGCCGCGCTGAGCCGCTCGGCCGGGGTGGCGCAGCGCAGCGCCCCCGGCTCGGCGTCCCACTCGCGCCCGCCGCCGTAGGGTCTGACCTGGACATAGGGCCCCTCGTGCCCCATGACGATGCCGACCTTCCCGGTGCGGGTGTCCATCACATGACTGCCGACGACGGGTTTCACCGCGCCTCCCCCGCCAGTGCCGCCGTCAGCCGGCGCGCGGTGTCCACCGAACACCGGCCCAGGTCCACCAGCGGGCAGGGCACTTCCCGTACGAGACTCACCGGATCGAGCCCCAGCGACGGGAGAACGACCCCGGCCTTTTCGAGAGCCGACCGCAATTCCCTCAACGCCTCCTCCGCCTCTTCGATGCCGCTCACACTGCTCCCCTTCCGTTTCCGAGTTTACGCTTTGTACATCAAGCGTGACGCTGCGCTTCTCCACTCGGACGGCGTCCGGGGGCCGGGTCGGCCGTGGCCGGCGGTCCCCGACAGGCGGTGCGGGTGTCCTGCGGGGCGGAACGCGAACGCGCCGGAGGCGGGCGGGATTCACCCAGGTGGAGCTGGGCCGCGCGGGTTCGTTCGCGTGCGCTGTCTTGACCGCCCCCACGGCCCCTCTTATCGTCGCGCTACCGAGCGGACGTAGGACGTAGGACGTCGTATCTCACCCTCCCACCCGCTTTCCCCTCCGCCCCCTCCCCCTCATCGGCTCACCGACCTGCTGGAGGACCCGTGCGCGACGACGTGATTCCCGACGTACCGGCACCGCGCCGCCGGTCGTTACTGCTGGGTGCCGGGGTGCTGGGCGCGGGGGCGGTGCTCGCGGGGTGTTCCGCCGGGCCGGAGTCGACCAACGACCCCGGCGGCGGGGGCGGCGGCAAGGACCGGACGCTGACCGCCGTCATCGGCTACGGCAACGACGGCAGCTGGGACCCGACGCAGACCGCGTCCGCGTTCGCGATGGCCGCCAACAATCACATCTACGAGGGACTTCTCGACACCGACCCGATCACCCGCGCGCCGTACCCCGCCCTCGCCACCGCGCTGCCCGCCGACCCGGACGCGACCACCTGGCGGTTCACGCTGCGCGACGGCGCCACCTTCCACGACGGCACACCCGTCACCGCCGACGACGTCGTGTTCGTCTTCGACCGGATCCTCGACCCGAAGACCCAGACCCTCGCCAAGGGTTTCTTCGCCTCCTGGCTGGAGTCGGTGCGCAAGGCCGGCGCCCGGACCGTCGAGCTGAAACTCAGGTTCCCGTTCCCGGACGGGCTCTCCCGGCTCACCCTCGCCAAGATCATGCCCGCGCACGTCTACTCCCGGCCCGGCGCCTGGGACGACGCGGTCAAGGGGCTGGCCGTGGGCTCGGGGCCGTACCGGCAGACCGCGCACCACCCGAAGTCGAACACCACCTTCGAGGCGTTCGCCGCGTACAACGGCCCGCGCAGGCCCGTCTTCCGGAAGATGAACTGGCTGACCATCGTGGACGCGTCCTCCCGCGTCGCCCGGATCTCCGGCACCGGCGCCGGCGCGCAGATCGCCGACAACATCCCGTACGCCAACATCCCCCGCCTGGAGCAGGGCGGGCTGAAGGTGGCCGGCGGGGCCGGGATGAACAACCTGTTCCTGATGTTCAACACCCGGCACAAGCCCTTCGACGACGTCCGGGTGCGCCAGGCCCTGCACTACGCCATCGACAGCGAGAAGATGGTGCGGGTCGCCCTGAAGGGGCACGGCAGGCCCGCGTCCTCGTTCCTCAACGAGGGCAACCCGAGCCACCGGCGGGCCAGGACCGTCTACGACTACGACCCCGGCAAGGCGAGGGCGCTGCTGAAGGCCGCGGGGGTGTCGGGCCTGAACGTCGAGATCATGGCCGTCAACGTCAGCTGGATCGTGGACTGCCTGCCGACGGTCAAGTCCTGCTGGGACGCCGTGGGCGTGCGCACCACGCTGGCGCCGCAGGAGACCACGGCCGTGTTCACCAAAATGGACCAGCAGCGGGACTACCAGGTGGTGGCCGCCGCCTCCAACCCCAACCAGTTCGGCCTCGACGCCGATCTGATCATGCGTTACAACTACGGCCCCGAGAACCTGTGGATGCGCTACACACGGTGGGCGGACGACCCGGTCGCCCGGCAGCTCTTCAAGGACATGGACCGGGCGACCCGGGAGCCGGACCCCTCGAAGAAGAAGGCGATGATCCAGGACTACATCGACGTGGTCGCCGAACAGGCCGTGCTGTACCCGGTCGTCCACAACGAGCTGATGACCGCCTGGGACCCGCGCGAACTCTCCGGGATACGGGCCCAGCCCTACCCCGGCCTCAACCTCCTCCAGGCCCGCTGGATCTGACGGCATGACCACCGTCGTCCGCATCCTGGCCCGCCGGGTCGCCCTGCTGGTGCCGCTGCTGCTGGGCATCGTGCTGTTCGTGTTCCTGGTGATGCGGTTCTCGGACGTCGACCCGGCGTCCGCGTTCTTCCAGGGCGCCAACCCCACACCGGAGCAGCTGCGCGACTTCCGGGAGCGCAACGGACTGCTGGACCCGCTGCCCGTGCGCTACGTCCACTTCGTAGGCGACCTCCTGCACGGCGACCTCGGCACCAGCGCCCTCACCCGCGCCCCCGTGGTCGACCAGGTCACCACCGCCCTGCCGCTCACCCTCCAGCTGACGTTCCTCGGGCTCGCCCTGGCCGTCGTGCTGGCGCTGGCGGGCGGGGTGACGGCGGCGGTGTACCGGGACCGGCTGCCGGACCAGATCATCCGGGTGGTCTCGCTGGTCGGGGTCGCCGCGCCCGGCTTCTGGCTGGCACTGCTGATGATCCAGTACCTCGCCGTGGACCGGGGCTGGTTCCCCACCGGCGGCTACGTCAACCCGGGCGACTCGGTCACCGGCTGGCTGAAGACCATGGCGCTGCCCGCCGTCGCCCTCTCCCTGCCGGTCGCCGCCCAGCTCACCCGGATCGTGCGGACCTCGGTGGTGGAGGAGCTGGACAAGGACTACGTGCGCACGGCGATCGGCAGCGGGCTGCCGCCGCGCGTGGTGGTCGGCCGGAACGTGCTGCGCAACGCCCTGGTCAACCCGCTCACCGTGCTCGGGCTGCGGGTCGGCTATCTGCTCGGCGGTGCCGTCGTCATCGAGACGATCTTCTCGCTGCCCGGCATGGGCAAGCTGATGATCGACGCCGTGCAGAACGGCGACCCGGCGGTGGTGCAGGGCGTGGTGCTGACCACCGCGACCGGGTTCGTCGTCGTCAACCTCGTCATCGACGTCCTGTATCTGCTGGTCAACCCACGACTGAGGGCGGGCTGATGGTCACGCGCGCGAGGCTCACCGAGCGGCTGTCGCGGCCCGGCGTCCGGCTGCGCGGCTGGCGCCGGCTGCCGCTGGTGTCGAAGGCCGCCGTCTGTTTCCTGGCCGTGGTCGTCCTGGTCGCCCTCCTCGCCCCGGTGCTGGCGCCGGACGATCCGCTCGCCCAGCAGGACCCGGTGGGCGGTACGGGAGCGCCGTCCGCCGCACACTGGATGGGGCAGGACAGCCTGGGCCGGGACATCCTGAGCCGGCTGATGTACGGCGCCCGCTGGTCGCTGGCCATCGGGCTGGGCGCGACCGCGCTGGCACTGGTGGCCGGGGCCGTGCTCGGTGCCGTGGCCGCCACCTCCCGCAAGGCCGTGGACGAGACGCTGATGCGCTGCCTGGACGTGGTGATGGCGTTTCCCGGCATCGCGCTCGCGGCCGTGCTGGTGGCCGTGTTCGGCGGCGGGATCGGCGTGCTGATCTGCGCCATCGCGTTCCTGTTCACGCCGCCGGTGGCGCGGGTGGTGCGGGCCAACGTGCTGGACCAGTACGGCGAGGACTACGTCACCGCCGAACGGGTCATCGGCGCCCGCACCCCGCACATCGTGCTGCGTCACGTGGCCGTCAACTGCGCGGCCCCGGTGCTGGTGTTCTGCACGGTCCAGGTCGCCGAGGCCATCGTCTTCGAGGCGTCCCTCTCCTTCATCGGCGCGGGCGTGCGCCCCCCGGACCCGTCCTGGGGCAGTGTCATCGCCGACGGCAAGAACATGGTGCTGACCGGCGGCTGGTGGGCGACCGTCTTCCCGGGGCTGCTGATCCTGGTCACCGTGCTGGCGCTGAACATCCTCTCCGAGGGCGTGTCGGACGCGTGGGCCGCGCCCGCCCCCAGGGAGGTGCGGGCGCCCGCGGACCGGCTCCAGACGCCCGAGCCGGGCGCCGGCGGGGTGCTGCCGCTGCCCGGCCTCGCCGAGGCGGCCCGGCGGCTGCGCTCCCGGGCCCGGCCGCTGCCCGACCGGAGCGGGCGGCCGGTGCTCGCGGTGGAGGACCTCACCATCGGCTTCCCGGACCGGCACCGGGGCGTGGACATCGTCGCCGGGGTCGGCTTCGAGGTGTACCCCGGCGAGGTGCTGGGCCTGGTGGGCGAGTCGGGCTGCGGCAAGTCGCTGACCGCGCTCACCGTGATGGGGCTCCAGCCGAAGGGGGCCCGGACCGGCGGGCAGGTGCGGTTCCGGCAGCGGGACCTGCTGACCGAGCCGGCCCGGGTACGGCGCCGGCTGCTCGGCCACGAGATGGCCATGGTCTACCAGGACGCCCTGTCCTCGCTCAACCCGGCCATGACCATCCGCGCCCAGCTCCGGCAGCTCGTACGGCGCGGCGGCCGGCGCAGCCCCGCCGAACTGCTGTCGCTGGTCGGGCTGGACCCGGAACGCACCCTGCGCAGCTATCCGCACGAGCTGTCCGGCGGGCAGCGCCAGCGCGTGCTCATCGCCATGGCCCTGTCCCGCGAGCCGGGGCTGATCGTCGCCGACGAGCCGACCACCGCGCTGGACGTCACCGTGCAGGCCCAGGTCATGGAGCTGCTGCTGCGGCTGCGCGCGGAACTGGGCTTCGCGCTGGTCCTGGTCTCGCACGACCTGGCGCTGGTCGCGGACGTCACCGACCGGGTGGCGGTGATGTACGGCGGGCAGATCGTGGAGACCGGGGTGACCGCCGACCTGGTGGCGGCACCGGCCCACCACTACACGCGCGGGCTGCTGGGCAGCGTGCTGTCGCTGGAGTCCGCCGAGGAGCGGATGACTCAGATCAAGGGCGTCGTGCCGTCCCCGGCCGACTTCCCGGCGGGCTGCCGGTTCGCCGACCGCTGCCCGCTGGCCACCGACGTGTGCCACACCACCGCCCCGGCCCTGGCCGGCACCGCCACCCACACGGCCGCCTGCCACCACCCGGCGGTCGAGCTGACGTCCGCGGAGAGCGAGGAGGCCCTGCAGTGACCGCTGTGGTGGAGGTACGGGACGCGCACGTGGTGCACCGGGCGCGCGGTGGCGGGCTGCTGCGGCGGGACCGGGTGTACGCCCTGACCGGCGCCGACCTGTCCGTGGCGGCCGGGGAGACGGTGGGCGTGGTCGGTGAGTCGGGGTGCGGGAAGTCGACCCTGGCGCAGGTGCTGGTGGGCATCCAGCGGCCGGTCGCGGGGACGGTGGCGTTCCGCGGCCGGGACCTGTGGGCGATGCCGGCCGCCGAACGCCGGGCCACGGTCGGCGCGGGCACCGGGCTGGTCCTCCAGGACCCGTCGACCGCCCTGAACCGCCGGCTGACCGTCCGCCGCATCCTGCGCGACCCGCTGGACGTGCACCGGCGCGGCAGCCGGGCCGAGCGCGAGGAGCGGGTACGGGAGCTGATGGCGCTGGTGGGGCTGCCCGGGGCGCTCGCGGACGCCCTGCCCGGGCAACTGTCGGGCGGGCAGCGGCAGCGGGTGGCCATCGCCCGCGCGCTCGCCCTGGACCCGGCGCTGGT
Organism: Streptomyces sp. NPDC038707; assembly: GCF_040636485.1. Taxonomy (NCBI): domain Bacteria; kingdom Bacillati; phylum Actinomycetota; class Actinomycetes; order Kitasatosporales; family Streptomycetaceae; genus Streptomyces; species Streptomyces sp. NPDC038707. The sequence continues at coordinate 192,766 of NZ_JBEZUP010000009.1, forward strand.
GGTCGCCGACGAGCCGACCAGCGCCCTGGACGTCTCGGTGCGCGCGCAGATCCTGAACCTGCTGCTGGACCTGAAGGAACGCCTCGGCCTGGCCCTGGTGTTCGTGTCGCACGACATCCAGACGGTCCGGCGGATGAGCGACCGGGTCATCACGATGTACCTGGGCCGGATCGTGGAGGAGACCCCGGCCGGCCGGGTCACCGACGCGGCCCGCCACCCGTACACCCGGGCCCTGTTCTCGGCGACGCCCGGCCTGCTGGACCCCATCGACCCGATCCCGCTGACCGGCCCGGTGCCGTCGGCGACCCGCCCGCCGAGCGGCTGCCCGTTCCGCACCCGGTGCTGGAAGGCCGACGAGCTGTGCGCGCGGGTGATGCCGGACTTCTCGGCCGCGTCACACCCCGCTCACCGCTACCGGTGTCACCATCCTGTGGAGGAGGACACGTCGACCAGAGACCTAGCGCGCCAGGAGCCCTGAATGACCCTTCCCGCCCCGCTCACCGGTGTCGTCCCGCCCGTCTGCACGCCCCTGACACCGGAACGCGAGGTGGACGTGCCGTCCCTGCTGCGCCTGGTGGACTTCCTGGTGGAGGCGGGGGTGCACGGACTGTTCCTGCTGGGCTCGACCTCGGAGGCGGCGTTCCTGACGGACGCGCAGCGCCGGCAGGTGGTGGCGGCCGTGACCGCGCACCTGGGCGGGCAGTTGCCGGTCATCGCCGGCGCGATCGACATGACGACCCCGCGCGTCCTGGAGCATGTCGCGGCGGTCACCGGGGCCGGCGCGGAGGCCGTCGTCGTCACCGCCCCGTTCTACACCCGCACCCATCCGGCGGAGATCGTCCACCACTTCCGCCGGATCGCCGCCGCCAGCCCGGTCCCGGTGATCGCCTACGACATCCCCGTCGCCGTGCACACCAAGCTCCCCGCGGATCTGGTGCTGGGGCTCGCCGGGGACGGCGTACTGGCCGGGATCAAGGACTCCAGCGGGGACCTGGCGGCCTTCCGGGAGCTGGTCACGGGCTCCCGCGCCCACCCGGGGTTCGGGGTGCTGACCGGCTCGGAGCAGATCACCGACGCGGCGCTGGCGCTGGGCGCGGACGGGGCGGTGCCGGGCCTGGCCAACGTCGACCCGCACGGGTATGTGCGGCTGTACCGGCAGTGCCGGGCGGACGACCTGGAGGGCGCGCGGACGGAACAGGAGCGGCTGTGCGCCCTGTTCGGGATGGTCCGCGTGGGCGACCCGGCGCGGATGGGCGGGAGTTCGGCGGCGCTGGGCGCGTTCAAGGCGGCGCTGCACCTGCGGGGCGTGATCGACTGCCCGGTGACCGCCGAGCCCCAGATCCCGCTGTCCGGCGAGGAGGTCGAGCGGATCGCCAAGCACCTTGCGACGGCGGGACTGCTGGGACAGGACACGAACCGGAACTGACCCGGGCCGGAACGGCCACCGCGGGCACCGGCGTACGCGGGCCGGTCACGCGTCCGAGGCGAGGCGGCCCCGGCGCCCGCCAGGGGTTCCGTACACGACGGGCCGGTCACGCCCCCGACGCAAGACGACCCCGGCGCCGCCAAGGACTCGGCGCACGACAGGCCAGTCACCCCCCGGACGCAAGACGACCCCGATGCCCGCCAAGGGCTCGGCGCACGACGAGACCGGTCACGCACCCAACGCAAGACAACCCCAGCACCCGCCAGAGACTCAGCGCACGACGAGACCGGTCACGCACCCAACGCAAGACAACCCCGACACCCGCCAGAGACTCAGCGCACAACGAGACGGTCACGCACCCAAAAACGCAAGACAACCCCGACACCCGCCAGAGACTCAGCGCACAACGAGACGGTCACGCACCCAAAAACGCAAGACAACCCCGACACCCGCCAGAGACT